>JAKVBD010000215.1 GCA_022446985.1 Lentisphaerales bacterium
TAACTGAAGGTTTAGGGGAAGGGAAGTTTCACCATTGGCTGACATCCATTGCTGAGTGTTGAAGTCACGGCCTTGCTCGTAGATGAAGTCGCCATTTAGAATAGCAAAGTCGATTTTTTCTTCGAGGTTTTTGCGAATGAGGGTGTTATAGGTCGGCATGAGAACACCATTGACTGGCGGGCTGCCGATGTTGTTGCCACAACCAAACTCGAAGGAGAAGTTAAAAAGACCTTTAGGGTTATGCTCGTTCTATTTGGTCTCGGCATCTGGAAGAGTTCTAAGAGTTGCAATCGGGCCTTGTGGCTGTCCATCGACTATGAGTTGATAGAAGTACTTTGTTGCTGCTTTAAGATCTTTGAGAAAAATACGGGCAGTGTTGTCGCGGTCGATTGTAGATTGGCTGGAATTACTAATTTGGTTGAGTCGGCCTTTTTCTGTACCGTATTTGACAAAAACTGTTGTGGGTTTGGCTGTTCGACACCAAATGCCCATGGAGTTTGAAGTCTGGCGTCCAAGCATGGGGCCATGAGTGAGCTTTATATGATTCTGGCTGCTGCAGGATGCCAGTAAAATAGCGAAAAGTATAAATGTTGTTTTCATATGTTTCCTTATTTCTTATAAGTACGTACTAAGGCTTCAATAAGTATTCGACCGCATTTTAAATAAAAGGATAAGAAAATTAGCGGTTTTGACAAGGCTGTATTTAGGATTTACCGGCGAGTCGCCGGTAGTCCCAGCAGAGTGAGAAGATGCCCGATTAGAAATCGGCGGTCCCGGGTTTTACCGCCGCTGCTACTTAATCCTCTAGTGCCAGCGTCCTCAATCCTTATCTAGTCTGACTTTGGTGTTGGAAAGGATAGCTCATGACGACATCTTCAATCAGTTTATGGGCTTTGAAACCACTCTTGTGGAAGCTGGTCGCTAATTCACGCAGAACAGGTTCATCATAAAACTCGAGTTTTCTGCCCAGGGCGAAGCTTAAGAAACGTTCAGCTATGTTGCGGGCAAAGTCACTTTCACGCTTAACAATCAATGATTTCAGCTCAGCAGGATTAGTGAATGTCTCACCACTTGGCAGCTTACCATGGGCATCAATTTTACGTCCAAAGTTTTTGGTGCGGAAACGACCGATAGGATCGAAGTTTTCCAGACCGAAACCGATTGGGTCGATTTTGTCATGGCAAGAACGGCATTGATCGTTATCGCGATGTTGCTCGAGAGATTGACGCAGTGTCAATTCGGCTTTTTCGCCACCGGCATTTTCTGGAAGAGGAGGAATGTCTGCCGGTGGCTCTGGCAGGTGTTTGCCCATGAGAGTTTCAAGGACCCAGGTGCCACGGTCGACGGGAGATGTTCTTACCGGCTGAGAAGTTGTTGCCAGAATACTTCCCATACCAAGAACTCCACCGCGATTTTTGTCTTTTAGCTTCACTCTTTGGAATTCAGTTCCTTGAACGCCTTTTATGCCATAGTGCTTGGCGAGTCTTTCATTTATGTAGCTGTAGTCAGAGTCGAGAACATTGAGCATACTGCCATTGTTACTGATTAGATCATGGATGAACATTTCAGTTTCTATGAACATGTCTTTGCGGAGGTCTTCGGTAAATTTTGGAAAGACCATTTCGTCCGGAACTTTACTCTTGCCGAGTTCGTGGTATCCGAGCCACTGCTCCCCAAAAGTTTTCGTAAAGGCTTTCAGTTTTGGACTTTGGATCATGCGTTTAATCTGGTTTCTCAGGACATCCGGTTTACTCAGGTTGCCGGCTTTGGCCAGCTCAAACAGTGCGTCATCCGGCATACTCATCCAGAGGAAATAAGAAAGACGATTTGCCAGTTGGAAGTTATCCAGTTTAAATTCTTTTTTCTGAGTTGGGGCATTTTCCGAGCGGTATAAAAAATGAGGAGAGATGAGTATCGCAGCCATTGGCAGCTTTATAGCTTCTTTGTAGGATTGGCCTTTTTCTTTTTCGGCATCGAAAACAGTCATGTACTTGGCGACTTCATCTTTAGTTACCGCTTTTCTGAAAGCGCGTGAGGCAAAGCGCTCAACGATTTTCTCTGCAGCCTGTCTTTCACTTTGACCATTGCCAGGTCTGGTGAAAAATACTTTCTTTAGACTTGGAGGAGCCACAAAGTCATGTGCATCGCGGCAGTAAAGCCACTGGGTTCCGGAGTATTTCTTTGTGAAGGCAGCTTTTTCTTCAGCAGAAATGCTCAAGTTTTTAGGAATCATTTTCTTGGCAGCGTTCACTATGGCAAAGTTCTTTTGCTGTGTTGCTTTTATGCTTTGCTCAAACTGTTGAAACGCTTTGATATCTTTACCGATATCCTTTAGCAGATAGCTTTTTGATTTTTCGGCTCTGTCTTTTGCATAAATAATTTCATCTATGCAAAATTGAAGTTCAAAAGGATCGGCTTTAGGACCTTTTTTACGCAAGGCATTGTACTTACTTTGCAGTAATTTCATGGCCTTGTTATAGTTGGAAGCTTTCTTTTTGAGCCCCTTTTTCTCAGTCTTTAAATTGAACTGTTCAAGCACAATATTTTTCTCAAAAGGCTTTCCAGCAGATTTAATTTTACCGGTGCCGATTTGTGCCAGTTTAGTGGGAACTTCAGCCGGTAGCTCTTTGAGTGGGCCAACCAGAGAGATTTTGTCCAGAGCCATGAAGGTTTTACCCATGGTGCACATACTCTCAGCAGATTTACCAAGAGGGATGTTACCATAGATACTGCTGATGTCTTTAAGAGGATAGACCTTAGCTCTGGCTTCTTCTGGATTTGCAGTAGTCCGCACGCCATTGAAGCTGATTTGGTGATTGCCTTCATCAAGGTAAATTATGAGTTTGTAATCACCCGGATTTTCAGGGGTCGAATTGAGTTTAGTTTCAGCTTTCAGAAAGTTATTTACGAGAATTTTCATTTTAGCCACTGAGTCACTTTTATTTCTTTGCCCCCAGGCACGTACAGTCAGTTCGTAGTAACCTTTTCTTGTAATAGGCACAAAGGTATAGACTGTATCCTGATTGCGGCCAATGAGATAGCCCCATTTTTGCGGAACGGTCAGTTCATCGGTAATCAGCATATTTTCAGCTTCTATAACTTTCTTCTTGGGAGGCAGGCCGCTATTAACGTAATCGTCCATAAGTTTTTCGGCAGCTTCAAAGTATTTTTCAGCTTGAGATGCAGAAACGAAAAGACCATCGCGATCATTGTTGAAACCACTGTCGCCTATACCATCATCACCGAATTTAGAGCCGGGTTTGCGGTCCCAGCCCAGAAGATCGCGGATGGTATTATTATATTCCAGGCGATTAAGTCTTGGTAGGGTGACATGACCGGCATTTTTGTGCGTTGACCAATCGATATTTTTCATCTGGTAATGCAGCCAATCGAGTAATTTGTTAGTGACTACTGGGGGCATGAAAGGCTTTTTGGGTGGCATTTCACCGGTGTGAACCTGTTCGATTACCTTTTCCCAGATTTTGTGATTTTTGGCAATCGTGTCTGGAATGTTCAGAGCTTTGACCATATTCAGGTCACCTTTTTGAACATCATTATCGTGACATTTGTAACAATACTTATTCAGAATCGGTACTATGTCTTTGTTGTACTCGAGTTTGGATATGTCTTCGGCACCGACAGAAAGGCAGAAAAGGGCTGCTATAATTTTCAATGATTTCATATGAGCCTCTTTTTAAACCAGCTTGAGTGATTTTAGAGGACCGTTGCTAGCACCGTATTGTTTGGCTGGAACGCCCATGGCGTTAAGAACAGAGACGTGTAAATTGCTGAATCTAGTGCCGACTTCTTCAGAAATGTGTCCACAAGGAACTAGATTGCCTCCGGCTTTTCCGGCAATAACGATTGGAAGGATTTTCTTGTTGTGACCATTGCCGTCTTTCATACCTGACCCAAATAGTACCAATGAGTTGTCGAGAAGGTTACTGTTTCCTTCTGGAATGGCTTTTAAACGGCTGACCAGTTTTTCCATTTTTTCAATATGCCACTTTGCAACTCGAGTGTACTGACGAGCCTTTTCTTCCGTTCCTTTGTGGTGTGACATGGTGTGGTGATCGTCAGTTATGGTATCCAGGAAAGTAAAACTTTTACGACTGAAGCCGTGGCCCATCATTAAAGTGCCGACACGAGTAGTGTCTGTCCATAGGCCAAGAACGATCAGATCGATCAATAAGTCCATGTGAATATTCCTGTCTTTTGGAATCTGGCTGCCAGGACGTTTTAAATCAGCAGAAGTTGGTTTTGTGGATGGCATCCATCTATCGTCGAAGCTTTTCGGTTTCATGATATTGTCGATACGTTTTTCAACTTCGCGGACACCACTGATATACTCAGCCAGTTTGTGTTTGTCGGCTTTACTGATTTTGCGATTGAGGTCTTTGGCGTCATTTAAGACAAGGTCGATTACACTGCGACGGCGGTTCATAGCGGCTTTGGCTTCCGGTGTATTCATATCGCGGAACATTGAGTCAAAGGCCGTTTGAGGGTTAAGTTCTGGAGTAATCATGGCAGACTTAGAGCTCCAGGAAACCGTACTGGCAACAATTTTGCCACCGCGTGGAGGTTCTGTACCTACGACAAGAGATTGGACTCGGTTATCGCGACCGATTTTTTGAGCGATAATTTGGTCGATAGAAGGCGTCTTAGCATCTTTGCGAGCGACACCTGAAAGAAACGAGCTGGTCATGTCGACATGGCCGGACGCATGCGTGTTATCGAGATTTGAAATGATTGACAGGTAATCTTTGTGAGCTTTTAGAGGTTCAAGGATTGGCGAGAACTCAAAGTTCATTCCAGCGCCTTTGACATTCCAGTTATCAGGATAAACTCCATTTGGCATGAACATGGTTACGAATCTTTTTGGAGCTTTGAATTTACTACTTTCAGCGCCCATGACATCGAGCATCGGTAAGCTCAAGCACGCACCACCAAGTCCTCTTAGAACTGTTCTTCTGTCAATTTTCCAATATCTCATTTAAAAATCTCCTTAATCACAAACATTTCTAAGTACTAACAAAGCTGCTATACCTACTATGACGCCTTGAGGTGAAGAAAAAAAGTGTAATAATTGTTTTTGACAAATTAATTGGTGCTGTTATGGCAGTTTACAAAAATGCCCCTTCAGTAGAAGAGGCATTTTTATGGTAAATATATTGTCCTTGGTTATTTCTGAAGACAGATGAGCTCTTTCATACTGATGGTGGCACTTTGGTTTCAAACTTCCTTTGAGGGGTTATCAACGTAAGTAGTTCCTGAAAATAGTTCATTTGAAGACAGCTTCACTTTCAGTTTCTTAATTAGTGTCTGACCGGATTTTTATAATATCTTGATTGCCAATAACTCTCACTCATTTTTGATTTTGAATTTATC
>JAKVBD010000216.1 GCA_022446985.1 Lentisphaerales bacterium
TTTTTCTATAGCCGGTACAAAAAATTGACTATGTTGAAATCTTTTCATGTTTGATTGTCCGGAGAGCAGGAATAAGTGTTTACCTTCTTCTGCAATACTGCTAAATGAAAAGAGGAGGGTGATTAGAAAGATTAAAGATTTATTTTTCATAATATGATTTTTTAATAATTTAAGCTTAAGTCTTGATTTTGAAATGCTTAGCGGCGGCTGTCCCACATAGTATCCGTTTGGTTGGAGCTGCCCCATATACTGCGCTCCCCTTTAAAAGTAGATTCTGCAGACAAGTAGCGAACCGAAGAATCAACAAGCAGGTAATTTGATTTCCACATGCGGTGTCCCCAGAAGTCTTCAGTCATGCGTTCACTTTGCATCACACTGCTTCTGATGACCGCCCCACCATTGCAGCCCAGGGAATTGGATTTGTCGTGACGTTCGGCTATGGCAATAGTATCGCGAGGAAAATTGATGCGCATGATGTTCATGCTCCAGCCACTGCCGGTAGCAGCTGCAATACCTCTTTTAGAAGTTCTTGTAGAATCTGCCGCACCAAGAGTAATGGCGTAAGATCGTTTGTGGCGATTACTCTCTTCACTTTTATCTGCGGGGCAGATATATTGATCAAAGTTGAATTCGTGTGGTATCCAGCCGGTTAATTTATTTTGGGGAACCTCTCTACCGTCATACTCAGCAAGATAATCATCCCAGGTCATTTCATTGCCATTGCCAAGAGATAGGTTGATAGGGATCTGACCATTGTTTCTGCTGGTGTAATTCATGAACGCAAACCCAATTTGCTTCATATTACTGGCACAAACAGCGACTCTGGCTTGTGTTCGGGAATTTCTTAAAGATGGCATTAAGAGTGTAAGCAATATGCCAAGAATTGCTATGATAATTAATAATTCTATTAAGGTGAATAGAGATTTTTTCACGCACTGACCTCTAATTTTTTATCACTAAAGTATCGAGTGCGTGAAACTGTTACAGATTTTTAGATTTTGACAGAAAGTTAAATTATTCGCTAATCAATTATTCAAAGCGACAATCCCACATAGTGCCTGTTTGGTTGGCGCTGCCCCAGGCACTTCTTTGACCTTTATAAGTGGCTTCAAAACTCAAGTATCTCACACCTCCATCCGCAAAGAGGAAATTGGCAAAACCAAATTTGTGATACCAGAAATTTGCTTCGGTCTTGTTTGAATCCTTGAGATCACCGGCTCGTTTAACAGCATTGTTTTTTGAGCCAAGGTGGTTGCCCTCGACGTTATAATCATAGACGATAATCCCCTCAGAAGGTCTTGGGACTTTTTGGGCTTGGAGAGCCCAGCCGGAATTAGCACTGATGACCCCAAGTCTTTTGACATGGTTGCCATTACCTGGATCTGCCGATGTTTCCCCCTCACTCATCGCATAGCTGCGATGAATACGGCCATTGCTCTTAGGATTGCCATAAGGGGTTTCCGGACAAACAAAAACAGGTGCTTCAATTCTCGGATTGTTCTTTTTTATGATATCATAACTCCAATCGCGTCCATCATAAGGGCTCAAGCGGTCATCCCAACTTATGGGCGTTTCATCTTGATTCCATCTGTAGCTTCTGGGGAAGTAGCTGTTATTTGCCTTTATGTAGAGGTGAGTAGATATACCGATCTGTTTGAGATTACTCATGCATACAGCTCGTTTGGAGACTTTCCTGGATTCTGACAGACTTGGCAGAAGAATAGTCATAAGAATGACGATAATAGCTATAATGACTAACATTTCAATTAATGTAAACGAAGACTTTTTCATGTTCTATACCTTGGTTTTTATATAAAAAGACCATTCATAGCCAACGGCTAAATTGAAGTTAGAAGAAAATAGGATCAATAAGTTAATCAAAACGCAAATCCCACATCGTACCGTACTCATCTGCACTACCCCAGGGACTGCGCACTCCTTTAAAAGTCGCCATAAGGCTCATATAACGAACAGATGAATCGGAAAAAAGGAAGTTCATAAACCCAAACTTATGAGTCCAAAATTCACTCTCTGGATTGGTATAACCATTAACCCGGTCGACGTTTCTCAGGCTATTGTATTTTCGGCCTAAGGTATTGCCCGAGACATTGTATTCGAAGAGGGTTATTCCTTCTGCCGGATGCGGAATCTTAGCTTGGTGCATCGACCAATTTCCGCTCATATTAGCCACTCCTAAAAGTTTTCGGTTATTTCGATTATTTTTTCTGACAGATTCTTTACCTTCACTCATAGAATAGGAACGAATAATATTATTTTGACCTCTAAAAGGCGTCTCGGCGCATTCATATAAGGGGGACTGTTGGAGAGTTCCATCTTGATTTAAGATTTGTTTTTCAGTCAGCTCGCGTCCATCATAAGGGCTGAGCTTATCATCCCAGGATATTTTCGGACCTGTGTAAGTACGGGAGTGATTATAGTCTGTAGGGAAAAAGCCATTATTTTGCTTAATATAGGACTGAGTGGCAATGCCAATCTGTTTCATATTGCTCATGCAAACAGTAATCATAGCTGTTGCTCTCGCCTTACTTAAACTGGGAAGAAGTATACTTGCCAATATACCTAATATGGCAACGACAATAAGGAGCTCTATCAGGGTAAACTTTCGCATTATCTGCTCCTGAAGATTTCGCTTTTAGTCACTTCTTTGACTAATGTTCTGAATCCCGCACCCCTAGCGATGGTTCTTTCGACGATGTGGTCAATTTCTTCTTCATGGAAATATTCCAGTTGGCGGCCAATGGCAAATTCCATGAGCTTTCTAGCAAGACAGCCGTAGAAGTGTTCTTTATTTTCCAGTAGGTAATCTTTCACACCGCGAACGCCATCTATAACGCGGCCATCACTTTTAGTCATAACAGCTTCAACAACAGCTTTGTTTTCATACTTGTTGCGCAGACGGCCAATTGGGTCGAAGCCTTCGAGTGGCACTCCCATGGGGTCAATTTTGTCGTGACACTTGGCACAGGCCTGATTTTCTCTGTGGAATGCCAGAAGATCGATTAGAGATTTACTTTTGTTTTCTCCGGATTGTTCAATAGCGGGGACATCTTCCGGAGCTGGTGGAGGAGGCATGTGCAGTAAGTTTTCAAGAATCCAAACGCCGCGCTTGACCGGATTGGTATCGACGCCATTTGAAGTGGCGATCAAAACAGTTGCCTGACCCAATAGTCCACCACGAGAAGAGTTCTCAGGCAGGATGTATTTTTTGAAATTAGCTTTGTTGGCGTTTGATAGAGAAAAAACTCTACCGGCGCTTGTTTCAGGGTGTTTCAGCTGGTCTTTAAAAATCTCAGTACTTAGGCCATAGAATCTCGCCAATTTATCATCCAGAAAAGTGAAATCAGAATCCAGGAACAGATCCATCTTCAGGTTATTATCGAGAATGTAGTCAAAGAACATCTCTGTTTCGAGGTTCACTCGAAATTGAATCCCTGACTGATAATACGTTTTCTTGTACTTATCGGCACTTGGAGGGAGCTCTTTCATATTGTCCAATTCAAGCCATTGATAGAGGAAGCGCTTGGTGAACTGTTCACTTTTAGGATCTCTCAGTAATCTTTCAGTCTGAAGCTCAATAATTTCTTCATCATTCAAGACGCCTTTTTTACCGCTTTCAAGTAAGCTGTCATCTGCTAAACTACCCCATAGGAAATAAGAAAGTCTGGCAGCTAACTCTTCTGACGTTAATTCACTGTCGGTGTTATTGCGCAGGTCATTTATGTATAGGAAATCAGGCGAGATAAGGACTGCTTTCATGGCAAAACGAGCCGCCGTCCAAAAGTCATTTGTCGCAGCAAGCTTATCATCAAAAAGCTCCATGAAAGGCGTTAGCTCTTTGTTGTCGATAGGGCGTTTATAAGCCTCCGTTAGAAAAGGCTTTAAGATATTTTGGAAGTAATCTTTATTGAGAGTTTCTGGAGCTTCTGATCCAAATGTTTTAACAAAAGATTTTGGCGGCCATTGCTTATAGAACGGACCTTCAATTTTTACAGAGTAGAGGCGGATTTGAGTTCCAGGGTAATCATCGGCTTTGGTTGAAATCTTTGCCGCGTTGAGTCTTTTCGTTTCGCCTTTACCGGATTTTGTTCCGTTGTAGTAAGCGTAGTAAGGGACAAAACCTGTTCCTAGGTGAGATGTGAAAGAAACTGTGCGTCTTTTTCCATCCTCAACCATCAGCGGTTCAGTTAATTTGTAGGCTCCCAACTTCTCACGACCGACCGCATGAGAATTTTTCTGTGGCGGTATGGCATAAAACATCAAAGCGTGATCAGCATTATGATCAATTCTTGCAAACATTGGATGGTTAACTTTTGCCTGACGGTTGTGACCGGAGAAGTCAACGGTGAACTTGTATGTCCCTTCTTGAATATCGGCTAAAGCGATTTCTTTATTTAGATCTTTTTTACCGTTTTTTCCGATTGTTAATTTACTGGCATGGGCTGAACGGATGGAGACGTACTCATCATTTTTGTCGCCATTCCATTTATAAACATTGAGGAATTCATTGGTGACATTCCAAACGTGAGGCTTGGGCTTTTGCCATTGGTCACGAACATAACGGTTTACCAGTATATCGGCGACTTTGAAGTAACTGTCGATTGTGTATGAGGTTACATTTTGCTTTTTGGCAATGGTGTCGTAACGGTCTTCGGCATTATTGAAAAGGTTGTTACTAGGGTCGAAATCATTTTTGTCGTAACCAAAAAGATCTCGCACCGTAGCAGCGTATTCATTAATACTTAACAGACGCAGCTGAGTTTTGTTGGATTCCTTAAAGTTCTTTAGAAGTTCACTTTTAATCCACTCTGTAAACTGCAACTTTTCTTCTTTTGAAGGCTGCAATTCATCTTCAGGAGGCATTTCACCATCTTCTATCTGGTGTAAAGCCTCAGTCCAATCCTGTGAATGTTTCTCAAAGGTCAATTCACTGAAGTTGATTTTGCCCTTTACTTTTTTTTCGCCATGACATTCAAAACAATACTTTTTGAGGAAGTTTTGAGCTTTGTCATTATTAACAGCAGGCAAGTTTCCGGCATCTAAACCACAAATAAAGAGGAATATTATACAGCAGATTTTTACCATGTTAAGACTCCTGTACTGGTTGCAAAGCTTTCTTCCTCGATGCCGAATTGGCCAAGGACGTTCATAAAGAGGTTACAAAGTGGTGTATTTACCGGAAATTTGACGTGACCGTCATGCTTGTAGTTGCCACCAGCTATAAGTACTGGAGCTAACTTAGTTTGGTGCCTATTGGCATCGGCCATACCACTGCCCATAATGACGATGGTATCGTCAAGCAAAGACTTGCCATCGGCACTACTGCTTTCTTTTAGT
>JAKVBD010000217.1 GCA_022446985.1 Lentisphaerales bacterium
GCATCAATATTTGGCGTCGGAATTTCAGAGTTCCCCTGAACGCCAGTTTCGCCGTAACCCAGGTCATCGGCTATGATCAAGATAACATTTGGTTGATCAGCCCACGAAATATGAGCAGATAAAAAGATTAAAAGAATTAAAATCAGTTTCATACACATAACTCAGAATTAAAGATTTTTAAGATAGATATTCTTAAAGTAGGCCTTCATCGGTTTCCCCCGATGTAATTGTAAGGCAAGAATGCCCCTGAGTGCAATATCTTTATGGTTGTCAGTTAGTTCCATGGCCAGTTCGCCATTTACATAGTGCTGCAGTTTATTTCCCTGTGCGACGATTTTATAAGTTTGCCATTTGGAAATATCGACCGCAGAAACTTCCGGACTTTTCCACAATACTTGAGGCTCGCCAGTTTCTGCCGGGACTTTAACTTTTGTGCCACGTTCTGCGATAATTTTTCTTCCTGTAGCTTCCGAGTAAAGCATGGCGCAGTATTCTGGTTTAGGGTGAATATCGCACTGATTGCCTTTGAGCCTGAGCTTTTCTTTATCATGAGGCTGTGAGCGGTACATGACACCAGAGTTGTTCTCGCCTTCAACCTTCGCTTCAAAAGTAAGTTCAAAGTTTTCGACGTCACTTTCCCAAGATAAGAATCGATTGCTGGGAATCGTTTTATCGAAAGTTGAACCGACAATCACTCCATCTTTAACTTGCCAGAGTTCTTCATCTCCTTGCCAACCGCTTAGGTCTTTGCCATTGAATAAGGGAGTCCTTTCATTTGTTGAAGTACACGACACCAGGGTTAAAGCGAGTAGGGAGAGGATAAATTTTACCATTTGCAGTTTCCTATAAATTTTTATGATCTTTTTTGTACATAAAAAAGGAGTTAAGAATCCCGCACTCTTATTTTTAGCGAAGGGTGAATTTTTACCAAAATGACTGAAAAGTTCAAATTCCTGTCGGAAAAATTCAAGGTGGAAGACATCTACTGGAAAAGTCGTGGGGGTTTCTGCTAGATTTTCCGAAAAAATAGCTACTACATCTGGAAGTCGTGCTTAAATCAACGGGTGAGCTGCAGAAGTACACTATAGAGACATTTTTATAAGAACGCTTTCTGAATAGATATTTATCTGGGGAGCAAAAAGAGTTGCTCCCCGAAAATATAGCCTGCTTGAGGATGTTAGACTGAGTTTAGTCAAAAAATTCGTCAGCTTCATCAAAAGCCGGAACGGGAATGTTAACAATTTTCAGATTTCCCACAGCTCTGTGCCGACAACCGGGTTTGATCTTGACTGTTGTCATCGGTTTGACATGAATTTTTTCGCCATCGAGTTCGAGATAACCTTCACCTTCAAGAATGAGGTAAATTTCAGTCATTTTCTTGTGATAGTGAATTTTAGCTTCTTTGGAAATTTCGACAATATGAATTGAGGCAACTGACCCCTGTTCGGCAAAAGCTCTTCTGGTAGTCCCACAAGGACACTTCGTTGGCTCAGTTTCGTTAAACTGAGCAATTTCATACTTTTTCATATAATACACACCTATTTAAGAATTATTAAGTAATCTATCACCATTATTTAATGCATGCAATAAAATATAAGAGATATGTATAGTTTATTCTGTGCTATACATCAAAAAACCCTCAAAAAATATGCCAAAAAGAATGGCGATAGCGAGGCCTTAGAAATCATTCAAGGGAAGTAAGAAAGTGAATTTTGAGTAGTTAGTATTCAGTGCGCTTGGCGATAGTGTTCAGTAAGAAAGTGAAATCATTTCACAGTTATCCCAAAATTCAGAATCTATATTACATAAATTTCGATAATCAATTCTTCTCTTCGTGAACTCGGAGCTCTTTGTGGTTTTAGATCAATATTATTTACCACAGACAAGGTGAATTGCGGAGCAAGAGAGGGTAGCCTTGGCTAGGACTCGAAGAGCACGAAGGTTAGGGAATGATATAAGTAATCTTTAGTCTCTCTGAGTTATAAAAATAACTCTGGGAAGCCTTCTTTTCAGCGGCCTTATCCCTTTTTCTTTTATAAAAATACCCACTTGGCCATGGGATTCTTTCTAAAGCTTTATTAATAATAAAACTATGGAGAGACGATTACATGACTAAGAAAGCTTTTACCCTTTTAGAATTAATAGTTGTTATAAGCATTATGGGCGTGTTGATAACTATTTTGTTACCTTCTCTTCGAAATGCAAAAGAAGTCTCCATGCAAGCAGTATGCATGAGTAATATGAAACAAATAACTAAAGCCTCTTTTCAGTATTCTACCGAAAATCGCACTTATATCGTCCCTTCAGCTATGCACCATTCATTCATTCCAGATTACCCGAATACTACCACTGCTTCTGCCAGTGCCCGATATGGCGATTACTATCTTCTAGGGAAATATGGCATCAACCCTAAACCTGAAGGTAGCGTTTGGAGTGGTATAGAAGGTTGGACACCAGACAAAAATTCCGTTCTCCGTTGCCCTTCAGCTAAAGATAAAGATACTCAAACTTCTAAGTTTAAGTCACGTATTGCTATTAATACTTTAGCTTTTAAAGGAGTGACAGAGGATAAAGGGTATTCTATCCTAATAACTCAACAAGAAGTTCTTAATCCAGATAGACTTGTGGGCTGGGTCGATAGTCGTTTGGCAAGATTCCATCCTGGTTATTCTAAGGAGACTCGTGGCAATGAAGATCCGACACCAACTGCAGATATAAATTACACATACGGTGCGATTAATTCAGCTTATAATTGGGTGAAGCGCCACCGCAAGGGAAGCAATATTGGCTTTACAGATGGCCATGTTGCTTTTTCTCGGAATCTTCAGCGTGATGTTGCGAATGATAAGTTCTTTGTCAAAAATGAGTAAAGATTTTAATTATATATGTGGTGTGAGATGATCAAAAGTATTTTAATTCTTTTCTTATTCTTTCCAGTCTGTTCAGCCGAGTAGTTTTTCATAACTGTCGGTGGCATTAACGGTGAAAAAGATGGTCATAAACTGGAGGGTCAGTTCGGGACTATCTATAAATCGGCTAATCTCAAAGACTTGGACGAAGTCTTCATAGGCGGCCCGGTTAAAGACGGATTTAGTCACTCTAAAAATAATGTGTTGCCTGACTTATGGCGATAGCGTGTTTGTTGCTACGGGAAATCCAAAAGCCTCAGATGGAACTCTATGATTTAGACAAAGATCCTTCTGAATCTAGCAATCTTGCATCGAAATACCCAGAAGTCGTTCAGGGATTGATGAAACTGGCTCGAGAAGTCCACGTTCCTTCAAAGGAGGTTTCCACTGCCATTTTTGGATAAGTAATCTTTCGTCTCCCTTTTACCTTCCTTAAGAAGTGCTCGCGATAGAACAAAGATAGCAGTATGTCAGAGTAATATGGCGCAGATTTATACTGGAGTTTCGCTTTATGCGACCCATTGGAATAGGACTCTGCACCTTCACGCTGGGATAGTCGTTTACCTACAGGTTCAAACAATGCCTATTACAGTGACAGTGTTTTGGTCGGTCAGTATGCAGGCAATACAAAAAATAACTATGAAATGGTCGCAAAACTTGGTAAAAGTAGTGTTTTTCGTTGCCCTTAAATACCTGAAAGCGCAGACCTTTACACAAGTGGTAACGATCTGCGAACTACTGTTGCTCAAAATGACAAGATAGCGAATGACACTATATGGAATCGTTTACAGACTTTTGATGAGCCATTTCGCTTAGCTCTTCTTGTTGATGGAGGTGGAAGTCGTTTTCAAACCCTCCAAACGAGGGAATAGAAGAGTTCGTGAATGGAGTCTGGAGCTTTGGAACTACGACATCAAACTACAATTGGCGCAAGAGGCATCTGGGCGGGACAAACGTAAGCTTTGTGGATGGTCATGTAGTGTTTTCAAGGAATTTCCGAAATGATACAAGAACAGGTAAGTATATTCTTGTCGAGTGATTGAAGCGTTCTTAAACTTCTGCCTTTATCAAAGAAAAACTTTCTTTTGGTCTACTCAAAGTATTTATTATTGATGCAGGTACTGAGGTCATTCACATTTATGAAAAAATTCACTCTCATAGAGCTTTTGGTTGTTATTTCGATTTTAGGAATATTGGTTTCAATACTTATGCCCTCATTAAGTGAGGCTAGAGAAAAGACAAAAATCGCACTGTGTAAGAGCAATATGAAGCAAATTTATGCTGCAGTTACCATTTATGCGGATGGCTGGGATGGTGTCATGGCTCCTTCAAGATGGGACAATAGAATTAATGGTACAAATGCAGCCTATTATGGTGATAGTGTATTAGTCGGTCACTTTGCCGGCAATGAAAATAAGAATTACGGTTATGTCGCTGATGTAGGCCAGTCTAGTGTATTTTTTTGTCCCTCTTTGTCACAAAGTGATTCTCTGTACAGAGGTGGAGATAGTCTAAGGCAGACAATCGGTCAGAATATCAGAATTGCCAATGAGGATGAATGGAATCAAATTCATGCATTTAACGAGCCTTCACGCTTGGCACTATTAGTTGATGGCGGCGGCAGCCGTTTTCACCCTGGTTATGGGGCTAACCCTCCAAATGAAGGAACAGAAGAGTATATCGAAGGTACTTGGAGTTTTGGAACTACTGATTCCAAGTACAATTGGCGTAAACGTCATTTTGGAGGAACAAATGTTGGCTTTCTGGATGGTCATGCTATTTACTCTAAGAACTTCCGCAATGATACCAAGACAGGTAAGTATATTTTGGATGAGTAGATCCCATAAAACTCTTATTCGTACCAACTCTAAGAATCCCTAAGCACAAATAAAGATCATTCTAAAAGGGGCTTTGATGGTCTTTTAATGAATTTTGCTCAAAATGTAATTGCTACACATGACGAGGGGACTCTAAAAACTCCGTGTTCTCAGGGATCTCGGTGGTAGAAAACATACAGGGAGCCGTTTTGGGCGAAGAATACTATTGAACCACAGAGGACACTGGGGGCACAGAGGGAAAACAAAACTGATTCCTAAGGGATGTTTGTGATTATAATTATATTTTAATGGCAAATTACGTAAATCTCCAATGAGAGGATTGCGTTTAAATGACTAAAAAATAAACCCCGAAGAGTGTGGTCTTCGGGGTTTATACGTGTGTGTGTGTTTTGGCGGAGATTTTTTAAGTTCTATAATTCGCCGGAACCGATGGTTGTCACTGCGCCATCCAGATTGGCAGACTTTTCCCACTTTACGCCATCTTTGGATGTAAAGATCTGACTTTTCCATTTGGCCCCGACATAAAGGCCGTTGGTATA
>JAKVBD010000218.1 GCA_022446985.1 Lentisphaerales bacterium
TACCCGAAATGGGAAATTGGTATGACCGGGACATTTCACCCGGCTAGCTCCTGACGCATTAGTCTGGGCACACACTCAATGAGAGTAAATTTTCTCTGTTTCATAAGGTCCACACTGTTATTTGAATAGACTTACTCCAAAAGCAATTGAAGCTTAACAGCTATTATAGAATAAAGATCTATGCCCATAGGACGTGGATTATCCACTCTTCAAAAATATTACTCTTTTCTTTTGAAGACCAGCAGCAATTTTTTGATACAGAGGTTCTACGTATTGATAATAACGCTCGTTTTCCTGCTTGGTTTTTCCAATCAAAACACACCCGTCTATTTTCTATTGAGTGTTTCTCATAGACCAGTACTGCATTGAAAAAGTATTTCCAATGTACAAAAAATTAAGAGAGAAACTATTGGTTAATTTCAACATCTTCGCCGATTAAAACATACCGACGGTAAAAAATATTGGACCGCTCTCTGCGAATATTAAGTTACTTTACATTTAAGATTTTCCTGACCATTGGCTCAATGCCATTAGCCATTTTCATGAAGCCCAGGTCTGTTGGGTGCACTCCATCGACAGTACATTCATCGGCATTTTCGCCTAAAAGTTCACCGCCATTCAGATAATAGATATTGTTATCGCCAGCTGCCATTTTCTTTTCAACCAGTTCTTTTTGAAAAGCTGCAACACCTTTCTGACGGTTTAGGGAAGTTTCGCTGTAAATTTCTGCTGCGTAGCGAATCTTTGAAATAACCAGTATCGGTAAGGTCTTATTTTTACTGCGAACGATATCGATAAAGTTCTCAAGGGTCAGTTTAATTTTATCGTTGACATTGGCCTCATAATCTAAAATCAGCAGTTGTTTATCTTCAATTTGATTGATCAAATGAGCCAGAGCCGGTTCGCCTTTGCCATTACCCGAAAAACCAAGATTAACAAATTCTGCATTTAGGCGTCGACTTAGAATATTCGGGTAGGCCATTCCCGGACGACTGGCACATCCACCTTGAGTGATTGATGTTCCGTAAACGACTATCGGCCCGGGTAACACAAATGATGCCGCTTTCTTAACTGTGCTGCCGGCGACAAGACCGACCTCAACTGATTTTACGCCATTGTAAAGAGGAAAATTTAAAGTGACATGACGGTTTCGCTTACCTGTGCCTTTTAAAAGCTCGACCTCATATGAAGCTTTCCCGGCTGCAAATCTAGCTGTGCTTATATACTTCTTTTTTCCCGGCTCACCGAGGTAAAGGTCAAAACCACTTTGACCGGTCGCCGGCATATGGTACATGCCTGAAGCTCTGGTCAACTCCACTTTAACTAGAATCTTTGGACTGTCTGTCTGAAAATGAATCTGCCCACCGGCGGTATTCTTCGCCAGATTATTTACCGGCTTGCGAAGAGGCCACTCAGGTTTAAGCGGCAACCGCCTATAAACCTTATCCTGCTTTATCCACTCAAAGCCAGTTAAAGTGAAAGGCGCCAAACCGGGATTGAACCAGGCAATGCCATTTGAATCCGCTTTCTCCAGAGTCATATTTGGATCAAGTTCTTCAATTGTCTGAGCATGAATAGATAAGGAAAACAAAATAAGGAAAAGATATAAAAATTTCATGTGTGACCTGTCTGTTTTGAAAACAAATATCATATATGTCAAATATTTGCAATATACGAAAAGATTGATCTTACTTAATCGTCAGTTTCAGCTGCTTAGGTAACACTGACAACTGCTCTTTAGTAAACTGCCCCTTATGGACTACGAGCGCCTCTAGAGTTTTTGCTTTAACTACCGCTGAAAGGTCGCTAATGTTGGTATGCCGAATATCCAGTTTTTTGATCTTCAGGCCCAGCAATTCATTAAAGTCTTTAATCGATGTCCCACTGACATCCAATTCCTGCAACTTTAGACCATAAAGAATAGAAGTACGATAATTTTTGTTGTCTCCCCAGGGTACAAAAGTCCCAACTTCATGGCTAAGTTTATGTAAATGTTTACCATGTAAGCTCAATTTTCGCTTAACAGGATCATAGTGAATCTGCTGATTTTTCCACCTTAAGTTTATTCGTTTCAAAAAAGCAAAAACTGCCTTAGAATGCTCTACCGGCGACTGCCTTTTTTCAGCATCGTAACGCAAAATCTGCACACAACAACCGCGTCTGAAAGTGTAGGGTGCTCGCATGAGTTCAACTAAGAACTCACCAAGTATATCTCCTGGTAAAAGCTGCCCAGAGCGAGCATACTTTTCATACTTACGACTGATAGAAAATAAATCTTGAGCATTGATAGAATTTATGGCAAATTGCTGATTGGCGCTCTGTAACTCCTGACGCAACAAATGCACATAACCTTTTTGCATCTCACTCCACATATATGCCTGGTTTACTTCATCTATATCATTGAGTAAAATCATAGCTTTCTTCAGAGCTGAAATCGGCTCATAATGAGCGACATTATCAGTATTCATAATGATCTGACGGATATTCGGATCTTTCATTAAAGCGGCCAAAAGCCTTTTGTTCTGATGAACTTTTTTGGTAATGTCTTCCGCCCGGTACATTTCTTCATCGGCCCGCTTTCTTTGGAGCTCTGCTTGAGTGTGCATCAACTCGGCCCGGACCTTTTCTTCATCGGCTTTTAGCTGGTTTTTCTCAGCCCGGTCACGCTCCTCTCGAAGCGCTATATTGCTGCTATTCAGCTTCACTAAAAAGCCACCACCTACGATGAATAGAGTCAGCAAAAAAAACATGGCGGTATTACAAAGCACTTTATTTCGTTTATAAAAAAACAACGCCTCTTTTACCGGCCCGGCATTTTCAGCTACTGTTGTTCTTCCACTCAGAAAGTTGGCAACTTCTTCTTTTAATTTTTCTACCGATTGATAACGGTCTTCGGCCTTAAGAGACATAGCTTTCATAACTACCGCATTTAAGCCGCTGGGAACCTCCCAAGCCAGCTCTCTTTGGCAAGGCGGCACCAATTTCCCTTCACAGGTCTTTCGAATAATGGTCTCGACTTCGCCTCGAAATGGTGACTTACCAGTAAGGATCGTGTATAAAACAGCTCCGAGAGAATAAACGTCTGTTAACTTCGACTTTTCACCGCCACTTTCGATTTGTTCTGGAGCCATATAACCGGGGGTGCCTTTTATTTCGTCAGCCAGGGTCATGCCATTTAGTAAATCGGCATTAAACAGAGCTTGATCGAGCTCAACATTGTCTTCATCACCAATAATCTTACCAAGTCCCCAATCACAATCAACGACCTCACCAAAGCCTCCAAGCTGGATATTATCCGGCTTTAAATCAAGGTGTAAAACATCTTTAGAATGGGCATAAGAAATGGCGTCACAGACTTTTATAAAAGATTGCAGAATTTCCTGCTGTGACACACCTGCTTTAAAATTGTCTTTCGCAGCCTTCTTGATGATCGCCCCAAGGTTTTCTCCAACTTTCAATTCCATTGTAAAAAAAGGAGTCTGATCGTCACTTATTCCTATGTCGTGAATGGAAATAATGTTCGGATGCTCAAGAAGTGCTGTTATACGGGCTTCCCGAATAAAGGAATCATAAAATGCTTTTGGAACTTCTCTAGGTAATTTTGCTAAAGCCACATAACGGTTAAGGCGTTTATCAAGAACTTTAAAGATATGCTTCATACCGCCGCGGCCAATCTCTTCAAAGTCAAGGTAATTGTCAACGATCATTTCTAGAGAATCATAAATAGGCGACTCTGAGTCGTCTGCTTGCGAGGCAACAGCCTCCTTGTACAGATCGGTAAACTCATACTTCAGAGAGTCTTTAAAATCGTCCATCTTCTAAAATTCCATTTCACGGATAAGACGGCGAATCTCATTGACATACTTCGACTTCACTCTGGAGACCAGAACGTATAATGAATCTTTTTTGATTCCCAATTTCTGGCAGATTTCATCACTGGGAATTTCTTTTTGAGTCATCGAAAAGGCTTCTATCGCCCGTCCAGAAAAAAGTTGTTTGATATTTTCGAAAGCAATTGAACAAATATAAGCCTGCCACTCTTTCTCAAACATTTCTTCAAGTTGATTATCGGTCAATTCGCTAAAGTACTTATTGACGGCCGATTCTTCAGACTCCAGATCAACACCTTGTGGACGCCTTTTTTTTGAACGAAAATAACTCAGTACAGTATTTCGCGTTACATGGCTCAACCAGGTGCGAAATTTACTTTTGTCTTTATCATAAGAACCCAAGCCTTTCCAGAGTTTAAAGAGGACATCTTGCACAAGGTCATCAAAATCAATTGACTGGATATTCATTTTATGCAGGATATGACAAATAAAATCTTTATAGAAAACAATGAATTCTTCCCAGGCCTTTTCGTCCTGCTGCTGAGCACGCTGTAGCAATGTCTGCCTGGTTAAATATTTATCCTCTTCCATAAGCCTTATTTTATTTTACATTGTACAAATTTCACAGCAAGCTTCATGTCCAAAAGCTCACAATAACAATATTTCTACAATAGTCTCTTCTGTCTTAAAAGCTTTAGATGTTTCAACCAGTTAGCACATACCTAAAACTTTTATTTTTTTAGATAAAACTGTTAATGCCCTTTAAAAAACCGCGTATACCAAAATTACACATGAAATGATTTTGACACATTTCATTTTCCATACAAACACACACACTGAAAATGGCAGCCCTTTACTCCTGGGTTGCCATTTTTATTTCAAAAAATATTAAACTGCTGTTAATCAAAGTATTACTGCCTGCGTAAGCCATTGTTAGTGTGGTAACAAAGGAAACAATTATGAAGCGCTCAAACTTCACCTTAATCGAATTATTAGTCGTCATTGCTATCATCGGCATACTCATGTCATTGCTTCTACCCTCTCTTCAAGAAGCCAGGCTTAAAACTCGTATCGCCGTTTGTCTTAATAATCAGAAACAAATTGGTCAGGCAACATACATGTTTTTTGATAATAACAATGATTATTTCCCTTATGCAAAGTTTTGGGGTTCTGACAATAATACCGGTCGCTTTTGGCTGGGTAAGTCAGGCCACAGCAACGACTACAAAGTCACCGTTAAACAGCGGCCGCTAAATGGCTACCTTGGATTTACTGAAAATGGTACAGAAGTACCAACCGCAGATTGCCCTGCCAGTT
>JAKVBD010000219.1 GCA_022446985.1 Lentisphaerales bacterium
ACAATCGAAGTGTTTTATGAAAGTGACAGTGATATATTTAGGTGTGGAATGATGAGGGTTTTTAGGTGAAAATATCTTTTTTGAGAATTTTATATATAAATTTGAGATGCGGTATTTCCCTGATTGAACAAGAGTAATATTTTATGAATGAGAGCTATATAGCAATGTGTATGATTTAAGATTACACTAAAAAAACTTTCAGGTGTTCTAATAAAACCAAACTAAGTGTGTGTGAAAATGGATAAGAAATTTACTCTTCTGGAGTTCCTTGTTGTTCTTGCGATAATCGGTTTACTTGTCAGTATACTCGTCCCTTCATTGGCTAAGGCTAGATCAGTTGCCCGTCAGGCAGTTTGTCTTAGTAATTCTCAGCAAATAGCAAAGGCGACACATGCTTACATGGTGGAGTCTGATAGGTATGGACCAATCGATGATTTGGCTGGAAGTGGAGTTAAATGGTTTGATAGTTTTATCCCTTTTTATTTACCAGAAGGAGATATTTCAGGAGGAGCGTCACCAGTTAATGAATGCCCGGATGGTATGCCGCTTGAGAATGATAGAAATAGTACCATAGCGATGAACTCTCGTATTACCGGGAAAATTGGGAAGCTGATCAAAAGCCTTTGTCCGCAGCAACAGCATCTGAAACTGCCCTTCTTATAGATTCATACTTACATTGGCGAAGTGTTACCCATGATCATATGAAGCAGTATAGTATTTTTGATGAACCTGGAGCCGGGAAAATTGCCAGACACAACTCGAAAGCAAATGTGACTTACCTTGATGGTCATGGAGTTGCCAGAACTGGAGCCTTTTTACTGTCAAAAAATAATTGGGACGACACATTTTGGGATCCTGAGCAGTAAAATTCTTTGAAATTACCGGGCCTGCCTTAAGAGGAAGAGAGCTATTGCTTAGCTTTGGAGATTGATCAGGCCGCCCGGTAAAACTTTATTTATTGGCTTTTTTGTGAGCTTTGAATTCTTTGAAGTTCATCTTGCCATCTTTGTTGGTATCGGCATCTGGGTTCTTTTTGTAGTAGTCATCGAACATAGCTTTATGGGCTTTGAACTCCGGCCAGCTTAGTTCACCATCTTTATTTGTGTCAGCCTCAGGGAAAAACTCGAAATATTTGGCTTTCCATTCTTCGTTGGCATTTGCTGTTAGAATGGCAGTGGAGCATACCAGAAGGAAGATTAGTTTTTTCATTTTATTATCCTTTATTTACGGTTTTTTTATGTTGGTGAAATTCCGGCCAGCTTAGTTCACCATCTTTGTTGGTATCTGCTTCAGGGTACTTTTTAAAATACGCGTCTTTCCAGTTACTGGCACTTGCTTCGGGAGTCTTCTTAGTCTCTATGGCTTTAGGGTTTTGAGCCTTACTCAGAAGATCATTGAGTTGCTTTTGAAGTTGTTTTTTAATTTCAGAGTATTCTGGGTTGGTCGCCTGGTTATTCCATTCATTTGGGTCTTTTCGATGATCGTATAGCTCTTCGCCACCATCGGCATAACGAATGTAGCGGAAATCTTTGGAACGAGCGGCGACATGCTGATCCCGAGGTCTTTTCGATTTGTAACTGTCGAGAGTTGTCAGAGCTATATCCGGGCCCGTCCATTTACCATTTTCCGGGTTGGCAACAAATGGCATTAAGCTATGGCCGTCGAGGTTTACACCATTTGCATTTATTTTAGTGTCGCCAGTCATTTTACAGGCGTCTTTGATTGTCGGAAAGATGTCGATCAGACTTACTGGGTGATTGACAGTTTTACCGGCATTTTGAGTATACTTTGGGTGCTTGATGATGAGTGGAACACGAGTTGTATCTTCCCAGAGAGTGTATTTCCAAAGAGAGTCCTTTTCTCCCAGTTGGTAACCGTGATCACTGAAGAGTATAATGATGGTGTTTTCGTTGAAGCGGCTTTGCTCAATGGTATCGACTACTCCTCCAACTATCTCATCGGCAAAGGCTACCGAGGCGAGGTAGGCCTGGAGGTATTTTTTGAGCATGAATTCAGGTTTGTCTGAGTCACCAATTAAAGCATCCATGGCTTCTCTACCACGGCCACCACCACCATCTTTGCAGTCCTCTTTATCGCCTTTTTTGATGTTGAGTTCGATGGAGTCTATGGGGAACTTATCGTAGTATTTTTGTGGGACAACAAGAGGCGTATGTGGTCTAACGATACCAACAGCAAAGAAAAATGGCTTGGCATTATTGTTTTTCTCAAGCTTCTTCATTTTATCTCTAAAGAAGTCGAGACTTTTTTCGTCCGTCATTTTGTCGCGGTCATCATCATTAATGTATCTGAATGGACTTATGCCTTGACTCCAACTATGATTGACCCAACCGGTGTAGTCGTTAACAGTTGGAATATCGGTTAATGGTTGGAATGTCGAGTCGATGGCCCCGAGAACTTCCATAGCCTTAGGGGCGTTTGGGTGAATACAGGTTTTTTTGCCATTGTATGGAAATGGGCCATAGTCATTTTTAATGCCCTTTTGAGTCCACATGCCTTTTTTTAGATTATGAGTGATTTTACCGGTTTGGTAAGCTTCATAGCCATTTTCTCGGGCGTACTCGGGAATGGTTTTGGAATTCATTAAAACAGGATTATTTAACCAATTCTTGAAACCGTAGTTTTTGGATGAATACGGGGCAATACCAGTCAAAAAACTAGCTCTTGAGGGAGAGCAGACGGGGGCATTACTGTGAGCATTTTTAAACAAAATGCCTTGTCTGGCAAGACGGTCAATGTTTGGGGTTTGGGCTTGAGGATGTCCTCCCATAACGCCAACAAAGTCGTTGAGGTCATCAAGAACAATCATGACTATATTTGGCTTTTCGGAGGAGAACCCCAGGCAGGTACACAGAAGGGCAGACACTATTATTTTTTTCATGGTAAATACACACGTATAATTTAAACACGTTTGTTTACTTCCAGGAAATATAAATCCTAACGGGACATTGTGAAAAAAGGTTAACTTTTAGTTCTTTTGATCAAGCCTCAAGGAGGGAATTTTTATCGCCTTTTATTTATGAATTCTTCTTTTTCTGTAGCAGTGAGCTCTGTGCGACTGTTGATAAATTCTTCAGCTTTGGCCTGTTTACGGTGCTTAAGACTACGGTAAACTTTATAGACGGCCTGTTTGCGTTTTTCTTCATCGCAGATTTTGTCGAGAGCTTTTATCGCGATGTCTGAATCATTCCAGGAGTAGCGGGAGACTAAAGCATCGTAAGCTTTGTCTTTGTCATCTATTTTTTGATTATCGACAAATTCAAAGGCTTTTTTGCCGTCTTTCCAGCCCCAACCATGAATGACTTCTTGCATAGCTTTGAGTTTATCGGTAGAGTTTGCCATAATCCATTTTGAGGCAACAGCCGGATTACTCCTCATCCATCCCTGCTTGATTTTCTTTTCAGCTTTACAGCGTTGTTTGTCATCATCGATATTTCCAAGCCAGGCGAGGGCTTCTTGAGGATCTTTAAGAGCCCAATTGTAAAAGACGGCTTCTACCTGCCGGTCACAGCCATCTTTAAGGCTGATAATGGAGGCTATAGTTTTGTACTCTTCGGATGAATCTACTGTTTTGAGAATCCCATTCAGGGCATTATAGCGTTTGGCAGAGTCCAACGATTCAAGGCTTTCGATAGCTTTACCAGCATCCATTTGTGCCATATTTTTAAAGATAATGTGTTCAAAATTATAATTTGAGGGGATTTGTTCTTCGTTATTTATAGTCCATTTAAAAGCGGCAAAAGGGTCTTTTTTACACCAGTGATTCATGACGCCATACATAGCGTGATGCTTTTTGTTATCATAGATATGGTCAAGTGCTTTTACAGGATTGATATCTGCAAGGCGAGTGTAAATCATATTTGCAATGTTTCGATTTACACCGTTCTCACTATTCTCTTTGATTAAATCGTAAAGAGCGTAGAGTTCGTTTTCTGAGAGTAGCTTTATTTTATCCCAGCTTTTGGCTATGCCTTTGTACTTATCGTAGATGTTGTAAGAATCCTTAGAAACAGTAATTTCGAGTTCTTCTGCAAGATCGCCCAGGATGACGCTATGACTGATGTTTTTTGTGTCTTGAGAAGGTTTAGTTATTGTAGAGTTCAGTTTATGTGATGAGCTCAGGGCTGTTTCACATGAGTTACAATCGGTATTTTTCGCGGGGTTAATCTGGAGAGCTTGTGAGCTTTGAGTTGTGGTTTCTAAAGTCTGCATGGATGAGCCAATAAATAAAGCAGCAATAATTGACAGGCTCCACAGCCCGGCTATTGCATGTTTATTATTCATTATCTCTTACACCTCTACTTATCTTCAACAACTATATCCTCTAAATAGGGACATCTCCAAATAATTTATGTTTCACATATTGCAAGAAATAATCAGATCTGACAGCGAATTGGTTAAGATTTAAACAAATCGGGGTCGATGCGAGGCGTAGCTATTGATCGGGCGCATAGTTGAACTAATGGTAAAAAAATCAATTATCAGGGATACTATGTTTCGCTCAACTAAATGCTTCCAATACTTACCTTGTGCCCACCGCCAATGGCGTGATGACGGCGACTGTGCTTTTGTTCATGGTTATGATCGTTCTGTTCATTTAGAGTTTCAGTGTAAAGAATTGGATGACAAAATGTGGGTCATGGATTTTGGCGGTTTGAAGCAGATTAAAGCCTGGTTAGAAGACCTTTTTGATCACACACTTCTCATCAATGAAGATGACCCTGAAATGGAATTCTTTGAAGAAATGGATCGTCGTGGCCTTTGCAAATTGCGCGTTATGCCAAATATCGGTATGGAAGGTTCGGCTAAGTACATTTTTGACTATGTAGATAATTGGTTGAAAGAACAAACCAATGACCGGGTGCAGCTTTACTCTGTAGAGTGCCGTGAAAATGAGAAGAACTCAG
>JAKVBD010000022.1 GCA_022446985.1 Lentisphaerales bacterium
TGGGTCACTTTTTCTGCCTGAATAAGGTGGCGCCTACTAGTTTTTTAAGCTCGATAATGAACTGTCAAACTTCAGTATGCAGTTTCCCATTAGGTTTATTTTGAGTAAAAAACCTTTAGTTCTCTACCTCTTTTTTTGATACCTTGAATTCCAATTCCTGTACCATCAGCCATACCTGATTTACAGGCATCTTGATCTAAGTCAAACTTAAGAGAATTTCCGACTTCCTGGGTGCAACGCCAAGCTTGTGTCTGACTCATTTTAATCCCTGTAAACTTTAAGACTTTCGCACAGAATCTTTAAGGCATCAAAGCATTGAATAAGGAAACGGTTTCTTTGAGGTTTTGACCTATTTGAGTTCTAGGCTTCATACCCAGTAAGCTGCGTGCTATAGACTTCTTTTGCTCACAAGTTGTGCATTGAGTCAATAGTTGAGGTATTTTTACATCACCCCATTGGGTTTTTATATTACTCTTTTTTCCAACTTTATGACTCCACTTCAAGCGATTGTTAACCGAACAATCACAAGTGATATCGTTTTTATAGATTTCTCCAAACTCTAATAGGATAAGGCAAAAAATATCTTCGAGAATTAGTGATAAAAGATCCTTGAATAAAGCGGTAATATTATCAAGGCTGCAAGATTCCAGACAGATGCTCTAATTTAGGCAAAGTTTTGAGTTCATAAGAGATCCTATTTATTGTTGTTAATAAATAATTCTTATGGATTCTTTTATTTTAAAGAAATTTTGCCTAACGCCCCTTCAGGGAACGCGACCAAAAAATTACTTTGAAGAAGCTGCATCAAACCAATCAAATATTTTTATCCTCTATGATAAAGGAGATAACCACACAATGCTCATGAACTCTTCCTTGACACCTTCAAAAGCTGCGATAAAAAAGAAGGCTGAAGTTTCCTTCAGCCTAAAACTTTAACCGTTATCCTGTTTTACAGGTCGGAAAGGATAAACCCACCATAAGAATGGCGACACCTGCCTGGTTTGCACCCAGACTTTACCTTTACCTTGAAAGCGGCAAACAAGACCTTCTCCAGAGAAAAATAGCGACTTCATACCGCCTATAGACTCGATATTATAATCGAGGCCTTCCGTAAAGGCCACTATATGACCATTATCGACTACGTAAGAGCCATCAACATCTATAGCGATCAAACCGCCATATGTATTAAACCAAAGGTCGCCCTGTCCAGAACACTTGATCAAAAACAATCCCTCATTAGAAAAGAAGCCTTTCATCAAGCCTTGCCACTTTGTCTCTATTTCAATTCCCAAAGTAGACGCTACATAGGCAGAGTTTTGCAGATAAATTGTTTCATTATCAAGATAAACATGCTCCATGTCGCCAGGAGCCCCAGGAGCAATCTGAATTTCTCCAGCTCCATGCTCGGCTGTAAATTCATTAATAAATAAAGATTCACCAGTAAATAAACGACCAAAGCCGCCTTTCATCTTAGACTTCATATTTATCGTCGTATCCATGGTAGCCATGGAAGAAGCTTCAACTTTCAAAGTCTCACCCTGTGGAATATTTACAGTCAAAAAGGCATAGTCCGGCTTACAGTCAAAACGGTAATCAAATTGTGATTTTTCTTCAGTCATACTCATTTTTAAACTCCTTACCTTGGCTTAAGCATAGAACCAAGTGATGATCCAAAACCATTGGCATTATGCGACTGACACCAAACAGTCCCCTGCCCCTTGAAACGACAAACTAAACCTTCCCCACCCATGATCGCTGTAATCCAGCTGCCTCCGGCCTTAGTCAGTTCAAAATTTAAAGTTTCATTAAAAGCGACAATGTGACCTGTATCAACAATATATTCGCCGTCTACTTCAACTGGGTAAATCGCTCCAAATGAATTTATGATTGTCTTGCCTGAACCTTTCAAATTTAACCAGAACATCGAATCGTCTGCTAAAATGCTTTTAAAGCCCTGCCAACTCATGTCAACATCTATATGCTCTTCACAGGCAACAAATGAACCACCTTGAACGATTAAACTTTCATTATCCAGTTCATAAGTCATCATATCTCCCGGTAAAGTCGTTGCCAGTATAACTTCTCCGCCGTCATAACCTGGAGAAAAATGATTCAAGAAAAAGCTTTCACCTGAAAGCATACGCTTCATAGCTTTTAAAATGCCGCCCTGATTTCTTTTCATCGTCGTTGTAGTGATTCTCATATCACCACTCATGGAAACCATCGCGCCACCTTCAGAAGTCAAAGTTTCGCCACTTCCAAGAGCTACTCTTGCAGCCGAACTACCAGGGCCATGTAAAATTTCTACTTCCATAATTCAGTTCCTAAATGTAGCTATTTGTCCAGCTCGCAAGACCAGACATACTGCGGGTTTGAACAATGATGCGGCCTTTACCTTCTACTCGAGTAACTAGACCTTCTCCTCCAAAAAAGCTTGAAAAGATACCACCCGCCAACTGAGTTTTAAGCTTAAGCTGTGGTTCATAAGCAACCAGGTGACTTGTATCAACGATAAATTCACCATCTACTTCACGCTCAATTAAACCTCCATAAGCACCATACCAAAGCTTACCTGTGCCACTTACTTGAAGTTTAAAAAGACCTTCACGACCAATAAAGGAAGCGAAACCAGCCCACTTAAGTCCGAGCTTCAAATCTGGTGTAGATGCGATATAAGCACCAGGCTGTAAACAAAAGCTGCCACCATCCAAGTCTATCTCAACTGTATCTCCAGGTGTGGCTTGAACCACAGAGACCCTTTGAGTCTCATTGGTATTATTAATAAAAGTATTAACAAAGAGACTCTCTCCACCGAGAAACTTCTTTGCCAACCCACTGAAAAAACCACCATTAAAGCCAGCTTTCATATCTAAGGCCGATGACATAGATGCCATGGCATCTGACTCTGCAACAATACTTTCGCCAGGTTCTAAATCGACATTAACATAAGCAAATGCCGGTTTACCCAATATCTCAGTTTTCATTTCCTTCCTCTTTGCCATTCCCTTTCTGGGGTTCTTCCTCGGACACAGGCCTCTCCTCAAGATTTGCCCGTATGTCCTTTTGAAACTTTTTATAATCAAATTCTACTGGTTTAAACCTTTCTTTATCCGAAAGCAAATCCCACTTTTCCTGTAAATAAGTTATTCGTGCGGAAAGTGCCGGGTGAGTACTAACAAAATCAAGAATCTCTGCATGCTCTTTAGCTAGTTCAGGTGTAGACTTTTCCATAATTTCAAACGAGCCTATCAAACCACGTGGATCAATACCTGCATCTACAAGGTATTCCCAACTGACTTCGTCTGCTTCTTTTTCATGAACTCGAGAATTCTTTAAGGTCAACAACTGAGAACCACCATTTAATATTACCGCACTCAATGCACCGATTCCTCCTACCATTGCATCCGCAACGATGTACACCCCTGCAGTATTGATAAGGGCTCTCATACTGTGCCTTAAATTAACATGGGCCATCTCGTGTCCAAGAACTCCAAGAAGTTGCTCTGGTGTTTCCAAAGTCGTAATTAAACCAGTGTGTATAATCATATTTCCACCTGGAAATGCGGCCGCATTCAAAGTCGAATCTTCAATTATGTGAAACTTGTAGTTAAATCTTTCATTATCTGCAACAGCGCGCAGTGGTCGCAATAATTCCTCAAGCTGCTTGTGAAGCCCTTCATCGGTCAAAAGCCTTTTACCTGCAGTAAACTGTTCAAAAGCGGTATCACCCAGCTTTTGCTCCCACTCTACAGGAATCTGTTCAGCTGCAGCATGAACCATCGAATCCTTCAAGAGCCAAAGAAAGCCCATACTTCCAACAAATAGTCCTAAAACCAAAAGAGTGATAATTATTCCAAGATGCTTCTTTTTCTTTAGCCCTTGAACCTGGTTCCTAAGATGGGCATTCTGCTGAATTATCTGATCTTGTAAAATACTCTTGTCTGAAGTGTAAAATTTCCAACCTTCAACAGATGGATGGCTCATAAAAACTATTCTATTTGAGGCCCCTCCAACTTCCAGTTTCAATCCTGCTAAAGGTAGATGGCACTCTCCTTGATCATTGTAAAATTGAATACCTTCACAACTAATATTGATGCTTCCACTTGCCTTACCGCCATCAAAAACATCATTGAATGCATACCCTTCGTATCTCAAAGTTAAAATCCTTAAATTACTTAACAAAGAAAGCTATCTGTTAAAATAGTGGTGTATCCAGTAATTCCAACTTTAGAATAAAGAGTCTTTCACAAGTGTACTATGTTACATTTAATTTCATTATTGGTACACTGACAAGTTCGCAGCTTATTCATAAGGCGTATTGTAATGTATTCTGATTTTAAGGATAATAATATGACTGAAAAACCAGACTTTAATACGAGAGACATAAATGAAAGGCCTATTTGAAGAACTGCGCCACTCCCTGAAAGGTGAATTCTACAGCGATGACATTTCTAAAAGAATTTACAGTATAGACGCCTCTCTCTACCAGATTATACCTACTGCCATAGTTGTTGCTCGCGATTCTGAAGACATCTCTAAAACCATTGCCATATCCTACAAGTACAAGACACCTGTTATTGGTCGTGGTGCCGCAACTGGAATTACAGGCGGCTGCATTGGCTCTGGAATAATTATTGACACGTCCAAGTACATGCAGAAGATAATCGACATAAATTACGAAGAAGGCTATGCACTCTGTCAACCAGGTGTTGTTCAGGACCAGTTAAACAAAGAATTGGCAGCAAAAGGCTACTGCCTTGGTCCAGACACCTCTACTGGTAATAGAGCTACTATCGGTGGTATGACTGCCAACAATTCTGCAGGCGCCCATTCCTTACGTTACGGGAAAATGGTGGATCATGTTATTTCTGTGAGAGTCATTTTAAGTAATGGTGATGTCGTCACCTTTGGAGAAGAAACAGAAGAAAGTTTCAAAGAAAAAATGGCTTTGGATACCAGAGAGGGAGATATTTTCAAAGCAGTCTATAAAATTATCTCAGATAATCAAAACGATATCGAAGTAGCCTTCCCCAAAATTCAAAGACGGGTTTCAGGATATAATCTAGATGAATTAACTAAAGGTTTCCCAATAAATATGGCCAAACTCATCGTTGGCTCCGAGGGAACCTTTGGAATTATCGATTTTATCAAAGTCAAAATTTCACGCAAACCATCAAATACAGTCCTTAGCATACTGCATTTTGATAATTTTGAAGATGCTCTGAATAAAGTTGATACTATCCTGAAACATAAGCCATTTTCTTTAGAGCTCATCGACAAAACAGTCATTGATCTTGGTAAAGTATCACCCATGATGGAAGGCCAGCTTGATTGGCTTAAAGGTTCACCTGAAATGCTTTTAGTGGCAGAGTTCGATGCCTCTACTCCAGGCGGAGCACTCAACAAACAGAAAGCGTTTACGGAAGCAATCGAAGGTTCTGATTTCTGCTATCATAACAGTCCCTTGAATGACAAAAAGTCTCAAAGTAAAGTCTGGAAGTTGCGCAAAGCCGGACTGGGCATACTTATGTCCAAGCGCAGTAATGAGAGAGCTATTCCCTTCTTAGAAGACGTAGCCGTGCCTCTTGATAAACTTGCGGGCTTTCTTACTTTCTTTAGGAAATATTTCACAGACAAAAGCAAAGAAATAGGCTTTTACGGTCATGCTGGAGTTGGCTGTGTTCATGTTAGACCTATGCTTGACCTTAGCAAAGAAGCAGACCGAAATCTCATGATAGAAAGCATGAAAGAGATTGCTCAAATGGTCAAAGATCTAGGTGGCTCTCTAAGTGGAGAGCACGGCGATGGTATAACTCGTTCATGGTTACATGAAAAAATGTTTGGCCCGAAGGTCTACAAACTCTTTAAAGATCTGAAAACAGCTTTTGATCCAGACAACCTGATGAATCCTGGGAAGATTATCGATTCACTGGACCCTCTCGAAAATCTGAAAGTCGACATGAATACTCAGCAGATAAATCTAAATACGCAATATACCTTCTCCGATGAAGGGGGCTGGAACTTTGCTGTAGATATGTGCAACGGAAATGGGGAATGTACCAAAAAAGATACCGGGCTCATGTGTCCTTCATATCAAGCATATGAAGATGAGAGGCATTCAACCCGAGCCAGAGCACAGTCTCTTCAGTATGCTCTAAATGGTGGTATATCCTACAATGACCTCATGGGTAAAAAACTTCACGATATTCTGGATCTTTGTCTCGAATGTAAAGGCTGTAAAACTGAATGTCCATCAAGCGTTGACATGGCAAAGATGAAATCTGAGTACCTTTATCACTACCAGGAAAAAAATGGCTACAAATTTAGAAGTCGACTCTTTGCGAATGTCAGCAAACACAGCGAGAAAGCTTCAAAATTCCCTGCTTTAACCAACTTTGTCAATTCTCTAGCTCCCACTCGTTGGATTTTCAATATGATTGGTATAGCTCCTCAAAGGGAGCTACCGCATTTTGCATCAAAAAAATTTAGTAGTTGGATTAAGACTACTACTAATCTTCCAGCAGAAAGAGAGATCGTTTTATTCAATGATACCTTTAATGAGTATAACACTCCAAAAATTGGTATCTATACCAGTAATATACTAAATCAACTTGGCTACAAAATTATCTACCCAGAGTATAAATGCTGCGGTAGACCAATGATCTCTAAAGGCATGCTCAAAGAAGCCAAAGTACAGGCTCAAAAAATCGTCAGCCTATTACTTCCACATGTAAAAAATGGATTGAAAGTGGTTGGGCTTGAACCTAGCTGTATCCTTACCATTGCCGATGACTATCCTGAACTCCTAAATACAGAAGAGGCCAAAACTGTTGCGTCTGCCTGTATGACTATCGATGAAGTACTAGTTGAAGCCATAGAAGAGAATCGTTTTGACCTTCAGTTCCATGTCAATAAAATGGATGTACTCTTTCATGCTCATTGCCACCAAAAGGCTCTCAGAGGAACAGAGTCAACTTTAAAAGTCTTGAGTGCTTTACCTGGAGTCACACCAAAAGAAATTGACTCTGGTTGCTGCGGTATGGCTGGTTCTTTTGGCTATGAAAAAGAACACTACGATATGTCCATGGCAATTGGTGAAAAAAGGCTATTCCCTGAAATACGCAAAGCATCCGTTCTAACCGAAATAGTCAGCAATGGCACGTCATGCCGTTGCCAAATTTCACATGGAGCCAGCCGTAATGCTCAACACCTTGTTGAATTCATCAATGCCAGATTGGTAAACACAGCCGGCTCTACAATTATCTAAGTGAGAAAATTCGTATATTGCGATAAGCCACCTGGGTTTCAAAAGAACTGATTCCCAGTGGTTTAGAAGGCTCTACTTCAGGTCGTATATGAACCTGACGACCATTAATTTCTGTTTCGATAATTTTCTTACCATCGACATATGCTCTTAACAACTCACCAGCGACTTCCATACGGACCTTATACCAACGATTTTTCTTGTACTCCACTACATAAGTCGTTTCGTTATTTGCCGCATCCTGATAATCAAATGAAGATAGACCACTAACAGTCCCAGCCCAACCACCTAAAATCAGAGAACAAAACTGGTCCCGAACAGGAAATGTCAATCCTACAAAAAAGTCGATCCCATCCAAACGCATTGCTTCAAGCTCTATGGCATAATGATCTTTGGGCAACTCAGCCCCTGTCCAGGTAATTCCTGAAATAGGGTTTCCGTAATCAAGGCGAATTTCACCATTCTTGACTTCAACTTCACCTTCTCCGCCAAAGTTTGAAATTTTCCAACCTGTCAGGTCTTTACCGTTGAACAAGCTTATTGGCCGGTTTTGTTCATGCTGTGCACAAGAACATAAAATTAAAAAAGAAATTACTAAAAATATTTTTTTCATGAATCCAGACTTATTTGAACTGTTTGATCGATGGCTTTTGTAGAAATCTCATCTTTCTTTTCAGCCTTGATCATAGGTTTTGCACCCCACCACTTTTCAGCTTTTTGAAGATCCCAATTTCCAGATGCTTCACAATTATCCAGCAAATCAAAAAGGTGCCTTGCTGACTCTGGTCGATCTTCCTGCTCCTTTTCGAGGCACTTAAAAATCACATTTTCCAGGTCTTTAGGTAGAGGCTTCCCTAAAATCTCAGACGGTCTAGGAGGCTTCTCATTGACATGCTTCATGAGTAAAGAAACCGGAGTCGATCCTTCAAAGGGGTAACCTCCGGTTAAGATATAAAAGCCCAAGATACCGACAGCATACAGATCAGAAGAATGGTTTACATCTCTAGGTCGAACGACAGATTCGGGCGACATGTACGCTGGTGTACCACTAACATTATCAAGCATCGAGTTATCAGTATCTGAAACTTCTCTAACCAGACCGAAATCAAGAACCTTAACAACATCGTACTCTCCACCCTGCTGAGTGATAAATACATTCTGACTTTTTATATCGCGATGTACAAGTCCTATAGAGTGAGCTTCATTTAATGAGGCACAAATTTGCTTTAAAAAATATATTGCTCTCTCTGGCGACAAAGGCCCCATTCGCTTCACTATGTCATTCAGTTCCATACCTTCCAGATACTCCATAACATAGTAAAAAGTACCATCATCTGTTTTACCATAGTCGTAGACACGGATGGTATTTGGATGAGTTAATTTACAGGTCTGTTGCACTTCATTCTCAAAGAGTTTTAAGTCACGATCAGTACACGCTTCATTTTTTAATAATTTCAAAGCCGTGTCGCGATGCATCATTTTGTGTGTCGCTTTGTATACCACGCCCATACCACCTTCGCCAAGTTTCTTTGTGAGTACATACTGCCCAAGTTCTTTCGCTTCTTTCAATGCATCTCGAAACTTCACCTGCATTTTTACCGCCTTTCGAGAATAAACCACAGTACCCAAACCAAATAAAACAGCAAGCCCCAACATAATCCTAAAATTGTTGCGAATTATAAATAATGATTGATAAGCTTCATCGTAATCGATTTCACTCGTTATCGCAAAACCGTAATCAGCAAGGTAAGTCCAGGCACCGATGACATTTACTCCACGATAATCATCATAACCTTCAGTGTTCGACTCTAGATTTGGGTAAGTAACTTTCGTTGCTTTACTCAATGCACTTTCCGCCATGACTGTTAACTTACCATCTGGACTTTGAACTTTAAGCTTTAAAACAGATGACTTTTGGCCCTCTTGAATGAGTCCCTCATTTTGAAGACCTTTTAAAAACCTACTATTCGAAATCATCATTCCATCAGAGTTGATCGCATAAGTTTCTCGACTTTCGCCTGTCCTGGACTTAAACATAACCCGACTGAACTCTTCTGAAGGGTCCAATCTTAAAGCTAAAATGGCAAATGCTTGATTATTTCGGTATATATACTGAGCCGTAAACATCAAAGGCTTAGCATTAAGCTTCTCTTCTTCACCTTTCATAAAAATGGGCAAACTCACATAAACTTTACCAGCCTTTAAAGTTCTCAATAATTCATCTGGTAAAACTCCAACTTTGCGGCCTTTGTAAGATGGATCACTGGTTACAATATGGGTGAAATTCATGTTTATGAGGTAGTAATCCGTAAACTCTAGATCCTTTAAAAGGCCACTAAGTCGCTTAGAAAAGTCACTATAAGCACTTTGTTGTTCAATCGTTTCAACACCATTCTTATAGCTGTAATCGACCAACGACTCTGCCAACTTTACCAGCTCGGGGTTTTTTGTAACTATGTTTGAGTCTGACTTTTGATCTTCCAGGTACTGAATGAGAGATTCGGCATTTGCATTTAAAGTTTGTTCAAGCCCTTCCTTTGCAATCGAATGCAGACCATTCTCTATTTTCCTAATTGTAAAAAAACCGATGGAAAATAGAAGTACGACTACAGCTGTGATGACTATTCTATTATTAAATCGAATAGTCCGAGTCCCGAATGAATATGATTTAACGCTATTGCTCATTTCACTGCCCAAATTTCGTATGACTGTCTCTACATTAGAACCGCTTTTGTAGAAAAACATCAGTGAACCTGTTTTTCACCAAAAATTATAATAATTGCTATAGGAAATAGCTTGTGTTAGATTAGTTTGTTGGAGAGAAACAAATACGGGTACAATCTTTTGAAATTTCTTATTCTATTTTCCGCCATTCTACTGTCTTCGTGTATCAGTACGAAGTACACCCCAACGAATGAATTCGACTTTAAACAACTCCCACAATCTGAGCACAATATCTCTGTAGGTCAAATAACTACAGAAGGACCTTATTCGACAAAATTAGTCACCCGGCAAGGCTACTCTATAATTGAAGACGAGTTCAACCGTTGGTGCGAAAATCCAGAGGACATGTTTACTCGACAATGGAAAATAGCCTTTATCGGAAACGCAAGCGACTCATTCCATGGCGTCATTCGCCGTTTTGACTTTGATCTAAATACTTCTGAAGCTGTCATTATTTTCGATCTCGTCTACAAGAACAAGACCTCACGTATAACCGTTAAAGAAAAATTCACAGATACATCGACTAATGCCAAAATAAATTCCATGAATTCTGCTTTCCAAAAATTGACCAACGAAATAACTAAGAAATTCTAAATGGCAAACGGAAATAACAGCTTCTTTACAACCATAGGTCAAGAGACTGTTAACTTCCTGACTTACTGCAAAAACCTTATTTCATTTCTTGGAGCTTTCGCGCATACTTCTCTAGAAGCCATCAAACAACCTAAAAAACTTCGCCTTAAAGAAACACTCTACTATATGGACATGTGTGGTAGAGAAGCAGTTCCAATCGTTTCCCTCATATGCTTCCTTATGGGTTTAATCCTTGGTTTTCAAGGAGCCATTCAGCTAGCTCAATTCGGCACTGACATTTATGTCGCAGATTTAGTAGGCCTTTCCATCACCAAAGAACTGGGGCCCCTTATGGTCGGAATTATCTGTGCTGGTCGGGCAGGCTCTTCTTTCGCAGCAGAAATTGGCACCATGAAAGTAAATGAAGAAATAGACGCCATGTACACCATGGGTTTTGAGTCTTACCGCTACCTTGCTTACCCAAAAATTCTCGCGATGATTTGCATCATGCCTCTCCTGACTATAATCGGTGATTTTGCTGGACTTTTTGGTGGTTATATAGTGGGTGTTTTCAAATTAGGCCTCCCAACTGCAGCTTACATCAATCAAACTGTAAATGCCGTTTACTGGACAGATATCCTAGAAGGGCTATGTAAAAGTGTGATTTTTGCTATAAACATTTCATTCATCGGCTGTATCGAAGGTTTTAATGCTCAAAAAGGAGCTCAAGGCGTCGGCCGTGCCGCAACTGGAGCTGTTGTTCAAGGCATCTTATTCATAATCATTTCTGACACACTAGTAACTATAATGCTGAATACACTATGACAGAAGAAAAAGTAGAAATAGACGTTCAAAACCTAACCATGGCTTATGGTGATTTTGTCATCATGAAAGACCTGGAATTCGACATCAAAAAAGGTGAAATCTTCGTCATCCTCGGTGGCTCAGGCTGCGGCAAAAGTACACTACTGAAACACCTCATAGGCCTCTACAAACCTGCAACTGGCGATATTTTCATCAAAGGCAAATCAATTGTCAGCGCCAATACTTCAGATAAACAGAGTATCATGAAAGAATTTGGCGTCCTTTACCAATCCGGGGCGTTATTTGGATCACTTACACTGGAAGAAAATATACGCATAGTTCTTGAAGAACATACCGATCTCAGCAAAGAAGAAATGAAAGCCCGAGCCGATGAGAAGCTAGCATTGGTCGACCTAAAAGGCTTCAATGGCTTTTACCCTTCGGAAATCAGTGGAGGTATGAAAAAGAGAGCCGGCCTTGCCAGAGCTCTTGCACTCAATCCTGACTTATTATTCTTCGATGAGCCCTCTGCAGGGCTCGACCCTATAAGTTCAGCAAACTTGGATCGACTTATTTTAAAGATTCGCGATGAAATTAAAGCGACAATGGTCATCGTCACTCATGAATTAGACAGTATATACACCATCGCTGACAAAGTACTTTTCCTCGATAAAGACACTAAATCTATAATCGCCTATGGCGACCCAAAAGAACTCAAAGAAAACTGTCAAATTGATTTTGTTAAACGCTTCCTGAACAGGGATGGCTTACTAAAACAGGAATTATAAAAATGCTTGAAGCCAATAAATTTAAACTCGGTATATTTGTTTCAGTCGGTATAGTTTTGATTACTGCGGCCTTCTTCATACATGGCTTAGCCGACAAATTTAAAGACCGCTTTGAGTTCTACACCATCTTCGACGAATCTGTACAAGGCTTGAGTCCTGGATCACAGGTAAAATACAAAGGCGTCACACTTGGTAACGTAACAGACATTTATCTATGGGAAGGAAAGTACGTCAGAGTAGATATGGAATTAATCCAGGGTGCTGGAAACAAAGGTAATAAATCTGAACTAGACAGCATAAAAAACGATCAGGAAAAGCTAGAAAAGCTATATGATTTCATCAAAGAAGAAAAAGCTAATGGCTTTTCTTGTCAATTGACCATGTCAGGTATAACCGGCCTGAAATTTATAGAGTTCGACCATGTAAAAGACTCGAAAAATTTATTTCAGATGAAAATTGATGACGCCTCCTATATCCCAAGCAGGAAATCATTACTTGCTGGTACAATGCTTAGTCTTGATGAAGCCTTGAGAAAAATTGCCACTGTAGACTTCCAAGGCATAAGTAACGAAATCAAGTCCACATTGATCTCTTTCAGAGACACCTATGCAGGAAATAATATTCAAGGGGCCGTCAATGAAGTCAGTAAAGCTGCTGCAGATTTAAGTTCAACATTTGCTTTTATTAAAAAGAAGATTGCCGATGGTGAAATCGATAAAACCTTTTCTGTGTTAATCGGTACACTGGAAGACATAAAAAAGCTGACAAACTCTATGAATGAAGAGCTCCTCAAAATGAAACTCGGGAAACTCTCAAACACCGCGAACTCAACTCTTGAAAGTACCAATGATGCAGCAAAACAATTCAGCAAAAGCATAGCTTCTGTAGAGACTGAATTTAAAATTACCCTAAAAGACATTCAAAACTTTTCACAGGAAGCGACAAAAGTAAGAAAAGATTTACAGATTATTTCAAAGAGCCTCGGCAGCGAAGCGAGCGATCTTAAAACAGATGTTAAACGCTCACTTAAAAACCTCGATGACACTCTAGAATCAATGGATGCCTTATTTGAAATGCTGGAAAAGAATCCAAGCTCAATTTTCAGAGGGAAGCAAAACAACAATTAGTTTTTTAGCGACTGTTGAATTCTCTTTCTAACATCTGGCTGAATCAAATTTCCCAAATGCCCGCCTGAAGGATTAATGTCTACTTTTCCCTTAAAGTTATCCTTAAACCAGTTAAGGTATTCTTCTTTCATGAGGAAGTCATTCTGGCTTAAGAATACATTAAAGTCACCCTCAGCCTTGAGCTGTTCTGTTAAGTTTCGAATATCAACAGATTCTACAATACTTTCGTTCTTTACTCCACGTTTAATTAATGCTGGCTTCACCATTTTATCGTAGTAATCTTTATAACTTATAGATGAAAGCTTTTGATAAATACCTTCGCGGCTTTCATAAAACGAAGTCATCTCATCGTATTGCCCCGCAAAAATCGCTTGTCTTAAAGTAAATCTAAAGTTTAGACCAATCAAAAATGCTGCTTCTTCATGAGTGAAAGGCAATTCATTTGAAACCCTTGGGCTACCAGTTAAACTTGCTAGAGCCTTTAAACTAGCTACATTCGCAACCTTTCTGGCTTCTTCTATGTCATTATTCTTAAATGGTGCGCGATAAAGATCATCTACTGCTGTAAGCCCTTCAAATAAATTCACTGGCGGATTAATCACCACAAACTTTTCAAATCTACCTTCATTGCGAGCGGCAAGATTCATAGTATACCATGCACCCAAAGACATACCCATGACTGCTTTGCTTTTTGCTGAACCTTTAACCACCAAAGTTTCAACATTTGTATTAATCGCTTCTATAATCTGGTCAATGTAAACTAAATCGTCTTCGATGTAACCTGCCAAAAAGCTCTTTGGAGCCGCCTTTAAGAACTCAAAGTTGAACGGGCTACTGAAAGTAATGACATTATACTTTTCTTTGTATGCTAATTCAGCCAGAGCTTGTATTCGACTCGAACTACGGTGCTCTCCTAGACCGGGAAGTAAATAAAGTGTTTTTTCTGCTTCAGGGTGTGTCCAGATATTATAGGCAAGCTCACCTCGGAAGCCTTCTAAAGAAATACTTCCCTCTGTAGCTTTATCTATAAACTCATTATCTTCAGGTTTTACATAAGCAGCATAAATTGTCTGAACACAATTAGACTCTGGCTCAGATGCTGTCGACACGGCATACTTTGGAGCTCTTCGTTGAACTGAGTAAAGTAGGTGCTGGAGTTCATATGCATCATACTGAGTTGTTAAAACCTCATTTATATCTCGTGCAATAAATGAAATATCATTGAATTTTAAGACTGGGCCTGCTGGAAAAAAGTAAGAAGCAGGGTCTAAAAAGTTGTCTCCGATATTTCCAAGGACATCTCTCTCTGAACTACCGCCAAAAAACGGAAGATATATGTACATCTGAGGTTCCCAACCATAATGACCTAGCGTAAGTCCCAGATCTTCGTCATACAGCTTAATGCCATACTTATCTGTTGCAGGATCCGTAAACCCTAAAAAACCAACAGTAGTATTTATTCCAAAACGCTTTGTTTCTACCCAAGCTTCTTCCCACTCATTTTGTAAAGCGTTGTTCACAACCCTCACTGGGTATAAAAGATTTTTATAGAAGTCTTTAATCCCAGTCCTGGCACCTTCTGGCATGACATAGTTATAACCTTGAGTTGTAGGATAAAGGAGATACTCAAAAAGACCCTTGTTGAGCGAAAACATAGCTCTATTAAATGGTTCTATAGGGTCCGCCACTCCTCTAAGAAGTAATGCTGAATCATTAGGGTTTTCTGATTCCGGTAAAGCTATTTGATTAAAGTCACTACTGCAAGACGTAACTAAAAATACTAAAAATAAATATGAGAATTTCATGTGCGTTCCGTAAATTTCCCCTCGATATTCTAGATTATAACAAATCTCTCTCAAAGCTCAAATAAAAATAGTCGCAAAACCTCTTAAAACATCAATAATTAGTATTTCTTTCTTCGCTTTTCCATTTTCTTTAAATAATTGCCCAATTCAACCCAACCTTATCGTGGTACTCTCCTAAAGGTGATGTAAATTCGAGAGTAACGAACTACTATTTACAGGTTGGAGAAGCAGTAATGAAAAGAGTCATTTACGCCCTACTAATAAGTGCATTATCTCTTGTCGCTCAAGAGTCAAAATCAGCTAAGACTGAACTCATCGAGAAAAAGTTAAAACTCGTTAGCGAAAAGCAACAAAAACATGATGCACATATCAAAAAATTATCAGTGCACCTTAAAGCTCAGGACGCTTCAATTGAAAAGCAGGTAAAGGAAATCGTCAATCTTATAAGTAAGTTTAAAGATTCTAACGACTCAGGCACCAGAATTATTCGACACAAAGAGCAAGCAATTCATGGCCTTAGTAAGTCAATCAAGCACTACTCTGACCTTCGTAAAAAAATGAATCAAGAATTAGTTTATGCTAAGCGATACCCAGCAGAAGACATTCAAAATATCAAAGACTGGCTCGATACTAAAATTGAACTTCGAGTAGCACAAATCACTAAAATCACAAAGTCTCTAGGGTCCTACAAAGAACATCATAACTGGTACAGAAGCAGTCAAAATATTCAAAATGCTAAACGAGCAGATAAAGATCGCGCCAGACTTGCCAAAGATATGGAAAAAGGCATTGAAAGCTTAACTGAAAAAGTTAAAAAACTTGAGAAAGAACTGGATAATGTCAATTCAAAAATATCCATGGCAGATATCGCTGCAGAAATAACAGCTCTATGTAAGAAGATAGATTTACTAGAATCAAGTGTCAAAGAAATCAAATATGGTGATCACAGCAAAACTAAACAGATGAGCAGAACGGCTGCATCCGGCTTAGACAAAGACCTCAGAAGTATGATCAGAGATGTTCATAGTGAAGCTCAAACCTTCAACAAAGGTCTTGAAAGTACTATTCGTCTACTTGCTGCACGTAAAGTTTACAACGAAGAAATTGACAAACTTGAAGCTCAACTAAAAATCCTTAAGGAAGACAAAAAGTGAATTCCCTGTTAAGGCTAGGCTTTCTTTGTCTGTTCATATTCCTAACTAGTTGCTCTAACTACATAGTACCCAAATTGAGAGTAGGTGTTTCTCCCGACTATCCTCCAATTATATACAAGGATGGCGGACAAATTGTTGGAGTTGAGGCGGATTTTGCACATGCTTTGGCACTTGAGCTTGGCATGGAGGTTGAATTTGTAGAACTCCCATGGAATATGATTATCCCTGCCCTCAACCAGCGTCATATCGACATTATCATGTCAGGCATGAGCGTTACCGAAGAACGGTCACAACTTGTTAACTTTTCGGACTCTTACTTCTCCATTAGTCAGATGCTACTGGTCCGTAAAAATGAAATGGGAATGTTTAGAAAACCTGGCAGAGGCTACTATGTAAGATCTGGCCTTACCGTCGGCGTTGCCACTGGCACGACTGGAGAAAATTTAGTCAAGCAATACCTTCCCGAAAACCGCATTATCTCTTTCCCAAATGTCAGTAATGGCACTCTAGCACTGAAATCAGGAAAAATAGACTGTTTCTTACATGATGCTCCTACTATATGGCGCTACGCCGACGGCAGCGATCCTCAACTAGCTGGAGTTTACTGGGAAATTGGTAAAGAAAACTTGGCATGGGCTATTAGTAAAAATAACCCTAACCTACTGAGAGACATTCGAAAAATTACTGAGAAGTGGCGCTTTAACGGAACTAGTGCAAAAATCGTCACTAAGTGGATTCCTACCAGAGTTACTTATAAATAAACTGATTAATTATGGCCAAAGAACCAAAAGAGAGAAAAAAGCTAGCACTCTCCACCAAAATTTTCATAGGATTAGGTCTAGGACTAGTAGTCGGACTGTTTTTTGGAGAAAAAGCCAGCTGGCTCTCAATAGTCGGAATCGGCTTTATTAAGATCCTGCAAATGACCATTTTGCCTTATATAATGGTTTCAATCATCAAAGGTATTGGTGGTCTCTCTGCAGAACAAGCAAAAAGTCTGGCTATTAAAGGCGGAGCTGCGATCCTTCTTATTTGGGCTATTGGGTGTGGATTAATTATGCTCATCCCTCTGGTGTACCCAAGCTTAAAGTCAGCATCTTTCTTTAGCGCCAGCCAAGTCGAACCACCAAAAGAAATCAACTACTTCGACCTTTACATTCCGTCTAATCCATTTTTCTCTCTTTCCTCCTCCGCTGTACCCGCTGTCGTTATATTCAGTTTAGCGCTTGGCATTGCCCTTATGACAATTGAAAAGAAAAAGTATTTCATGGATAATCTTGAGGTCCTCAATGAAGCCATTGGTAAATTAACCAAATCTCTAGTACAGCTTTCTCCTATTGGTGTATTTGCCATTACAGCCAATGCTGCGGGTACTATCTCAATCGATGAAATTCAAAGATTACAAGTATTTCTCATTACCTATATAGGAAGCTGTCTCCTGCTTACTTTCGCCATTTTACCAGGGCTTATCTGCGCGATTACCGGATACAAATATAAAGATGTTATGAGCTTCATTAAAGACCCACTAATAACAGCCTTCACCTTAGACAATTTATTTATTGTTCTTCCACTCCTGTCTGAAGGTGTCAAAAAAATCCTCGACAAGCATAAACAGCTCAGTGAAGAAAATGACGAGCTAACGGACATTATTATTCCTCTTACCTTCAACTTCCCCAGTCTGGCTAAATTATTAAATATGATCTTCGTTCTTTTCGCGGGCTGGTTTGTCAATTCGCAAATTTCTGTCGTTCAGTACCCTATGTTCCTCATTTCAGGTCTGCTGAGCACCTTTGGATCTTCAAGCCTCGCCGTGCCCTTTATGCTCAACAGCTACCAAATCCCTGAAGATATGTTTCAACTCTTTATGCTCTCCGGCATAGTCAATGGTCGTTTTGGTACATTACTGGCTTCCATGCACCTCATATCTCTAACGCTTATTTCAATTCACTTTATAACAAACGGACTGAAACTAAACTTCCTCAATCTCATCAAGGCAAATGTTGTTCCTATCGTGGTAGTCTTTGTATCACTATTTTCGATGAAGTTATACTTCGCCTATGCTATAAATCAGCCTTATGACAACCGCAGTCTTTTGTCCAACCTCATAGTCAATGAAACAGTGGATCACAAGATTAATTTAGACATCCCTGAGTTTAAATCAGAAAATTACGATATCCCTCTTCTTGACAGAATTATTCAAAGGGGTGTCATACATATTGGATATAAAACACAGAATTTGCCATTCAGTTACTTAAACTCCAACACTAAAACACTACAGGGGTTTGATATTCAATATGCCCATGAACTTGCAAAAGCCATGGGGGTTAAAATAGAATTCATACCATTCACTAACGATAACCTCGATAAGCTTCTAAATAATGGCACGCTCGATATCGCCATGTCAGGAATACCTTTTCTTCCGCAACTCGAAAAGAACATTCTTTTCTCCAACCCAGTCATAGAACTAAATCTCTCTTTGCTTGTAAAAGATTATCGCAAAAAAGAGTTTCAGAATCCCAAAAACACCTCAACTAAAAATTACAAAATAACCGCTTTTGAAGATAATCCATTTATGGAAACTTTCCGTAAGCGCAGACCGAATGTTGAGTTTTCTATAATCGAAAAACCTTCGGACTTTTTTGAAACTCATAAAGATGAATATGATGGGCTACTTGTCTCCGCCGAAGCCGGCAGTGCCTGGACACTTTATTACCCAGGTTACAGCGTCATTATACCCAAACCATCAATTTACAGATATGCCGAAGCATTTGCGGTTTCTGGACACAACGCTGCATTTATCAACTTTATCAACCAGTGGCTTAAAGCTCAAGAAATTAATGGCTTCAAAGAAGACAACTATAATTTCTGGATACTTGGGCAAGCTGCTAATGACAAAGGCAGCCGCTGGTGCCTTGGCAAAGATATCTTCCAACTTTGGGAATAACCTCAAATTACTAGTTGAAAAATTATTGGAAACCAAATGAAAATACTAACAGTCCTTATTGCCGCTCTGATTCTTAGTTCGTGCAGTTCAACTCACCAGACTAGAGATATCTTTAAGCCATCCGGCTTCCTCAAAGATTACTCTAAACTAAGACCAGGAAAAGAAGACTAGGCACTGATGCGCTATGTGGAAAAAAGGCGTCGTATTCACAAAGTTTAAAAAAATCACAATCGACCCTATCGAAGTTTGGGCTTCCAACGAATCGGAATTAAAACAGATCCCTAAATCAGAACTCAAGGACATTCTGACTTATCTCCATTCCACTTTTGTAAACAACTTGAAAGGCAACTTTGAAATTGTCGACAAAGAAGGACCGCAAACTCTTCGCATACGCATTGCTCTGACCGATGGAGAAAGCAGTGAACCGGTAACTGACACCCTTTCAAATGTCGTCCCAATTACTCTAGCTGTATCTTACTTAAAAAGAGCCGCAGCCGGCACTCACATCTCAGTTGGTAAAGCCTCTATAGAAGCTGAGTTTATCGATGGCGAAACAGGCAAGAGAATAGCCGCAGCCATGGATACCCGCGCAGGTGGGAAAACATTTGATGGCGAAAAATTTGACGAATGGGGCGATGTTAAAAGTGCTTTTGACTACTGGTCTGAAGGAACTAACAGCAGGCTTCTTGAGCTAGGTGCGGGGACACCTTCAAAAAAAGACTAAACTATCTTAAGGCATAAATTAAACTCGTAAACAAGTCTAATAAATGCCTCTAAATCATAATCCTCTGCTTCACGCTCTTCTTCAGTGCTAAGCTACTGGTCTACTCCCAATTGCAAGTACCAGTGTGAGTCACACCCTAATTCAAACTCTAAATCTGAGCTATATTCCAATAGATAAACCTCTGGATCAGAAAGTCTTGGAGCAAAATTTACATCAGTCGTAAATAAAGTATATTCGTTTAATTGATATGATAGTCCAACACCAGTATCCAAGGCTTCCTGAGAGGCAGAAGGCTGACCTTCATAGCTTGTCTAACGGTACGGTAAACCAAGTCTGGTCTCCAGCTCAAAAACTGCTGTTTTATACCAATAGTAACCCTAACCGACTGCAAATGTGCTCCTCAAGTCCATGTCATCTATTTTGTCTCTTTCTCCTTCGAAGCGAGATTAGATAAAATCATTGTCATCAAGGTAGTAATCATAATGACTAACAATATCGACTTCGTCACCCTTCGTCTCTCCACCAGAAGTTTCATATTCGGTATCTATTGTGAGAGAGCTGATCAAAGATCCTATCAACATTCAACTGAAAATATAAATCCACCTCAGTTTTGGCTTTGTTACCTTTTTCTCCTTGAGAAGCGCACCTGCCCTTATCTTCGTCACACTTGGCTCGAGAGAATCAAAATTCTCAATTGGAGTCATCTTATAAAGATCTTCACCGGGAATAGTAAATGTAAAGCCCGTCTCGCCCGTAACATTCACCTCTTTCTTATCGCTAAACTCCACTCTTCCCCTGGTATTATAGCCATACATAAACTGAATATAAAACAACTTATCCGTCTGTATATCAAAGATTTTAGCTCTATCAATTCGTATCGTTCCGGCTAAGTCAGTTTCTATCCATACAGAAGACTGATCAGCATTAACAATCTCTTCTCCAACAAAAGACTTCTCCAGCTTAATCTTATCCTCGTTAGAACCAATAGATAGCAACAGAAGAAGAATACATAAAACCTGAGTCACTGGAAGCGTGAATTCTTTATAGATTAAATTGTGCTTAGCTAATAATAATTTAACTTTTATTTTTCACAATTAGTCTTAATAATAAAGCTTTGCAGAGTAATCTGTATTTAAGTAAAATTAAACTTACTTCAGTAATTTTTGGAGATTGGAATATGAAATGGGCACCAATGGTAGGGTTACTATTCTTACTCGCTTGTCAAACCCCTATGAAAAAAGCCACTATAGGCGAAACTGCATATATAAATATTGCAGAACTAAAACTTGATTACCTTACCCGTATAGACACCGGAGCCACCATTACCTCAATCCATGCCACGAACGTCAAAGTCAAAGATGGAAGCAAGGACAAAAAAGATAACGTCGGTAAAAGGGTATCATTCGATACAATCAACCACAAGAATAAAAAGAAATCTTACTCTGCAAAAATTGTCGATATCTCAAAAATCTCAAACTCGCAGGGAACTGAATACCGTTATGAAGTAGAATTAACCCTTGAGTGGCATGGTATTTCAAAAAAAGTAGTCGTCAACCTCAGAGACCGTTCAAAGATGACTTATAAACTTCTTGTTGGCCGTAACTGGCTCAAAGATGACTTTGTTGTAGATGTTAATTTAAAGGCCCAACAAAAGTGAAATATATCATTCTAGCAACAGCCTTTATACTTGCCGGCTGCATGGGAAAAAGCGAAAAGCCCGAAAAAACACTTGAACAGAAAATTTCTGAAATTGTCGACGTTAAAATCAAAAACAATAATCCAATTATCTACTACGAAAAGCAAAAGACCAGGCTCTCTGGTGCATACTCAAAAACAAATGAATCTATCGTCTATGCCCGCAAAAGTATTGAAGTTGAAATAGACGGTAAAAAATATGAAAAAATGTATTTAGCCAAGTCTGGAATTGAAGTACTGGCGCCAATTACTAAATCATATAAAAGCGGTAAAAAAATAGTTACGATCATCATCACCGTAGATGGTCAAATTACTCGCAGTAAATTCACCTTGGCTATGGGCCCCTCAGAGATGGACTTTCTTCTCGGACAAAATTTTATAATCGATAATTTCTTCAAGGATTAAAGGGGAAAACCATGAGTGCAAAAGCACAAGTCTACGCCTGGGCAATTGTTCTAACAATTATTGGCCTATCTGCCATTATTTATAAAAACACAAAAATAGGTGTCCCCATTTTCCCTGGTGAACTTAAAGATACCTGGGTCATAGAATCACTTATCGAATTCGATGCAAAAGGCGGCCCTGTTAAAGCCAAAATGACCCTACCTGGCTACTATGGTAACTTCAATGTTCTGAACCAATATGGTTCTTCAGAGGGTTATGGCTTCTCAACAGATAAAGAAGGAGAACGAGAAGTCGCTATTTGGGCTGCAAGGGAAATGTCCGGCCCCCAAAAGATCTACTACATATTCAGCATGTTTGATACGGATGAACTGGCTCAAATCACCAACTCCGAACCAGATAAAGTAGAAACTCCATTCTTTGATGACCTCTACAAAAAAGCTATCGAAGACATAATTGAAGACTCATGGAAGAAGTCAGCAGATGCCAAAACTTTCCTTGTCAAACTTCTCGAAAGAATGAAGAGTAAAGAACCAACTCAAAATGTCATCCTCGTTAAAAAGCTTATCAAAAAATCATATCCTCTTGAATTCCTTGTAAGAGATATGGTTCACCTCAAAGGCATTCCTGCAGAAGTAATACGCGGCCTACAAGTCACTTCCACCAAAAGAAAAGCTGTGGCTCAGCCTTATTTGATCGTTCACGATAAAAAATGGCATGTTGTTGACCTGGAAAAAATGCAATTTGGCATCCCACAAGACGTAGTTTTCTGGGGACCTCACCCAATGATTGAAGTTGAAGGTGGCGAAAACTCTAAAATAACTTTCTCTCTCATGAAAAGCCGCGAGTCTGCGAAGGCCCTGGCAATAAGAGATAATCAAGGCTCTGCCCTACTCGACTTCTCTATTTACTCACTGCCTGTTGAGCACCAAACAGTCTTCAAACTTCTTCTGCTTATACCTTTTGGTTGTTTAGTCGTCGTCATTCTTAGAAATCTAGTTGGCCTGACAACTTCTGGAACGTTCATGCCAGTACTACTTGCCATGGCCTTCATTGAAACAACTTTATCTAAAGGCTTAGTCGTTCTCGCTGTCGTTCTTACTTTGGGCTTACTCATCCGATTCTACCTCAGCCGCCTAAACCTCCTCTTGGTACCAAGAATATCGGCAGTCGTCATATCAGTCGTTATGCTCATGGCCTTTATTTCTGTCCTTTCTTACAAATTGGGTCTCGAAGAAGGTATAAGTGTAACGCTATTCCCGATGATCATTATCTCATGGACAATTGAACGTGTATCTATCCTCTGGGAAGAGCATGGAGGAAAAGATGTAATGCTCCAAATGGGTGGCAGTCTATTTGTCTCTATCCTGGTTTACTTCGTTATGACAAATAGCTTTATTCAGTACTTCACATTCTCATTCCCGGAAAGTCTGCTAATCCTACTAGCACTTGTACTTATAGTTGGTACATACACCGGTTACCGCCTTACAGAGCTGACGCGTTTTGAGCCTTTGGTAACGGACGAAGACAAATGAAATTCGCATCACCTAAAACACTAAGAAAACAGGGGATTCTTGGCATGAACGCCAGAAATTTCGAGTTCATCATGGCTGCCAACAGCCGTGAGTTCTACCCGCGTGTAGATGACAAGATGGAAACTAAAAAACTGGCTATCGAAGATGGTCTGGCAGTTCCTGAACTCATTTGTTGTGTCGGCTACAACCATCAGCTTAAAAAAATGCACGAAATCCTCAGCAAACATGATGAGTTCGTTGTTAAGCCCACAAAAGGTTGTGCAGGCAAAGGCATCATCGTTATTAAAGGCAAAAACGAAGAAGGCTACCTAAAAGCCAGCGGTAAAGTTATTCCCTTTGTTGAAATGAACCGTCACGTTTCAAGTATACTGACAGGCCTCTACTCACTAGGTGGGCAACCAGATAGAGCGATGTTTGAAAAGCTCGTTCACTTTACAGATACTTTTGAGAACTTTACCCACCAGGGTGTACCGGACATAAGAGTCATCATATATAAAGGTTACCCGGTTATGGCTATGACTCGACTTTCAACCGCTGTATCTGATGGTAAAGCCAACCTTCACCAAGGTGCTGTTGGTGTAGGGCTTGATATCGCAACAGGCAAAGCTATCCAGGCAGTCCAATTTAACAAGGTTGTTGAAAAGCATCCAGATACAGGTCACTCTTTTGAATCTCTAGTCATTCCCGACTGGGATGAGATCCTTCAACTCTCATCTAAGAGTTACGAAATAACTGAATTAGGCTACATGGGTGCTGACATTGTTCTCGACAAAAACAAAGGGCCGCTTATCCTTGAGCTAAATGCTCGACCTGGACTATCTATTCAGATTGCAAATGGCTGTGGATTATGGAACCGCCTCAAGCTTATTGATGAAGAGAGTAAAAAGAAAAGACACCCCGATGAACGTGTTGCTTTTGCAGTTAAAGCTTTTGGAGCTAAATAAGCAATTATTTCTCTTCCGGGCCCTTCTGTAAAACTGGACTATTCTCCTTGTAGAACATCTCAAGGAGAGTGTCATCGCCAATTATCTTCGCATCATTAACATAGAAGTCGTTTGACGGCTTAAAGTATATCGTAACATCTTCCTTTAATTCAGCTTTAACAAGGTCCTGAATTTCTTTTAACCTTGCAGGAGAAGCCTCACCGGCAATCTCAGCCACTACCGTCCACTGACTTTCTTTTTTGATAACATCTATGACTAATGCTTTTGAATCTGCTCGCAAAAGTTGTCCCTGAATTTTGGCTTTAATGGTGCTCTTCACACCTCTCTCTTCTTTATCAAACTTATGTAAAATAGCTTCGGGTAGATTAGTTTCGCGCTTACTGGTAATGATCTCAGTTATGTTTGAGCTGACAAGTAAAGTAAAATTCTCTAAATTAAGTTCTTTTTTGACATTATCCTCCAACACTTCAACTTCCGCTGGAAATAATTTTCTAGGCCCGTCAATTTTTAACAAGCAAATAATTCTTGCTTCATACTCATAGACCTCTATCTCCCTAAAAGAGTAAATACTGCGTTTTTCATGAAAACTCTCACGTAGAACCTTCTCCACATCGATCCTTCTGGTCACAGCCTCTGAATCAGGTGAAATAAAATCTCCTTCAAATACTCTCCGTATATTGTTTCCGTTAGTTCCTTGAGCAACAATATCCACTGAGGTATTGCAACGAACTATTAAATCTGTTTCAATTTGCAGTCCCAGACCTATTTCTTTTTCAATTCTGTCTACCAGCATGGGTGAAAGAGGTGTTGGACTTCTCAAAATAGCATATACATAGAGACGACCTCCTCTTTTCTTAAACCCTGTCTTTACAATTGAGGAATTTGCAGAGTACTTAAGTTGTTCAGAAAAAATTTTATCTATTGTTTCTTGAGCCGCTCTATTCGCTTTCAGTTCGTAGAGGGTTTTTCCAAGAGGAATACACACTAGAAAAATACCTGTCACGGTTACCCAGAAAGGCTTCTTCAGTTTTAGCCATTGCTCTTTTCTATCTCCTCTGGGAGCAAAGCCGGAGAAGAAGAAGAGCAAACTCGCGACTAAGAATATGGCGAGAAAGTTGGTAAAGAACAAAAGGAAAGCCCCCCAGGCATCCCAAGGCTTACCCATCGCCAAGGATAAACCACTAGCTCCAAGAGGCGGAGCCAAAGAAGTAGCGATTGCAACTCCAGGTAAAGAAGCACCAACAGAATCATCCAGTAAGGCAACACAACCGGCGATTCCAGCAAAAGCAGCAATTGCCAGATCAAGAATATTGGGAGTCGTTCTTGCTACAAGCTCGGCAGTTCTTGAAAGAGGTGTAATTGGCGACATACCTATTATGAATGCCGCTAGTATCGCCAGGAAGACTCCAAAAAAAACACTAAATAAAGACTTTTTTAAAAGTTCGGAGTTACCAGTTACTGTTGCCAAAGAAGCCCCAAAAATGGGCGTCATCAAAGGACTTATAAGCATGGCTCCAATAATGACGGCAGCACTGTTATTGATAATACCCACAGAAGCAATGACCACACTGATCATCAAAAAGAGAAAGTAAGTAAACTTGGGTGAAGAGCCATTTATTATATCATTTATGATCATTCCCATTTTCTCAGGAGTGACTTGTGTGATCCTATTCAGTTCTGCTTGAATATGAGTCTTAACTTTCAGGAAAATTTTCTTAAACAAATTAATTACCAAAAATTGTATACTATAGAAGATACTGAGACAATTTACTTGGATTCTCCTCTTCTTAATCTTTCACAGCTTAATCTTATTACAGGATAATCTAAACAGCTCATTAAAAGATTTTTAGTATTTTTCACGTTTTTTACCCATTTGACTGGGTATTTAATTGTAGATACTCTTGATTTTGCAGCTCCAGCAACTTAATTCCATACTATTAGATCTATGACAATAAGGGACACTCATGTTCAAAATTTTTCCTGTACTCTTTGTTTTGCTTCTAGCTTCATGCTCAACTCAGAGAACAAACTTCTCAATAGACAAATCATACGACTTCTCTGATCAGGAGTCATTTTCCTGGGCACAACCTCCAATCCACTCTTCTTTAAAGATCGATCCAAAACTTCATGAAATAACCAGCAAAAATATCCTGCCGGTTATTGAAAATAATCTCCTTGCTAAAGGCTACTCTCTTAAACAGGCCAAAGGAGACCTAACAGTAAGTGTTGACATCAGTTCCTACAGCAATGTTAATGTTCAGTCAGTCAAAATGGAAGGCGATGAAGATTCAGCGCCTCACTCAGGCAAAGTCACAAGAGCACTTATAAAAGTTTTCATAAAAGACAGTAAAACTGGAACGACTGTTTACTCAAGTGAAATTAGCGACATCATGTCCGAGAAAAGAAATAGAGTAGACAAACTCCGAGCTGCGATTTTTAAATTAATGCAAAACATGCCCAAGAAGTAAACGAGGAACTCACAGTGAAATATGTAAATCAACTCTTCATAGGCTTAACAGCATTTTCTGCAATTTCATGTCAGACAGTTATTGTTCCTCACGAAGAGGTTCGCAATACTCTTACACAGAATTTAAAAATCGGTGAAACTGCCAAAAGCAGTGATCAGGAAATGACCATTCCTAAGACTCTGACGATTCAAAAAGCCAAAGACTTATCTCTTATTGGTAACCCGACTCTCAAAGCCGCCGGTGAAAGAATCAAGAGAGCACAAGCTGTTATACAACAAGCTCAGGCTCTTTACTACCCAACTATTACGGCGACATCCGGAGCTACTCGTCAGGATTTGGTTCCAGAAGGACGTAATGGATTTGATACTCAAAGCTTTGAATCATACAATGCTCACCTATCGTCAAAATGGTTGATCTTTGACGGCTTTGCCAGAAAATATCAAGTACTTGCTGCACAATATGGCGAAATCTCTTCTGAGGCAGCCTTCGATGACACTAAAAGACTTTTGGTAGATGCTGTTGCTCAAGCTTTTTATGAAACAATCCTGGCAACCAAACAAATTGAAATCAACCTTGAGCTTAAAGAAATCAATGAAGAGTTTCTTAAAGATACAAAAGTTAAGGAAGAAGCTGGTACAGCAACAAAAACTGAAGTTAATAACTTCATCGTCAATCGCAATGATTCTCAGATAGCCTATTTGGATGCAAAGAACTCTTTTGAAACAGCAAAATTAGTATTAATCGAGCTTCTCGGACTTCCTGAGGCAGATACAGAAGCATTTGAAACCATTTATAAAGATTTAGAAATTTCGGTTCCTAAATACAAAACAGCTCTGGGAATTGCTTTAAACAAACGTCCAGACCTTAAAGTACTACAAGCACAGATACTCGCAGCTGAAGCTCAAATAAAGGAAGCTGAAGGCGAATATTACCCTGAAATTTTTCTTGAAGGAAGTTATGGTGCCACATCCTTCGATACTGCAGGTTTTGGTGACAATGACCGAGATTCATACTACGGAATGGGTATGACCTGGAATTTATTTACCGGCAACTCAACTTCTGCCCTGATAGCACAAAGAACTGCAGAAAAAGAAGAACAACTACATAAGCTCAAATCGCAGTGGCAAAATGTTATTAGCGAAATCCGTCAGCAAAGAAAATCACTTCTCAATTCTATAGAGCGTGTAAAGGTTCAAAAAGAATCTGCAGAGCTAAGTAAAAGCATTTATGAAGATACTAAGCAGATTTACGAGAATGGTGCTACAACAATCACACGTGTGAATGAAGTTCTTACGGACTACAGCATCGCGCGCTTAAGCCAGGTTTTATTTGAAGTTGAAGCTCTTAGAAGAAAAGAGTTGCTGGATGCCCTTATGGGTACAAACATCAACTGAGCCAAATATTAATTTTCAGCTGTAAAGTATTCTGTGAATACTTCACAGCTGAATGACTCTATAAAAAACAGCTTCTTATTTTAAAAAAGGTAATTGGGGCCTCGAAAGAAAAATGAAAAATATTATCCTGACACTTTGCGCGACTCTCGCGCTTACCGCTTGCAAAGAAAAAGTTCAAAAACGGCCAGCCCCTCCGGCTCCTGAAGTTCTTGTGACAACAGCTACTTCTGAAGAAATGAGCCGCTCTCAAACTATAATTGGCCAGACTAAGGCGTTTGCAGACATTCAACTTAAAACAAAAGTCGAAGGCTACATCACCGAAGTAGGTTTCAAAGATGGCGGTGCTGTCAGTAAAGGAGATATACTGTTCAAAATTGATGATCGTCCATATATCGCCTTAAAAAATGAAGCCAGCGCTAAGGTTATGCAGACTAAGGCTGCAATGATTGAAGCAAAATCCAAATATGAGCGTACGCAAAAGCTGCATAAGAAAGGTGCAGTAAGTGATCAGGACCTTGATAATGCCTTTAGTGAATTTAAAGCTGCTGAAGCTGCAATTGCATCAGCTGAAGCTGAATTAGAGTTTGCTTCTCTAAATCTGGAATACACGAAAATCAAAGCTCCAATTGATGGTAAAATGGCAATTGGTCATATTTCTGAAGGTAATTACGTTACACCTTTATCTGGTGCTCTTGCTCAACTTGTGAGTCTTACACCAATCTATGTTGACGTCAACATCAGTGAAAAACTGGTTATGTCAAGTCTGATGAAAAACCTTAAAAAAGGCGAAAGCCTCCTTGAGATGAAGAAAGATCAAGTATGGGAATATCATCTGATTCTTTCAAATGACACAAATTATGAGCATGTTGGGAAACTTGATTCTTTTGACAATCAAGTCAATGCAACAACAGGAACAGTAAAATTCCGCTTAGAGTTCCCTAATCCAGACTATTTACTCGCTCCCAACCAGTACGTAAAGCTTGTGCTTAAAAGCAAAGAGAAGGAAAGTAATCTGATTATTCCTCAGGCAGCAATTATGTCTGACCAAACTGGTGATTTTGTCTATCTCGTCAATGATGAAAACAAAGCAATCAGAACACCTGTAGTCGTTGGCAAAAGATTTGGCACAAAAGCTACAGTTGAAAAAGGCCTGAAGGGTGGTGAAAAAATCATTTTTCAAGGAACTCAAAAAGCTCGTCCGGGTTCTCCTGTAGTTCCCAAAGATACTCCCATGCCGATTGATGAAAAAGCTGCTGAATAGGTAAAAAAATGTTTAGCGAATTTTTCATCAACCGTCCCAAGTTTGCGTTTGTTATCTCGATCGTCATTACCCTTGGTGGTTTAGCTGCAATTATAAATTTACCCGTAGCACAATATCCAGAAATCACTCCACCTCAGGTTGAAATTACAGCAGTATACCCGGGAGCGAGTGCTGCAGATGTTGAAAGTACTGTTGTTACACCGATTGAAAACCAGGTTAATGGTGTAAAAAACATGCTTTATATGGATTCTAAGAGTTCAAACGATGGCTCAGCACTAATCACAGTAACTTTCGATATTGGTACCAGTGGTGATATCAACACTGTAAATGTTCAAAACCGTGTTTCCATAGCTACTGCATCTCTGCCTGAGGAAGTCAAACGCCAGGGTGTGACTGTGAAAGAAAAATCCAGTAACATGCTTATGGTGATCAACCTGTACTCACCTAACCAAACATACGATGGTGAGTTCCTGAGTAACTTCTCCAGTTTGAATATCACCGATAATATTCTTCGGATCCCCGGTGTCGGGGACTCCAAAATGATGGGCGGTTTTGACTATTCCATGCGCATCTGGTTGGACCCAGATCGTTTAACCAGTTTGAGGATGACTCCACAAGATGTCATAGCAGCAGTCAAAGCACAAAACGTACAGGTTGCGGCGGGTACTATCGGAGCTCCTCCACTAAGCTCTGACCAACAATTCCAATATTCAGTCACTACAACTGGTCGACTGTCTGACATAGATCAGTTTAAAAATATCGTTGTCAGAGTCAATAACGATGCCTCAAAAGTCCTTCTTTCAGATGTCGCCAGAGTCGAACTTGGTGTTGAGAACTACTCTAGTTTTGGTTCACTTAATGGAAAGCCTGGTGTACTTCTTGCAGTTTACCAACTTCCTGATGCAAACGGTCTTGACGTTGCCAATCAGTGTAGAGAACTCTTAAGCAGGATTAAGTCAAGCTTTCCTGATGATGTCGAATATGCCATCCTCTATGACACTACAAAATTTATAGAGACATCAATTGACGAAGTTGTGGAAACTCTGATTGTGGCCGTCTTATTGGTAATATTAGTTGTATTTATCTTCCTGCAAGATTGGCGATCTACGCTCATTCCATGCATAGCTATTCCTGTTTCACTCATAGGTACTTTCGGTGCGATGTATGCTCTTGGCTTTAGTATTAATACTATTTCCTTATTTGGACTTATATTAGCTATCGGTGTGGTGGTAGATGATGCTATTGTCGTCTGGGAAAATGTCAAGCGCCTCATGGCCGAGGAAGGTCTTGATCCAAAAGAAGCGACTCGAAAAACCATGAAACAGGTAACTGGCCCAGTTGTAGCAACTACACTTGTACTTCTTGCCACTTTTGTACCAGTAACTCTTTTACCAGGGATCTCAGGTAGGATTTATAATCAGTTCGCTGTCACGATCGCAATATCTGTACTGATATCTAGCCTAAATGCACTTACACTCAGCCCGGCATTGTGTTCCTGTTTTCTAACTAATAAACAAACAGAACCCTTTATCTTTTTTAGGTGGTTCAACAGTATTTTTGACTGGATCACTGAACGTTACAGCAGTGTAGTAAGTTTCCTATTGAGAAAAGTGTTAATTGTCATCCTGCTTATTGCCGGTGTATTTGGTGCTACAGGTTGGTTATTCCAAAATGTACCGACTAGTTTTGTACCAAGTGAAGATGATGGTGCAATTCTAGCCGACGTACAATTACCGGATGGAGCTTCTCTGAACAGGACACAAGAAGTTGTCTCAAAAGCAGAAGAAATCATCAAAAATACACCTGGTGTATCTGATGTGATGGCCGTGACCGGTTACAGTATGCTCAAGGGCAGCAGTTCTTCCAACTCAGCATTTATCATTGTCGTTCTTGAAGATTGGGCCGACCGCCCTGGTATTGAAATGACATCTTTTTCAATCCTTAAGAGAATGGGAGCTCAAATGTCAACAATACCCGAAGGTCAAGTCTTACCGTTTACCATGCCTCCAATTCCGGGTGTTGGAGCAACCGGCGGTTTTGAGTTCATGGTACAGGATTCCTTAAGTAGGCCTCCTGACGAATTTGGAAAAATTGTTAACTCACTCATTAAAAAAGCTAATCAAGCTCCAGAGATAAGCCGAGCATTTACAACATTCAGAGCCAATATTCCACAAATATTTGTTGAGCTCGATCGTGAAAAAGCACTCCAGCTAGGTGTCTCTTTGAGTGATATTTTCAGTACGCTTCAGGCACAGCTAGGCTCAGTTTACATAAATGACTTCAACTTATTTGGTAAAGTATATAAAGTTACAATTCAGGCTGATATGCAGTACCGTAAAGAACTACCGGACATTACTAAACTCTATGTAAGAAATGACAAAGGAGAAATGATTCCTTTATCAACTCTTTGTTCACTTTCATGGAAATATGGTCCTGACATTATAAACAGGTACAATGTTTATCGTGCAATAAAAATTACAGGTAACCCAGCAGATGGATACAGCTCAGCCCAGGCAATGGCGGCTATGGAAAGTTTAGCTGAAGAAACTCTACCACAAACTATGAAAACAGAATGGACTGGTATGTCTTATCAGGAGAAACTGGCTGGCAACCTCATGGTAATCATCTTCGCTGCTGCATTGCTATTCATTTACCTTTTCCTTGTTGCTCAGTACGAAAGCTGGTTGATCCCAATCTCAGTAATTCTTTCTGTTCCACTAGCAATTCTCGGTGCGCTATCAGCAATTTATTTTACTGGTATACCAAATGGAATTTACGTTCAGGTAGGTCTTGTTCTACTCTTTGGTATCTCTGCTAAAACAGCCATTCTAATCGTTGAGTTTGCCAAGGAAAATCGAGAACAAGAAGGGAAATCCATATATGAGGCTTCACTATTTGCCGCGAGAACCCGTTTCCGCGCTGTTATGATGACCGCCTTATCATTTATTCTTGGTATCCTGCCACTGGTGATAGCAACAGGTGCAGGCGCTTCAAGTAGACGCTCTTTAGGCACTGCAGTATTTGGCGGTATGTTTATGGCGACAGTTATCGGCACACTGTTCATACCCTCATTTTTCCAACTGATTCAGCATATCAGAGAATGGGGTAAAAAGCTTCTTTCTGGAAACAAATCTTAATCTATCCCATTGAGCTACTATGCTTTAATTGAGTATAGTAGTTCTTAGGATTAATGGAGATGAGCGATGTTCAAAATAGTGGCAGCCATACTCTTGGCTTCTTATTCTCTTGTTTATGCAGAACAGAAACCTTTTCAACTTACCTGGCCAAGGTCTTATGATGCTCCGGGAGCAGAGCTAACCGTTCACCAACCACAAGTCGATGACTGGCAAAGTTACTCAAAACTTTCTGCAAAATCAGCTATCGTCGTTTCACTAAATGGTGTGCCTGAACCTGTTTACGGTGCACTATACTTTACGGTTGACACAAGTGTAAACATGCAAAAGCGCCTTGTTGCCATGCAAAATCTAAAGTTAACCAAGATTTTCTTTCCAAATAGCAATAAATCTGTTACGGATCAAGCTGAAAAAGCTACGCGGGAAGCCTTAGCTGAACGCAAATCGATCGTCGTCGCATTGAGCCGTATCACAGCTCTTGTTGAAGACACAAAAGATCTACAAAAAAATGTCGACGTCAATTATGCTCCGCCTCAAATTCATTACTCATCTGAGCCGGCAATTCTCATAAATACCTTAGGCAAGCCATCATTTAAAAAACTGGAAAACTCAGGATTGGATTTTTGTGTAAATACCAACTGGGATCTCATTTCAGATCCAGACACAAAAGATTACTACCTTCTCTATTTCAATAGTTGGCTAAAAACCAAAAACCTGCAGAAAGGACCTTGGATTGCAGCAGACAAACTTCCGGAAAAGTTTAGAAAAATCCCAGATGACGGAAATTGGAAAGAAGTCATCAATAAACCAACTGTCCCAGTCAAAAAGATTCCCAAAGTTATTTTCAGCGAAAAACCGGCTGAACTTATTCTGACCGAAGGAGAAGAAAAGCTGGTTCCTATCTCAAACACCAAGCTTTCATACGTAGAAAACTCTGAGTCTGACTTATTTTATAGTAAGACAACAAGAAAATATTATTTTCTCATCACCGGCCGTTGGTTCCAGGCGGATACCTTAGCAAAAGAATGGGAATCTGCCAAAGATAAACTCCCTGAAGACTTCAAAAAAATTCCAGATGGGAGCCCCAAAGATCACGTCAAAGCAGCTATCCCAGGAACCGATGAAGCCAAGTCCGCTGTTCTCATGACCTCCATCCCTAGAAGAGCCACTGTTCAAAGAGACACAAAACTGACCGTCAGCTATGAAGGTGAACCAGAATTTGCCCTGATTAAAGGTACAAATATAGAGTTCGCACTGAACACCGGTTATGACGTCTTTAAAGTCGGAGGCAATTATTACTGCTGCTACAAAGCAGTTTGGTTTACCGCTGCGTCCCCTAAAGGCACCTGGATTGCTGCCACTGAAATCCCTCAAGAAATCTATGACATTCCTTCAGATCACCCAAAGCATCACGTGACTTACGTTTATATCACTTCGCATACAGCTGAAGTCGTCTACGTTTACTCAACTTCCGGATACAGCGGCTGTTATGTCTCAGATGGCGTCGTAGTCTATGGCTGTGGCTACTGGCATTGGCACTATCCTCCTCATTGGTATTACTACCATTGTTACCCTTGGTACTACTCTTATGGCTGTTGCATTCGCGTCGATTACTACAAAGGCGACTACTACCGTGGAGCACACTACTACGGTCCATATGGCGGTGTTGGAGGCTGGACTGCCTATAATCCGGACACTGGTACTTACCAACGTGGTGGTTTTGCTTATGGCCCATATGGCGCCGTCAAATTTCAACGAGCCTACAATCCTGAAACTGGCTGGAGAGCTGCCGGTTATCAAGCTGCAACGCCATACCAATCCTGGGGAAAAGGTGTTGTCTCAAATGGCGATGACTGGTTAAAAGCCGGCTACAAGCATGACTATGATCGAGGTACTGCTTTAGGCTACAAAGGCTCTGACGACCAAAAAGGGCTTATTATCAAAGATAAAGACGGCAATAAAGGAGCTATCGTTCGCGATAAAGATGGCGACCTTTATGTAGGTAAAAACGGCCAGGTCTACCGTAAAACTTCCGACGGCTGGGAAAAGCGTGGTGAAGACGGCAAATGGGACCAACTTCCCCAGACAAGGCCATCGGCCCAATTGTCAGATCAACAGAAGAAAGATCTTCTACAAAATGACAAACTGCGACAGCTCAAAGAAGCGCAACAACGAGACGTCCAAACTCAGGATAGAATGCGCAAACTGCAAGAAGCTGAAGCCAGAAAACACGAAGCTCTGAATAATGACAGGCTCAGACAACTCCAACAGCAACGCCAAAGACTCGAGCAGCAAAGAAGAGTACAGGATAACCTAAGAAGGCAGTCAATTATGAGACAGAGAAGTATTCAGCGCTCTGCCCATCCAAGTATTCGGATGAGAAGAAGATAAACCTTCTTTGAAGCTTACGATTTTTAACTATTGCTTAGCTCTATAATTTTTATATAAATGTTCTAACCATAAATTCGGGAGTGGTATATGTCTCAACTAATAATCCTGGGCTCGTTAACTGAACAAGCAAAAAGCTTTGTTACTGACAGTCTACCTCTGTTTCTGCAAAACGCATTGATTGCCTTAATCATCTTTTTCACAGGTAAAATCATTGCAAACATACTAACAAATATTGCCGTAAAATTGATGCTGGCTTCCAAAATGGAAGAAACTATCGTCAATTTCCTAAAAGCCTTAATCTACGTTGGCCTAATGGTCGTGGTTTGTTTAGCAGCGCTGGATCAGCTTGGCGTCAAGACAACGTCTTTTGTAGCAATACTGGCAGCAGCCGGTTTAGCAGTAGCGATGGCACTTAAAGATACTCTTGGTAACTTTGCTTCTGGAGTCATGATTATCATGTTCAAACCATACAAAGTCGGTCACTTTGTCGAAATTGCCGGTACTTCTGGAGTCATCGAAGAAGTCAACTTGTTTAATACCGTGCTTAGAACTGGTGATAATATCCAAATGTACCTACCTAACGGCTCTGTAACAGGAAGTAAAATCTGTAACTATTCTGTTAAAGACGAGCGTCGAATCGACTTAGTCATTGGCTGCGGCTACGATGACGATCTAAAAGCTGTTAAACAAACTATTCTAGATGTTATTAATGAACATGAACTAGTTTTAAAAGATCCTGAACCGGTAGTTGCTGTATCAGAGCTTGGTGATAGCTCAGTCAATTTTGTCGTTCGTCCATGGGTAAAAAATGCAGATTACTGGCCAGTAAGGTTTGATCTGATTGAAAACATTAAAAATGCCTTTGATAAAAACGGCTTCAGTATACCTTACCCTCAACAAGACGTTCATATGTATAACGAAAACAATTCTTCAAATAACTAAAACTATTCACAGGAACAGCATGAAATACATAGCTTTCTTTCTAATCTGCTTTTCACTTGTAGCAGATGAAGTCAAAATGAAAGATGGTTCTCTACTTAAGGGAACTATTACTAAAATTCACAAAGGTACGATTTCCCTTAATACCAGTTATGCAGGTACTGTCAGCATTTCACAATCAGAAGTTGATTCCTACTCTACTGATAAAGAAGTGAATATTAAAAAAGCTGACGAGCAAATCATCCAGGAAGTCGTAACTCCTGAAAAAAACAAAGAAATCTTAACCCTTTGGGCTGAAGGGGACGATCCCGATGTTTTTAAAGAAATGTGGAACCGTAAAGTATGGTTCGCCTTCAGAAGCACAGATGGTAACTCCGATGAAAGAAATATAAATATAGGTTTTGACTTCTCTTATCTTCGTGAGTTCAGTACTTTAAGAATTTATGGCAAGTGGTCGGATGAAGAAGATAATGACCGTCAAACTACCGATGAGTGGCTTGCCGGTGTAGACTATGAACAAAGATTCAACGACAGTCGTAACTCATGGTATACCAGAGCTGAGTATGAAAGAGACAAGATCGATGACATAAAACTAGCTCAAACATATGCTGCTGGTTATGGTTACTACTTCATAGATGAAGCGCCTACTACCCTCAGAGGTCGTGTTGGTTTACAATATCGTATAGACGATTACTATGAAGATGAAGATACTGACTCAATTGGTCTGGATTTTGGCTTAAACTTTAAGACAGATCTCTCAGAGAGCATTAAATGGTTTACGGACATCACCTATACTCCTGCTTTTGACGAACCAGCGGACGATTACAAAATAAAACATGAGTCTGGAATTTCCATGCCTTTAGACACTGCTTGGGATATGTACCTTAAAGCTGGCGTTGAGCATGACTACAACAGTAGGCCATCTGAAGGTAAAAAACATCTCGATACCGAGTACTTTTTACGCCTAGAAGTTCAATTTTAAACTTAGTCGTCTTATATTCTCGAAAGAACTTTATCAATACGCTCTGCAAATAGGAATACTACTTGCCAATTCTCGATATACTGAGAATGTGCCAGGCTATTGCGAAGTTCTTCGAGAAGCTTCCCATTTTTCCTTAAAGCTGTTTTTGAAGGCATATCGTATAGTTCTCTTATGCCTGCAGATTTAGCAATAATTGCTGTTTTATCACCAAATTGTATACAATCAATTAAATCAGGATTTTGTCCTCTTCGTATTCTTTCATCGTAAACAAACCTTGCTTTCTCAAGTCTTCCAGGTGAAATAAGCTCTTGCCATTCTCCATTTGAAAAGTGATCTTTTATAGCTTTGCCAAAAAACATCTCAACCACTGTAATCATACCGAAAAGCCACATACGAACCGGCGCTTTTTGAATATCTTCAACAGTCACATATGCATTGACCTGACCAAGTGTTTTCAGGAAAATAACTTCGTGTTCTGATAAGTGTAGCAATGCATCTAGCAATGAAATTTTTTGATAAAGGCATACAGCTTCATTAAAACTGATGATTTAAGGGCTTTCTTCACCCAGCACAAAATAACTACAGGCTAGTCCATTTTTAAGTACAGCACCGTACTCCGGACTTCCCCCGCCTTTTTGAATTTCGGGTACACTCTCGTAAAAAGATATAGGCCTGGCTATATCCAACGCCTGAAACTTCTCCTTAAGAAGCTTCTTCATCCTTACCTGAAGAGCCTGATCGTGTTCAACCATTTATCTCGTCAACTCCACAAGACACTTGTTAATTTTCAAGCCCCAGTACTCTACATAAGGTTTTGTGCCATCGCAGTTATCAAACGTACCTTTTAATCCCTTAAAACCATATCGGGAGTCAAGACCAGCTAAAAGCCTTTCACCTGTTAAAGAATCAACTAACTCAGCTTCAACCGAAGCCTTTCCTACTGCCGAATGATGACCTCCAGCATACTTTTGTAAATATGAAATAGCCAGACCTGCAGGCAACACTGTCGAAACATCATCTATTTCCATTTGAGAGGCTTCTCCTTCAGTAAGAGCAATTCTTAAACAAAATACATCCGGTCCGGACTTTTTCACTATTTCAAAACTGCCTTTCAAAGTTACTAACAAATTAGAATTAAGAAATCCGAGAATTTTCTCTTGTTTTTACTCTTTCCAGCTTGTTCATATCTGAAGTAGATTTCAACCACAACTGTACTGGATCAATCATAATCTTTTTATACGTCTTAAAATCAACATGGCCTTTTCGGTAAACCAATAAAGCTTCACCTATTTAAAATTTTGTGAAATTTCCTAAAAGCCTGATTTACGGGTTACTTCAGGAGCTTGTTCTGTTGTGTTACAGGCGGCGAGGAAAATGGTAATTAATAAAATTGTCAGTAGTTTAAGCACATCTCATTTATTCAGTTGTTTGACTTCCCACTTATTTACTAAAGAAACAAACAATGCAGACCAGTCTTTAATTATCGGTTTGGCAAAATCATAAAATGACGGCTGGGTTCCATCCATGTAATCGATATCTTTAGTATTTACTTTGCGATCTTTGAACATCGCCATAATTTTATTTGTCTTACCCTGTTTGATCTGACCTTCAATCGCTATAGTTCCGCCTCTCAAAGAACCATCACCTAAAAGCTGTGCTCCTGGCAAATACTTTTTTATAGGAACTATTTCAATCAGAGCAATAGCTAAAACCAGAGTCTTTTTGTCGATACTTCCGTAGTCCACCAATTTAAATCTGCTATTTTTAGTACTTAGAAAAGCTGCTGCCATCTGCTCTTCAAAATAACGTGTCATTTGACGACCCATAGTCTGATTACCACCAGGTCTAAAACCTGGTCCAGGGCCATCTGGACGGTCCTCCGTATAAGTTGATGCATTTTTCCTGTCCCACCAACCTAGATCCCTCAAGTAAGTAGTGGAAATAGGGGCAATCGCAATCTTATCAAAGTTTTCGATATTATAAGCAGGGTCAGACCAAGATTTTTGAAAGAACATTCCATCCTCAAGTCTATAAGTATTCGGCAAAAAGCCTGAATTAGGAGCTTGTCTAGTCTGACAAGACGGTAGAATAAAAGCAGCTAGAAGAACAATTATAAGCTTCATGACTAATATAACCCTTGATTTTTGCTATTTGAATTAAATTAAGATGCTTAGGGAAACACCATTATATACATTACAATCTGTTAAATCTTAATATTTCCTGTTTGAAAAAGGATTTCTCTAAAAACTCAAGTTGTCAGAATAAAAATTCTGGTAAGTACTAATTAAATACTTTTTTCAACAAACTGTTACTTTGGGGTTCAAACTGTGGATAGTCTCTCTCTAAAATCCACATACCACTTTCATGTTTTTTTAGAGGTCGGCCATTGTCTATTCCAGGATTTAAATCATCTCGTATCAGCAAAATTAAATCTGAACTGACTGCAGGATCATCAATAAAGTAACTATGTGAAATAAAGCCAAGACTTTGAGGTATATGAACAAGATGTACAGAATCCCAGCTTTTGATTAACTCCTTACCCTCGGGCTTCAAATCCATCGGATTAATCAAGCCAAGACGGCGAGCACTTATATTCATACTTTCTGAAAAACTTAAAGCTCGGTCACCTGCTCCCAAGTAGAGAGTTGTCCTTTTAGGGGCCAAGTGTATACCTTCTGCTATAACTCTTTGAGCAAAAACATCGATATCTATATCAGCCGCTGCTAAAATAAGGTTATTTAGCTTCATATCGCCAAGATCTTTACCTTGTTGCTTAAGCTCAATCTGAAGTTCTCTCAAAGCCGTTGTTGTTACATCTGTTCCACGACTGTGAGCCAAAATGTTAATTTGCTCAATTGAAGGGCAATTATACAAAGCCTTGAGAAATTGCTTGAGGTGGAAAATTGTAAAATCACCTGATTCTTTATCGGCACCATACCCAAAAACCCCATTAGTTCCAGAAGGCCAGCTATACGTAATTCCAACACCTTCTCGTCCTAGGTAGTGCCAAAGTTGTGAAGTCGTTTTAACAGCGTATTCAAAGGTATTATTAAAACCGTGAATAAAGATAAAAACCTGCTTCTGTGTACATACTTCAAGCTTTTCTTCAACAAGCCTTATAAAGTCTGAATTATCATTAGGATACATCTTTTGAGTATCTAAACCTGGGAATGGTGTTGCTAGATAACCCTTAGGTTTTATTTCTTTGAGGTCAATGGTCGTATCATGATCTTTAAATTTTGTCAGGCCATAAATTTTCTGCCAATTATTTAACTCACCAAATTGAACTTTACATTCACCAAAAGCCAGAACTCTTGAACGGCCTACTCCATAATTTTTTGCCTCTTCATCCCAGGTACGGTCTGTCGCATAAATCAAATCCACCTGTGGATTGCGCTTTTCAGGAGGTAATTCCTTAAAAGGATCCTCATAACCTGTACGACTGTATAGAGCAGGAGTCGGAGCCAAACTATGTGAACAAGATACTAACGATGAGAGCAAAAGAGTCACAAATATAAGTTTCATTACCAGGCCAAATAATCTTTACCAAATATTCCAATTTACATCTAAATCAAAATAACCATAACTAATTTCTGTCAATATTTATTAGTTCTTTAAGTAGACTAAAAAGTACTCATCCTTGATTTTAAAAAGTCTGTTGCTAGAATATACTTCATAATAATTAATATAGGCATAGGGGAATTTGAGACTACAGATTAAAAAACTAATTTCCACTTTGACAGCTTGCCTACTTATCCTCCCTTCATGTAAGTCAAATACCGAGCAAGCTTCTCCTGGAGACCTAATAGACACTTCACAATTCTCCATCATTGATTCTGAAGAATATGAAAGAGATTATAAAGAGTTCCGACAAGTGATCTCAGATAACTTCGAGAATACAACTCTAGAAATAATGACTCTTACCAGTAATCGGGAAGTGCATAAAAACGTCATCAAACTTCGCCAATTTTTATCGCGCCGTTCGCGAAATATGAATGAAGATGACCCACGCTTAGCTGCCTTGAATACCTGGGCATTTTTACGACGTATGAAAATCTATTTTAAGAGAGGAGAAGGCAGTTTCTTATTTGGCAAATCACAGGCTCTTATGCTTTCCATGCTAGATCAAACGGACAAAGATTTTGAACTCTTTGCATTAAAATACATGGACGAAAAAGCCTTCCAAAAAGTTTCTCGCATAATGGATCAATATGTCAAGCAAAACCCCATCAAAGACATTTTCTCCGAAAAAGCTACCGATGACAGCAATACTTTCTCTGAGGTTATGGATTATGGCCTGACTCCTTTTAAAGCTATTGGAGCTGTGCGAAAAGGCGGGCAAGGCATAGAAGATATTGCCAAAACTACTGAGCGCTTTACTGACATAGTCGAAGACCTGCCAGAAGACATCCGCTGGCAGCTGCATGTCCTGGCACTTCAATTACAGGAAAATAAAATCCTCAAGGATAACACCGAGACACTTAGAAGCCTTGCTGTATCCTTTGAAAATATGAATAAAATTATGGCAAAATACCCCGAGCTTCTTAGTCTGGAAAGAAAGAATATGGCTCAGGATATGCACGACCTTCTGGGCAAAGTTTCCAAAGTTACTCAAGATGTTAAAGCCAGCTCAGTAAACATCGAAAATAGCAGTAAAAACTTCCAGCAAGTTGGCAAAGACATTAACCAAGCCAGCGAAAAAATTACTGCTTCAATCAAACAGGTCGAACAATCATCAATTGAACTGACAAAAGCAGCGACTGCCGTTAGTAAAACGATAAAGGATATTCAGGGAATCACTGAGTTCTTCAAAGGAGATCCCAATAAACCTAAAGAGCCGAAAGATCCAAACAAACCATCATTCTTACTACAAGTTGAACACAGCGCCAATGCGCTTCACAAAACGGCCCAGGAACTCAATACAGCTATCGCCCAAATTCAAAAAACGATCAACAACAATAATTTTTCTAAGGAGCTCGAAGTCGTCGATCAGATTTCCAAACAAGCTATCGATACAACACGTCAGGAAGCAGAAGTGCTGGTTGACTACATCTTCAAAAAAGCACTTATCTTTGTCACCATTACTTTCACCCTATGCCTGATTCTCATTTTGATTAAAAAGCGCAAAAAAGTTAAGGTCGCGTAATGGGTAAAGAGGAAGGAAACAACTACTCATATGTTCTGGCCTTTCTGGTTTTAACCTTGTGTACCATTCCCTTCCGCGATCTTCGTTGGTTTGGCATGGATGTTGTCTTAGCGACTCTTCATACAGCTCTTCTTGTTTCTGCTATTTACTCATGCCGTCACCGCCCCAAAGTCTGTGTCATTGTCGGTATTCTTGCGGTCTGTAGTATCATTGCCACATGGGAGCACTCCATCTTTGCCTGGGCCAATGCCAACCTGAAATTTATTTTAGGAATCATCTTCTATCTCATATTTACATATGTCATATTGGAAGATGTACTTAAAAGCAAAACCGCTGACCGGAATATGCTGTATGGCAGTCTTTGTGCCTACATCCTTTTTGGCATAACTTTTGCATTTATATATGCCCTTTTAGAAGTAAATATTCAGGGCTCTTTTCTTCTTCCTGAAACCCCCGGAACTACAAATAACAAAGAACAAGACCTGCTTGCCAATTTCTTTTATCACAGTTTTGTTACGCTCACAACGCTTGGCTATGGGGACATCCAGCCTAAGAGCCAGCCGGCTCGTTTCTTTTGCATCATTGAAGCTATGATTGGCCAGTTCTATTTGGTTGTAGTCGTTGCAGGAATTGTTGGAACCACGGCCTCAAAATACTTCAAAAGCCATGAAGCTCAGGACAAAAATTAAACCCTGATTTTCTCTACTATAATGAAAAAAGATCTACAATTCTTCCCCCTATTAAAACGCGCCGGTCTAAGACTTGGCCTCTTCATAATTTTTGCCTTTCTAGTTCCTTTTTTGATCCTTTGGGGGAGTATCGCAATTAACTTTTCGAATCTCCCGGGAGATAGGCTCAGACAAGTACTTGCTATTATTTTTGCCCTTTCCTCCTTCTCTATGTTTTTATTTGTCGAAGATCTAAAAAAGGCACTCAAAATTTTATGTGGCTCAAGCCTTGTTCTTTTAATCTGGTTTCTTTCGATCAATCCTTCAAATGACAAGGAGTGGCTGCCGGATGTCCAAAAACTTCCGATCATCACATTTGATGCCGATAATGTCACAATCACCGACATACGGAATTTCAGCTATAAATCGAAAAATGCCTTCTCTGAGAGTTACTACGAAGACACTTTCGACATGAGTAAATTGGCTTCAACAGACTTATTTATTTCCTACTGGGATGGCCTGCAAAATATAGCTCACACCTTTGTCAGTTTTCGCTTTTCAGATGGCAAAGTCTTATGTGCTTCAGTCGAAGTCAGAAGAGAAAAAGGCGAAACTTACAGCACCTCGAAAGGATTTTTTAAACAATTTGAGCTCATCTATGTTCTCGGAAATCAAAATGACATCGTTAAAGTCCGAACCAATTTCCGTGGTGAAGATACTTTTATGTATCCTATGACTTTAACTCCTGAACAAAGCCGCCAGTTTTTAACGAGTCTTCTAAATGCTGCGGATTCTCTAAGAAAAAATCCCAAATTTTATAATACTATTGGCCAAAATTGCACAACGACTTTGATCAACCACTTAAATGATATAGATGGTGTTAACATTGGCTTTCACCAAAAACTGCTTATGAATGGCGTCTCCGATCATTTCGCTTATGAAATTGGTGGGATAGACAATTCTATTCCTTTCGCTGTCTTAAAAGATTGTGCCTTCATAAGTGAAAAAGCTAAAGAAGTACAACCCGAAGAAAGTTTCTCTGCTGCTATTCGCAACTTTGTCGATACAAATATTGCCAAGGAAAAACGAAAGAGAGACCTTAAGCCTTGAAACATCGAGATTTAACAAATACGTTTTCTTTAAAACCTGAGGATTAATGTGAATAGTAATGACTTCATCTGGTGGCTTGACGGCAAACTTATCGGTGGCATGATGACACCTATAATCGACCCGCTAAGAAGAGCAAATGGCCGAGGTTTACTTACCGATTTTGATGATGATTTACCAGATCTTTATGCTCTAGGCATACGCTCAGTAGTTTCTCTCATAAATGCCCCTGGCGAAGACAAAATATATGAAAGCGCCGGATTCTCTTTTCTAAGCTCTCCCATAAGAGACTTTCAAGCGCCGGATTTTGAACAATGTTTGGAGATCTGCCAATTCATCGAGAATTCTCCCAAAGCCACACTGGTTACTTGTGAGGGGGGTCTTGGCAAAACAGGAACCATTCTGACAGCATGGCTGCTCTACAAAGGAGCAAATCCTGAAGAAGCCTTAAGAAGTGTACGCCAACATGAACCTGGAGCTGTCGAATCCCACGCTCAACTTCTGTTTATCCAACAATTCTATGAATTCTTAACTGCAAGTAATTAGTATTGACATCAATCTACCTGATTTGTTAAAATTTGACTAAATTAATCAACCAGGGTCACTGAATGACTAAGCTCATCATTGGTATTTTAGGGGTTCTCACCGGGATGGCAATTTTTGTAATCATCGCTTGGTTCTATGTAAAAAACAAAATCAAAGCTATGGCTCACGATCTGACAAATGCCTTAGGAGGCATGCAAGCCATCCCTCCATTTAAAATTACTTTACACGAAGAGTTTGAGCCAAAATTTAATCACCAACAAAACTTCACTCACTGCCAAAGACTTTTACTTGCCAGCGACTTCCAAAGTGCCGGGACTTTTTTTACAGATCAAGTTGAAGGCTTAATCATCGAAGGTTTTGTTCATGCAGATGGCTACCTGGCTGCTCTCTATGACCATCCTCAAGCTGGTGTGTTTGTCGACATCGTGACTAAAACAGAAAATAATCACTGGTTTGTCATCAGCAGTAATTCACCTCAAGGAATGGAGTCTCCCGAAAACTGCACCAAGTCTTACCTGCACATTCCGCCCGATGAGGACGATTTAGTCACCAAATTATTAGATAAACTCAAAGAAGATACAAATGGTAAAAGTCTTTGTCAGTGGCAGATAGAAAACTTCAGAAGCATCTTTGAAAAAGCCTATAACAGTGAAATGCAGTGGCGAATCCAAAAAGGCGGTGTCACAGATGAAGAAATCTTAAGCGTCGCTGAATTAACTGGCCAAGAACCACCAGATGAAGAAATTCTTGAGCTGGTCAAAGATAATTGGAAAATGGCTATTATCGGCCATGTTGATGATGAAGTAAGAGATGCCTGTTTAGAGACTATTTCCATGCCTCTTGAAGAATGGGAGAAGAAACGAGAAAGATTATTTATCATTCATTCTTATTCCGATCCGGATAACATCGCCTGTGACGTCACTTACAGCCTCATAGAAGATCAAGAAGAAAATGACAACTATGAAGAAATCTTTGAAGCAAAAGTTGCCGAATTAAAATCAAAACTCAACCAACAATCTAACCTGGCAGAAGCCTTTGAACGTATCAATCAAGAATTACCCAGTGAAAAGAAATATGAGCCACTCTGTAAACTGGAAGCGCCCTATGAAGCAACTGTTTTCATTTCTCCAAAAATGTCCCATGACTACTGCTGATTATAAACCCAATGCTCAAAAATAATGGCATAAGTCAAATACATTCAGTACATTTTATGACAATAAACTAAGTAAGCGATTAACTATGAACTGTCCAAACTGTGCAGCCCCAATTCCAGCTAATACATTAACTTGCCCTTATTGCCATTCTCGAGTCAGCGTCGACCTGAAAGGTGTTAATTTCGCACCAAAAGTCCAACATAAAACACTAATGTGTCCTCGCTGTGTAGATGTACCTTTGGAAGAAATCACACTGGAAATAGGCCATCAGGATCTAGATATCGAGCGCTGTCCAAATTGCCAAGGACTTTTCTTTGATCCCGGAGAACTAGAATTCATGCTCGATCAATCGGTTAAGCATGTCTTAAAAATTGATCATAAAAAATTAGCCGCCTTATCCGAAGAGTCGACAATTGGCCGTATGAAAAACCGTTACTTAAAGTGTCCACACTGCACCGACCTCATGAACTACTATAATTATGGCGGCCGTAGTGGAGTTATAGTGGACTGGTGTAAAGAACATGGCATATGGCTCGATGGAGGCGAACTCAAGAGACTTCTAGAATGGAAAAAGTTTGGTGGAGAAGAATTAAAAGACAATTGGGAAGATGCCAAACGCGCCGAACAAACCAGACAATTTAAGCAAAAAAACACTGCTCCTATGTCTTCTTTTGATTCCTACGATGATGAATCATACGATAATAGACGCAGAGGAATTGATATCATCGACATTGCCGAATCGATTTTTGATGTCGTTAAACACCTCATTAAATGATTTTTTGTTCTGGCTAGTACGAAAAAGAGAAATGTAGTTATAAATCTCCTTTTATAGGTATTTCCCACGCAAATTGGAAAGAGAAATTCAGAAAGCTGTAGATCTAACTTTATATCTTGTCTTGAAGCATTCTTTTAGGACTGTATTTTAAGCGCTTAATTAATTACGCGGGTATTATGTACTGGTATTATAAAGTTATATTGTTTGCTATTGTCGGAGCTGCTTGTTACGGGATTTTTTCTCTCGTTAAACCAATGCTGCCTGATATGCCTTTTTTCACTCAACAGGAGTCCACACAGGAGCAGCCGGTAACTCCAGAAGGAAATAATTCTCCAAGTACTAACCAGCAAACTACTGCAACAACACCTTCAAATACAGTCAAGACAACTCAACTAGTTAAAGCCGTTCCACGCAAAGTAACTTTACCTGCAACTTTACAATCAAAGCTCACAGAAGCTAAAGACCTCTACACAAGACACCAAAGAACAGATGAAGCCTTTGAAATGGCCATTAAAACCCTTAACGACCCTTCTGTCCCTCAGTTTTCAACTGCCTGGTACGAAGTAGCCGATTTCATTTCAGCACTTAACACCAAGCTTGTCTTTAGTTCTGCTCCGTCAAACAGAAAAATCAACCATCAGGTAAAACGCGGTGACAGCCTTTCTAGAATCGCTGGTAACTACACAACTATTCGTGGTCTACAAAGAGGCAACAATATCCCTCTTGACAGTAGCAATATTCATCCGGGCAATGTCCTTAGGCTATTTCCCGGCAACTGGTCAATAGAAGTCGTAAAGACTCAATATATTTTAATCCTTAGACAAAATGGGCAATTCTTCAAATACTACAAAGTCGGTATCGGTAAAGAAGACCGTACTCCTGAAGGTCAATTCAAAATTAGAGGTAAAGTGGAAGACCCAATATGGGAAAAACCAGGTGGTGAACGCATTCAACCTGAAGACCCTCGTAACGTTCTTGGTACACGCTGGATGAAACTCATTCCCATGGAGGGGACTGCTATAACCGGGTCTGGTTATGGAATCCACGGCACCACTCAACCCAACTCCGTTGGAACACCTGCGAGTCAAGGTTGTATCCGTATGCGGAATGAAGATGTAGAGGAGTTATTTGATATAATTCCAGATACTCTAGTAGAAGTTTTAATCAGGAAATAATTGTGGACGCATTTAGCTTAGAATTTGAAAAACCTCTGCAAGAACTGCAGGAAAAAGTCACTAAAACTGAAGCTTTCAGTAAAGAAAACAACGTCGATATGAGCGCTCAGATAGCTGACCTTCAAAAGCAACTTGAAGATAAAAAAGCCGAGCTTTTCAGCAACTTGACTCCATGGCAACAAGTTACTTTAGCCAGACATCCAAAAAGACCATACGCTCTTGACTACATCGATCGTATTACAACTGATTTCATGGAACTCAAAGGTGACAGACGCTTTGGCAATGACGAAGCAATCATCGGGGGTTTTGCTAAAATTGATGGCGAACCGGTTATGATTCTTGCTCACCAGAAAGGCCGCGACCTTAAAGAAAGAAATAAGCGTAATTTCGGTATGGCTCACCCTGAAGGTTACCGGAAAGCTCTTCGTCTAATGCAGCTTGCCAACAAAGCAAATGCTCCTGTAATTTGTATTATTGATACTCCTGGAGCTTACCCTGGTGTTGCTTCGGAAGAAAGACACATCGGTGAAGCAATTGCTGTAAACCTTAAAGAAATGTTCAACCTGACTGTTCCAGTTGTTTGTGTTGTCATCGGTGAAGGTGGTTCTGGTGGGGCCCTAGGTATCGGTATTGGTAACTCAGTTATGATTATGGAAAATGCTTACTATTCTGTTATCAGTCCTGAAGGTTGTGCTGGCATCATCTGGAAAGATGGCAGCCGTGGTCCTGAAGCTGCAGAAGCCATGAAGATTACATCAAATGACCTTCTTAAGCTTGGTGTTGTCGATAAGGTTATCAAAGAGCCTGTTGGTGGCGCCCACGTTGATTACGATGTAACTGCCCAAAACTTCAAAGAAGCTATTGTTGCTGAACTTGCCAACCTTGGAAAGCTCTCAGATAACGAGCTCAAAAATCAGCGTTATGAACGCTTTAGAAAATTAGGCGAGACTGCTTAAGTTTTCTGAAATATCCGATTATTTCCAAAGGCCCGTTTAGCGGGCCTTTTTTATTGCCTTAATTACTAAACATTTTAAAATTTACAAAAACTTATTTTCTTTTGTCACCCTATTTAGTATGATCCGTATTAGTAGTTCAGTGCTAGTGTATAAATTATGCAAAGGACGAATAATGAATAAGTTAACGCTTATATGTCTTACCTTACTGTGGACAATCTGCGGGCATGCAGAGCTTAAAATACCTAAAAAAATAAGTCACAGAAACCAAACATTCTTTAACTTAAGCCTATGTGGCTACTTAACCAGCGTAACAGCCGTCACGGTGCTGGCTTTGGTTATAACCTCGACAACTTCGATCTGGATTTCTACTACAAGCGTTATTGTGAAGCTCTTATCCCAATTGACGATGCTGTTGGTCGTACAATGAAACACCTTGAAAAAAATGGTGAGCTTGATAACACAATTTTCCTTTACATGGCCGACAACGGTTTCCAGTTCGGTGACCATGGCCTTATCGACAAAAGAACTGCTTATGAAGCTTCAATGCGCGTTCCTATGATCATTCGCTACCCTCAAAGCTTTAAAGGCGGAACTGTAATCGAGGACGTCGTCGCCAACATCGATGTTGCACCAACTCTACTTGAAGCTGCTGGTCTTGAAAAGCCTGAGCAAATGCATGGTGACAGTTTCTGGAAAATCCTACACGGTGAAAAAATTCCTTGGCGTGAAGTTCTACTTTACGAATACTTCTGGGAATGTAACTACCCTCACACTCCTACAACTCACGCTGTTCGTGGCAAACGTTATAAATTCATTCGTTACCACGGTATCTGGGACACAGATGAACTTTACGACATCATCGATGATCCTGAAGAGAAGCACAATCTTATCAACAAGCCTGAACACAAAGAAAGAATAAAGAAGATGAGAGATCAAATCTTCGAAATTCTTCACAGTACTGACGGCAAGTCTGTTCCAATGCTCGAAGACCGCGGTCGTCAGTTCTATAACCGCGACATAAAAGGTTCAAAGCAGGGCGAATTCCCTGAATACTTCTTTGACAAAATGGAACCTGTGAAAAAATAATTTCACTCTTTAAAGGCTGCTTCGCAGCCATTTTTTATGCCCTGATCATACAGATACACAATACAAGTATGCTTCTGGACGCCATTTGTAAAAATAAACTAAAATTTGAATATAAATTTTAGTTTTATATTTAAACCATCCAAATTCTTTTGTTAATTCCGCTTATATGAGTGTATGATTGTTTTAAATACTCAGTCAGATCAGTTAATTTTTCTGAAATACTAAAGGAATTAAAGAATGAAAGCTCTGATACTTCTGCTTTTAACGGCAACCTTTCTCAGTGCCAAAGAAAGGCCAAATATCTTATTTATTTTTACCGATGATCAGTCGACTAGAACTGTCAGTTGCTATCCAGATGCCCATGACTGGGTAAATACTCCTCACACAGACTCTCTTGCCAAAGAAGGCGTTCTCTTTTCACACGCTTACATCGCGTCTTGGTGTATGCCTTCCCGTGCCAATATGTTAACTGGTCTTCATCAGCATGGCATGGAATCTCTACGCATGGTCGATCCTTACCCAAAAGCAGTTTACGATCCTGAAAAATGTCGTTTTTGGGCTAAAGATCTCAGGGAAAATGGCTACCACACAGCCATGCTCGGTAAGTGGCACGTAGCAGTCGATGCCGGCTATGGACGTGACTGGGATTATCAAAAAGTCTGGAACCGTGCAAAATATCCGGATAATGCGCCAAATTACTATGACAATCAATTGATTGAGACCAATGGGGGTAAAGCGGTCATGACCAAGGGATACACAACTGACAATTACACTGATTGGGCCGTAGATTACATCAATGGCAAAAATCGCGATGAAAGCAAACCATGGTTTCTTTGGCTCTGTTATGGTGCAGTTCATGGCCCCTTTACTCCAGCTGAAAGACATTTAAAAGATTACGCCAATGCTCGCGTTCCAAAAATTGGCGATCTCTACAAAGGTTCACGTGCAAACAAGCCACAGTATGTAAAAAACATGGAAATGTGGACTGAAAAAGATGGTGTCCCTGTAGAGGCTCCTCGTAAAGGCAAAACACCTGTAGGAATGGTTGATACACCGGGAAGAACTCTCGCTGATTGGATTCGACAGTACAACCAGGGGGTTTTAGCCATCGATGAAGGAGTTGGCCGTCTTCTGAAATCCCTCAAAGATTCAGGACAGGATGAAAACACCATCGTTATCTTTACTTCTGATCAAGGTTTTGCCTGGGGTCAAAAAGGCTTTAAATCAAAAGTCGCGCCTTACTTCTCAACTATTGCAGCCCCACTTATCTTTAAACTTCCAAAGAAATTTCAGGATAAGTATAAAGCAACAGGAACAACAGTAAGTGCTCCAGTAAGCGGCATCGATATTCCATCGACGATTTACTCCCTCATAGGCTTGGGAACTCCTTGGTACTTCCACGGCCAGGACTTAACCCCTCTACTTCAAGACCCAACGACTGAGTGGGATAAACCAGCAGTTGTTGTCCATACTGCCAGTCAATACGGATCTGACACAGATACTATCCCGCCAAAAGGCGACAAGAAGCTTTATCACGGCCCGGGTGTTCCATGGTATGTTATGGTTAGTCAAGACCGCTACAAGTACATAAGAACTTTAGTCGAAGGTGAAACTGAAGAACTTTACGATCTCATCAGTGACCCTCAGGAGCTCAATAACCTGGCAGTCAATCCAAAGTACAAAGACGTGATGGATATCTACCGCAAATTAACTATCGACGAACTCAAAAGAACAGAAGCCGGCTTTGTCGATAACATGCCTGCCGTCAAAAAGCACTACTAAAACTCTAGAAACACCGGCAATTTGCCGATAAAAACATCGAGCAGATAGCTCTTAGACAGGATAAACAGGTTTTTATCCTGTCTAAAAAAGACTCTCGAAATCGCCCCTACAAAATATACCTCTTGTAGATCTAGAACAGATTCTGTGAATCCTATCTAAAAAAGACTTTAAACTGTCTTCCCCGAGACTTCCTCTGAACTTTGATCTTCACAAATAATATTCACCAAAAGCACAAAGAAGCATAGAACTATATTAAATAACGGCACCTGAAGAAGTGTGGGCAACGAATAAATAATGGCACACATAGGAAACCAAACAACCCAGGTCGAAACCAGAAGAGATGGGATCTTGAGGGTAAACATTTCGCGACTCAACTCTTTTTTAAATCTCTTAAAAGAAAAACCACAATCCATCCAAAAATAACAGAGAGCTATACAAGGTGCGGCATAGACCGGGTTCCAGACAAATTGATCAAAAAGAACCTTACTGGCAATCACTTTAAAAGTGGCTTCATCGCCAAACCAAATTGCCTGATAGCGATAAAAGAAGTCGATTTCAATCCCCTTCCAAAACCAAAAACAAGAATAAAAAATAGTACTGGCAAGTGCTTTCTCACGCGAAATTCTTTTAGTCAAGATAAGAAATGCAACAGGAATGACACCACCTGCCAAACAAGTGGATATTCCAGAAAAAAGAAAACCACTACTTTGCTTAAGCTCACTGATCTTTTGACAGACCTCCTGAACATACTGAACATTGTAATAGCCAAGAACTATTAACAACCCTAGAATCTGTAGAACTATTCCCGGAATAAGATTAGCCTTTATACCGGCTTTGCATTTTTGAAGTAAGATTTTCATGACCTGAATCCTAAAAGCATTATGTATATTTTCAATTTGCTTTTAGGATCCAGATGAGAAATCACCAAATTTTAATCAGCGAATAACTTTAATGGAGTCGACTTCAAACTTCGCTCCGACTACAGATTCTAACTTCAGGCTGACTGACTGAATAGTCCCCTGCCAACTCGAATTTCCCTGAAGAGCTATACTCACTTCTTGAAAGCCTTCACCCTTAATTTCTGAACTTCCTAACTGATTACCATTCGCCATAACTACTATTTTCGCTTCTGCAGAAGCTTTAATTATGATCTGAATAGACTTATCTGCAGGCTTAGCGGATATTTTTAGGCCATAGCGCTTTAGAGCTCCAGTAATGCTATTTAGCTCAAAATCCAGGTACCCCAGAAAGCCTGCCAGCTTAGATTTAATATCATCACTCTGCCAGCCTTCTGTCTGCCAACCACCGCAATTAAAGTCAAATGTCAGCAAACCATCTTTAGGATCACGGCTATTTAGAGATTCCCATTTATCTGAAAGACCATCGCCATCGCTGTCAACTCGGTACTCCTCATACTCAACATTAACACCTTCGCCCCACTTAGTTCCTTCGCCGTTTGTCTTCAATGCTTCGATAGGCTCTTCTCCGGCACCTTTGTCGCCTTTAGCGAGCCATTTATCCATTATCTCCCTATGCTTTATAAGCTCAGACTTAAATGCAGGATCATTGGCAAGATCATGAACCATAGCTGGATCTTTAATTACATCGTAAAATTCTTCAACAGGACGCTCACCGAAGTAAATTCTTTTTAAATCTGCAGAGAGCTGACCTTCTTTGTAGAGCTTGTGCATACTTTTAGTATACGGTTTATTGTCTCGATACTGAGGCTGAAGTAATACCCGGTCTAACTTAAAGTTTCTAACATAGCGAAAACGATCTGTCCTCACTGTTCTGACTCGGTCAATAGTATGATCCAGACGGTCTTTGCCCGAACCTATAAAGCTTCTCTCTTTAAAATTCTCTGCAAAGAGATTTTGTCCTTCATACCAATTCGGCAATTCTATACCAGCCCAGGAAAGAGTTGTTGCTGTCAAATCGAGAGTATTAATAAGGTCATTTCTTACTTTCCCTTTTGGGACGTATTTTTCAGGGCCCATCATCATGAAAGGAACATGAAGTCCGCCCTCCGTAGTCATCTGCTTGTGTCGAAGCAAATTATTCGCCCCATGGTCGGAAAAGTAGACTACAATGGTATTTTCAGCCAAACCAGAAGCTTTTAGATTCTTTAAGATATTCCCTATAAAATCATCATCTTTGCGAATAGCATCATAATGCTGAGCAACTACTTCGCGGTGGATTTGGTCTTGAGGGTAATCCTTCGGGACTGTTACTTCACCGGGACTGGCTTTACGGTCTTGAGGAAATTTTGATGTATTGTTTTTACCGCCCTTAGTTTGGATCTGACCGAAGAATGGTTGTTTACCTTTTAGCTCATTAAAAGGGTTTTTACCTTTAGGTTTCAAAGAATAAACTGCCTTTTCATCCCATTCAAAATTGTAATCCGTCTTACCTATATTGAATGTTTCATAGCCATGTTCACGCATAATTTGCGGAAGTAGCTTATACCCCTCTGGCAAGTAAATTTTAGCCGGTCCACGAGAAGATCGATGCTCATGGGCACCAAAACGAATCTGGTTTTGACCGACAATCATTGCAGAACGACAAGCCGAACAAACCGGCGCCGGCACAAAAGCTCTATTGAAAATAACTCCCTGACTCGCTATTGAATCAATATTTGGTGTTTTACCTTTATTTACTTTATCTCCATAGCAACCCATCCATGGTGAGGTATCCTCTGCATAGATCCAAAGAATATTTGGTTTTTCAGAAGCCAGAACAGGCATTGAGAACAGTAGACACATCAACAACAAAAACACACTTCTCATAATCTTCCTTTGTGAATTAAATATTCATTTATACGCATTAAAAGCAACTACGCGCAAGCTTAGGCAACCATGTCAATTATGTCTAAAACGCACACAAACTAAAATAATTTTTCATAATTCCGGCTAAAAATCGACAATAACCAGAGAAATTAAAACCATTACAGCAACGGCAATCCAATCATAATGTTTAGATATTTTCTTTGCCATTTGAAAAGCTTTCTTTTGAAACTCTTTTTCGTCAATATTTTTAGATAGCAGTCTTCTTCTCGACTCTCCTGAAAGGTGAATCTTCTTCTTGCTGTTTCCGTCTCTTTGTTTCAAAATTAAACGCCTGACTACAGCACAGTCTTGAGGTCTTTTGTCTGCCTTGACTGCCATGAGTGTAAAAATAAGCTTAGATGAACCCAAGGATACTTTTTGATTCAACTGTTGAGGAGACTGTGGTAATTGTTGCAGTTTACTCATCATAACCTGCATAGAACTCATAGCATCAAACGGTGGACTTCCAGTAACCATATGGTACAAAGTCGCTCCTAAAGCATAAATATCGCTGCGAAAATCCAAAGCCTTTCATAAAGTCTGCTCCGGACTCATATAAAATGGCATCCCCAACACAATAACGGCACTTGTCAGGTCAACATTATAATCCATACTCTTAGCAATCCCCATATCCATCAGATGAACTTTATCCTTTGTATCAATCATGATATTTGCAGGCTTTAAATCTCTATGTATTATTCGATGTTCATCCTATGCGTACTCCAGGGCATCAACGATCTGCAGGTAATAGTTCAAAGTATCTTTTTCCGGAATAGCTCCCAACTGACAAATGAGATCATCTGCAGGCAAACCATCGACGTATGACATTGCCAGGTGAGAACCTCCTTCAAACTCTCCACAGGATATCGCAGAAACAATTGAGGGATGATTCAATAAACCTATGGCTTTAACTTTGCTCTTCAGACTTCAGTTCATAAGATTCATACTTTCGTATAGCCTTTCTTAGTCTTCTTGGAAACAGCCTTGTCCTTTTCCTTCAAAGCTATTTCATTTGTGTCAAAAACCTTATCCAGCTTCTGAGGCTTATTTCCAAGGCGGCCATACTGAACAGTCATAGTATTACCGGAAACAGAGATCTCCCAGTATTTCTTACTACTGACACTGTGAAATTCGTAGCGTTCAAATTCGGATTCTTCAGATGAAACATCTTCTTGACTTGCAGCTTCCGTCTTACCATCTTTATCTTCTCCATCTGACCATTCAGCAGCATTGGCTTCATGCAGTAATTTGTCAACGTCTAATTCAGAATCCTCTACTCCAAATTCTGTAACAAGCGGAGGGTTCAGCTCATGAGCAAAGTCCTCTAAGAAAGTATCATTATCCTCACCTTTAAGGTTTTGATTGATTATTTCTAAAACCCTGTCCGGTCGTTCAAACCAGTCCTTAGCATAAACCGTAGCTATGCGCCAGCCGAAAGCCTTTAAAATTTCAGGCTTCTGACAGTACTGCTCCAGAGTATTGTTATTGGAATAATACTTTTCCTGGTCAATAATGATCCCGAGCTGATACTTATCTGTGTCAGGCAGTTTCAAAGCTAGATCACATTTAAAGTGCGATTGTCCGACTGCTAAGTCAACACTGTAACCTTTCTCCTCCAGAGCTGCAGCCAACTGCTTAACAATCGGAGTTTCAGCACTTAACCTCTCCTGATCACTGAAGCTGTACATACTGTCAAGAATCTGATTGGCATTATCCAGATTGCCGTCCGAACTGTGCTTGGCATAATTAAGGAATCTCTTAAAGTAATTTGCTCCTTCATTGTAATCATTAGTAATATTTGAAGATAGAATAGAGCTCACTACGACCATATGCTCTTTAGCTCTGGAAAAAATAACATTAAGCCTCTTCTCACCTCCACGGCGATTGATCGGCCCGAAATTCATTAGCATCTTACCGCTGTTATTAGCACCGTAGCAGACACTCATAATGATGATATCACGTTCATCACCCTGTACATTCTCAAGATTCTTTACAAATAGGCCATTAAACTGATCTTCATCAATGCGTTGATATTCTTCCTCGAGCCTGGTTTCGAATTTAGGGTCCTTGGTTGCAAGCCTCTCAAGTGCCTCCTCAATTTCAGATTGCTGATCCATTGAAAATGCCACCACACCGATACTCTTTCTACACTCGGACTCCAGAAGCTTCTGAACGATTAAAGCGATATAATCTGCTTCATCCCTATTTTTGCGATTGGCATAAACAGCATTTTCAAGATAGTGAAAACTGATACTGCGGTTGAGTATCTGATCAAGATCGATTTCATCTTCCAGATTAGATATCGGCTCAATCGGTTTAAATAGAGCACCCTGAATCTTTGTATCGGGTATGGTCAACAAATTTCTCTGATAGAAAGCAGCATTGCTGAAACTGATCAGGTTTTCGTGACGACTGCGATAATGCCAGCCAAGCATCACAGAAGCCAGCTTACGGGAACTCTGATCAAGAAGACTTTCTGCATCCAGACTGATGCCAATCTTATCTTCAGTCTCCTCATCATCTTCTTCCGAATTACTGACACTGCCAAAGAAATTGGTCGGCGGCATCTGCATCTCATCTCCAACTACAATTGACTGATTGGCTCTGAAGAGTGAAGGTACACCCTCTTCGACCGTAATCTGACTGGCCTCATCATAAATGACCACATCAAAAATACTGGTATCGATCGGCAGAACATCGGAAACACTTAAAGGACTCATCAACCATACCGGTTTCAGAGCTGTAATTATTTTCTGAGAGTCCGCTTCAGTCAATTCTCTGATTGACTTATAACGCATCGACTTGCCGAACTCATTTTCAAGAATCTTACGGGCTGATCTGTATGTTTTCTTTAGAACTTTTTCTTCCTGCGTCAGTTGAGCTGCCGGTAGTTCAGTAATCCTCAGCTTGTCTAAAAACTGAGCTCTTATCTTAGCTCTGATCGTATCGACATTGCTTTCATAGTAATTGTCTAATAAGGCATTAACCCGCTTAATACTAACATTTAATGAGTCCGTATCTGTTTCTCAGAAAGTGCGGTTCTGTTCATAAACATCCCGCAGAGATTTATAAGCCAGCTGATAAGCAAAGTCCGAGTTATCCCATCTCTTATTGTAAAGGCTGGTTTTCAGAGCTGCGGATTGTTGACCAGCCGATTCGATAAAAGGAATAAAAACAGAGAGACATTTAAGAGCTTCTTTGGCCTGAGCCAGCTTAAGCTCAAGGTCACCAAGGTTCAACTTATCTACTGATCCGAAAATTAAAGCTGCAAGTTCCATAAGCCTGCTGAACTCATCAGCATATTCCAAAAGAGTATTCTGATATGAGTGATTCTTAGATTCCAGCCACAGTTTAAGAACCTTGTTGGGATTCTTCTGTTGTTCAGTGATCCACTCACAACCTGACTCATAATCGTTCAGTTTATAACGCTCTTTGACCTCATCTTTAATAGCCTGAATTTCTATCCGACCTTGATGCTCCGCCTTGAGCTTTTCAAGAACATGAGCGACATCCGGCTTAACCTGATATGCTTCAAAATTATAAGCTGTTGTGATCTGCTTTTTGAGTTTGTAGTATCCTGGATTAATAAACCTGAAAATGCTACCCGAATAGTTTTTCCAAGCAGCCAGTGCATTCTCAGTATCTTCTGCTGAGAATTTATGGATCCAGTTCTTATTTTCTTTAACCTGTTTACTGAATTTCTTAACAGTCTTTTTAATTTCAGCCTGCTTCTTTTTAAGATTTTTTGCTTCTGAAGATCTGGCATCTAATACACTGAGCATTTCAGCCTCAAGCAGCCCTCTCAACTCAGCCGCAAATGAAAACTCATTCATCCAGTCCTCAAAAACTTTTTCCTCAAGGTCTTCTGCATCCATATTATCAATAAGTTCTGTAAACTCGTCCAGAAGATTAATCGATTCATCCAGATACTCAAGAGCTAAAGACTTAGGGTTATTATTCTCCAGCACCTTAGAGGATAACTGAGCCAGAGGATATTCACAGATATACGAACTGAAATTATTTTTGTTCAGTTCAGTGCGCCACTCCATGATCCAGGACTGATTCTGCTTCCACTCTGAATAACCCGGTAAATTAATACACTCAATATCTGTCGGAGCTACTTTAGCTGTTTTATTGGCATGCAGAACTTGAAAAAGCTCCAACGGCATAGGCTGACCGGCCTTCATGCTGTCATGGAAATGAGTAATGATACCTAGTTCACGATGTATCAGATCAACAATCCGGTTCCTCTCATCATTGATGGCACTTGCATCCAGCAGATTCTCCTGAAAGTCATTATAAACTGCTTTCAGATCCTGAATAAAAGCTTTTTTATCCATCTGCGAGTCATGTACCAGGCAACACAGTTCATCGAGCCTCTTATTCTTAAGACGGTGATAAACCACATCAAGAGCGGCCCTCTTTTCACACACAAAGAGAATTCTCTTATCTCTGGATATATAATCTGCAATAAGATTGGTAATAGTCTGGGATTTACCGGTTCCAGGAGGTCCTTGAATGATGTAACTCTCTCCGGTTCTGGCGATCTGGATAGCACTGGTCTGTGTCGGATCCGATGAAATAATCGGGTAATCATTTTTAAAACAGACTTCTGAAGAGTGAGAATTTAATTTCTTGGGCAGCTCACTGAACAACTGATCAAAAACATCATCCTGAATAGCTGTATTGATGATTTCATTATAGTCCCTGACCAGACTCATTTTACGGTAGTTGAAATTACCTACAGTGATATTACAGGTATCAACTTCCCAGATATGAGGGTTAATTTCTCCATCATTGTCTGTGGAATAAAAAGTCCGACTCTTCTCTGCGACGGCATTACTTGACTGATTCAGCTTGAGGTCTTCGTTGATGATGTATTCAAGAGCACTGTTCTTAGGGCGAATCAGATCATTAAAAATCTGCAGCCCCAGAGGCTGGAAATCGGCATTTTCATAAGAGTATGAAAAAGAGGACAGTTTAAAGCCCCTACTCTTATTGGCCAACTTCTTATTTTTTAAATTAAAGTTTTTCTTAGCAATACTGTGAATCAGCTGAATTTTCGGCTTTTTGCGCCATTCCAGTTTAATCCCTGTTCCACCTTTGGCGATCTGAGCTTCTATTGATTCGACCAGCTCTTCAATAGAGGTAGTTTCAAGGTCAATAAAATCAGGTAGGCTTATATTGTATAGGTCTTTGAGATAGAAACTTAAAATGGGATTAATCTCAGCTTCAGTTGAAGTAAAATTAACTACATACTGATCCTCAACACCTTTCCTTTTAACCACATCTGCCGGTAACAATAATAAAGGAGAAGTTATACGTTCCTCCTGGTTCTCGCGGAAGTTGTACCAGTGCATAAAGGCAATAACAGTTCTTAACTGACTGAAACCGTATTCATTTCTGCTCTTACGAGCCTCCAGTCTCATCTTATTTAAAGCAGGAGCAATAAAGCGGTTTTCCTTAAACTCGATATAACGGTTCAAAGGCAGACTGGAATCTTTTACGATTCTTTTTTTAAGCTGCTCATTCCAGATAATAAGAGAGTCTTCCTTGATATTATTGTGGTCCAAGAGTAGCGGCACAGAACTTAATGTTAGATTCAGAAAACTCTGTTTCTCGGCAAAATAAAGGAGTTTATTCCTTCTACTTATATCAAAAAGGCGATTCTTAAGCTTAGACAGAATCCAGTTCTTGCGCTTGGAGACATCCTGATTCCTGAAGCCTTCTGTCTGAGTTAAATCAACATAGTTTTCAGGATTGTATTCACGGTAATTTTTAAGTTTGCTGATGACCTCATCAAGGTTCTTAGTCCTGTCCTCAATGTAAATGCCGGTCATCTCAAAAATAACTGCATGAATAGTCGGGTGTAATTCCCTGTTCAGAAAATAAAGATTATTGCGGTTGCCGACAAAAACCTTTAAGTCTTCCTGCCTCGAAAAATCCAGATTATAAGCGATACTTGCCAGAACCTGTCCCAGCTGAAAGACATCAGTCATCGCATCATAATGACCCATTTCATAATCCCAGCATTTATAGTCGCCGATATAGACCGGGCTTTTAATCTCCTTGTCCTCGACATGAATAGATTCATTGTGAAGCTTGATTGACTGTTGATCCAGGTCGGAGACTTCAGTTAAATTTCCCGATATTTCGAAAGGACCTGTGTTAAGAGGTTTTTTAAACAGAGCACTGCGGTTTTTTAAAGCTTCATGGCCTTTAGTCTCAACAAATAGACTCGTACCATTAAACAAGACCTGATCGGGAGATGTTAAAAATGCCACCAGGTTATTCTGATGAAGTTGAGAAATTCTCTCCAGAAGAGGTACACAAATGGCTGTAAAATCAGGAGACTTGATTGAACCGTGATCTGCTAAAGTCTCAAGTAATTCTTTAAAGGAAGTATCTGTACTAATCATATCTTATTCGCTGAATAAACTTTCGTCTTTAGACTCTTTAACCTGCTGTAATTCAGCCATAGCCTGGTCTTTTAATTTCTTAAAATTCCTAACCGTGAGCTTCAGTTCCTTGCGAATCAACTTTTCATAAAAAGTTCTGATCGACAGCAGTTCGGCTATTTCCAGAGTAAAACCAAGCGGGGCCGTCTCCAAACTGGAGTCAACTTTGGCAAAATCCAAAAGGACATAGGAGATATACTTCTTGACCGACTCTTTGGAGGATTTTAACTGCTTTCCTATTTCAGTCAGACTCTTATGTGTCTCTTTCTTGTAAAAGTCTTCAAAGTAACTCTTACACAAGTTCATTACAGCTGAACTGTTCATCCAGGAAGGTTTTACTAAGCACTGCAGAAGGTCCTCAGTCAATTCCTTCATCACAAGCTGTCTAAATATATCCAGCTTATTTAAATCCAGTGAACCTTCAATCAGTTTCTCAAGATTCTTCTGGTAGTCCTCATTGTCCTCGGCATAAAGCTTTAATGCAATAGACCTGACATATGTTTCGGGATGACTGTAAGCCTGAGTGGATTCATTACCTGAGCTTAAAATTTCTTCTGCCTGTTTAACATAGCTGTCGGCATTAACCTGAGTGATCCCAGTATTCATCTTAACTAAAGTTTGAATGACCGGCCTGTAATCTCCACAGACCTTAAAAGATCCCAGGTCACAGAAAAGCTCCATGTATAACTGAAATATGCGGGCCGTTTCAATAATGACATCTTCACTCCGACTGTCATTAGCTAAAGCCAGAATAATTCTCTGAGTGATTTCGTAACTCTCATCATCCAGCTTGTAAAAAAGATAGTGGCTTAATTCATGGCCGAGAAGAGCCTTTAACTCTGTCTCATTCAATAAACTCAGGAGGTTTCCTGAAAGAACAATATGGGCTTCTTTATCGAGGATTGAGATACCGGCATTTAACTGAGTGCTATTATTTTCCTGATAAAGCGTAACTCCAGCATCAATTGAAAGCTTTTCACAGACTTTATCGACAATATCATAAAGGCTGCTATGGGACTCCTTGTCCAGCCTGTAGGTATTCTTTAACAACTCAGATCTGAATGCTTTGGTCTGTTCATCCTTGTTGGCCTTCTCTGAGAACCAGTCCCAGGTCTTCTTTCTCTTCTTGTAGTTATCTCTGAGTTGTTCATGATATTTGAAAGGTTCAACAACTGTTACCTTCTTTATAGGTGTTTCCGAGTGGCCCTCTTCAGCTATTTCCGGAATAATGTCTTCGCTTGTATCAGAACTGCTGTCCACTGACTTTTCTGCAGCAGTTTCCATATTGTCAGTTAAAGACTCATCTAATTCTGAATAATTCATCTCAGCATCGTCCATAAATAATATTGTTTTGAGATTCAAAAACATTTAGGTCTGTGAAAAGCCCTTATTACCACTCACTCAACCTAATAACCAATGCACATAATACAGCTACTGAGAACTTATCTCCAGAGTAATTATTTCTTAAAGAACAACTTTTAGGTATCGAGTAGAGAGGTTAATTAATTTTCCTTCTATCATACCAACGGGCATACGGTTCCGTACCACGGAGGCCCCTTAAATAAATTTCGTTCTGAATAACGACAAAAACTGTGACCTCGAATTTAAAGTTCTTGATTAAGCTCATGAAGCATGATATATCTAGGTAAGGATTATAAGGCCCCCCTGTGAGCTTCCTTTGTTGATTTCCGGATAAGATATGGGGCATTACAGGTGATAGATTCATTATTTATAAATAATGTCTAATGAGATCACTTTTCGTCAGCCCACTACTGTTACCAAAAGCTTCCTTCCTACAAAGTTTCGCAGTTGCCGCTAAACTAATATTTCCCCTTGTCGGGCATGTAAGGACTTTGACCCTCAAGTTAATGCGCCCTGCCGGGCGCACAATAAAAAAGCCGGCTCATAAGAACCGGCTATCAATCTAGGAAAACATATCAGGTAAGGAGATTATTTTTTAAGAATCAGGTACTGAGGGCCTCGGCCTGAATCAATTAGTACAAGCATTCTTCCGTCATTCATGGCAGCGGCTTTTTGAAACTCATCTACTGAATTTACATCTTGGCGATTTACCTGGTATATTACCATTCCTGGACGAATACCCGCATAAGCTGCAGAGGATCCTGCAAGGACATTAGTAACGACTACGCCTTCAGAAGCTCGAAGACTGTATTTTTTGGTATTATCATTCAGGCTGCCTACTTCTAATCCATAAATATCTTCTGTATCAACTTTCTTTTCATCCGGTCTCGAAGTCAGAACTATATCTAAAGTTTTCTTTTTGCCATTGCGAATAACATCCATTTGAATCTTATCACCTGGCAGCTTCATAGCGATCACATTTCTAAATGGTCCAACATCTTTAATTACTTTACCGTCGAAGTTTACCACTATATCTCCGACTTTAACTCCTCCTTTGTCTGCAGGAGAACCTGGAGTTACCTGAGAGATTAACACGCCGGCATTAACACCGAAGTCTTTAGCCAACTCTGGTGTGACATCCTGTGGCATAACTCCTAGAAAACCACGAGTGACTTCACCATTATCAACCAATTGATTCTTAATCTTATCGACCATGTTGATTGGAATAGCAAAACCGATTCCCATGTAACCTCCGCTGCGACTGTATATCGCTGTGTTTATACCAATTACTTCGCCATCAAGATTTACCAGTGGGCCCCCAGAGTTACCAGGATTAATAGCCGCATCGGTCTGAATAAACTCTTCATAATCAACAATCCCTACACCACTTCGGCCCTTAGCGCTGACAATACCAGCAGTTAATGTATGAGATAAACCGAATGGATTTCCCAGGGCTAAAACCCACTCGCCAACTTCAAGTTTATCTGAATTGCCAATCGGAATAACCGGGAAATCCTCTTTTCCCTCTATTTTGATGACGGCAACGTCTGACTTGGCATCTTTACCGATAACTTTTGCTTCAAATTCACGACCATCTAACAGACTCACTTTTACTGCATCGGCTTCGCCAATTACGTGATTATTAGTAAGAATCAGTCCGTCTTTTGAAATAATGAAGCCAGATCCTTGACCAATCTCCTGGCGGCGTTTCTTTTCTGGAACATCTTTCCTTTGTTCCTGGCGCTCATACTGCTCGCCAAAGAAACGGCGGAAAAACTCTTCTTGGAAACCTTGCCTTCCCTGCCCCGAATACCTACTTGGGTAAACATCTTTTTCAGCGTTTATAAGAACAACAGCAGGGGAAACCTTTTTGGCTACTTTAGCGAAAATCTTGCCAGATTCTCTCAATGAATTTATGGCGTCCTTTTCGTGAGCCATCATAGGCATCGTCATCAATGCTACCGTAAATAGAATGATCAGTTTCTTCATAGATACTCTCCTCATCGTCAAAATTTCAAATTGTTCATCTTTGAAAGCTAGACGAAGTTAATTTGAGGATTTATGCAGCCACTACGATATTTTTAGGAAATTTGTTAATCCCGGTAGTAAACTTCAACTAAGTGAATACCAAATTTAGTTTTGACCGGACCATGTATCTTCTGAACTTCTTTGTTAAAAACGATATTATTTATGGCTGGCACCAACTCCCCCGGTCTAACCTCACCAAGATCCCCACCGCGCTTTGCAGAATTACATGTTGAAAATTTTCTGGCAAGTTTACCAAAATCAGCCCCACTTCGAAGTTTATTCAGAAGTTCTTCTGCTTCATCTTTGCGTTTGACTAGTATATGGCGAGCCATTGCAGTTTTCATAAATAATCCATGCTAATTCGAGTTCTACTTTACACCTCTAGTGATACTTAAAAATCTGATCGTTGTGTTTCTCCTGAATCTAAGGCCCCCTATAGTAAGAAAATAAGGTCAACTATTTATCTGATTCCTTATAGTCCATTACCATTCCTAGGAAGTTAATTACTTGCCTTATTACTTATCCATCAAAAGCATAAGCTATTTATGACCTTTTAAACCACAACCATCCGACTTCGCATTCTCAATAGGCCAAAAAAATAAGCATTAGTGTATTGAATCGTTTGCAAGTCTCTGTGGTTCTATGTAATCTTAATGTTGTCTACCTATGGAGAAAAAAAGTGTACTCATCAAATTTCGTCTAAGATTCCTTTCCTGATATTATTCCACTAAATATCTACTTTTATCGCCAAGAGTGCTGGTGACAGTATTGACGTGTCACAATTCTTTGTGCGTGAGTAAGCACCTGCACAGGTAATCTCTGCGCCACCTTTTTTCACGCTTTACTACATCACTTCCCTTGGCTTAAATCACAAGGAAAATAAGATGAAATTCATTTCTAAACCCACTTTAGAGCATAAAGAAGTACCTGTGGCCGATGATGGTCAGTGGGAAAAAATAGTACAAGACTGGTCTGATAAGCACCACAACATACACAGAGGTAAAAACTCTGATAAAACCAGATGCTATGTTTTTTCAATCAACTCCGTCAACGATCCATTGATTCAAAAAGCTCAATTAGAAGAGATTGTTAATTTAACTGAAGCTCAAGGGGCTGAAATTGCCGGTAAGGAAATCTACCTGCTAAATAAAATAAACCCCAAGAGTTTAATCGGTAAAGGCACCGCGCATCATCTCGCTCAACGAGCCCGCGATTGCGGGGCTTCAATGATTGTCGTAGATGCAGAACTTTCACCTTCCCAACTTAGGAATCTTGAGGATATAGCCGGGATGTCAATTTGCGATCGTGAAGCGATAATCCTCAATGTATTCTTAAAACATGCCAGTACAAAGCAAGCACGAATACAGGTTGAAATAGCACAACTTGAGTACTTGCGTCCTCGTATTCGAGGCATTGGCATAAATATGGACCAACAAGCAGGTGGTATTGGCAACAGTCGGGGAGCAGGAGAAACAGCCTCCGAATTATTGGCAAGAAAGCTGGATCATCGCCTGCTAGAACTTAAAAAAGCCCAAAAGAAATTTACCCGGGTTGGCGATATAAGCCGCTCTCAGCGCCAGGCATGCAAACGCATCGTGCTAATTGGCTATACCAATGCCGGCAAAACTTCTTTGATGAACGCACTAACAAATGAAGAACTATCAGCAAGACAAATGCCTTTTGAAACTCTGAGTACTACATCAAGATGCCTAAGTCGTCATGGTGAAGATGTTTTAGTGAGCGATACCGTGGGCTTTATTCGACGACTTCCCGCAAGTTTACTGGAAAGCTTTACCAGCACTTTGGCAGAGCTTAAAGAAGCTTCTCTTCTTGTCATTGTCATCGACATATCGGATTATGAGTATGAAGCCCATTTAAAGACTACTCTGGAAATGGTAGAAAAACTGGGAGCATTAAAGATTCCCCGTTTCTATGTTTTCAATAAAATTGATCGCCTGAACACTGAGTTTAAGAAAGCCGTCGCAGACGAACTCAGCGAGGCCCACCCCTATGTCCTTTTGAGTAGTCATGACTCTGAAGCCGTGGCCGATTTCAAAACAACCATACTTCAGGAGGTTAGAAGTGAACAGACTCTAGAGGTCTTTGTTCCTTACTCTGCCAGTCAGGTAACAACCTTAATCTATTCAAAGTGCCGAATTCTTGAAAGCTCTACTCAAGAACAAGGCATGCACTTCAAAATAGAAGCAAAAGCACCGATCCTAAAACAGATCGTGGAGAAACTAAAGGAGCTCAGACAATGAAAAATATTAACATTGAGCTTTCCGAGGTATGCATGTCCACCAACTGCAGTCGTGAGATTTTAAAAGATCTTGATCTGAGCTTAGCTTGTGATCGCGTTGCCCTAATTGGCAGAAATGGAGTTGGAAAATCTACTTTGCTCAAACTCATTATTGGCCACTTAAAACCAGACAAAGGCCGTATAAGCTTAAGTCATAAGCCGTATTACATAAGTCAGCACTTGGCTTCTGCAACTCAAGACAAAGAAGTCAAAAATTCTCTTGAGCTCATTAGAAGCCTAAACCTCCCTTGCGAACAAATTACCAAAGAGTTCATAAAGGCAGGCCTAGAGCTAGACTTATTTAGCAAAGATAGCTACCAACTCAGTCATGGAGAACTGCGAAAGCTAAAACTCTTGGCGGCTAAGTTATCACAACCTGAAATATTGATTCTAGACGAACCCAGTCAAGACCTTGACAATTTGGGAGTGAACTGGCTGATGAACTGGCTACCACATTGGTCTGGAGCATTGATTGTCGTCTCTCATAGGAAATGTGTACTCAAAGGTTTTGAACACTTCTTCATTATGGGAGAGCAAGGCTGTTGTTATTTTAATGGTACTTATGAAAATCTTGAATTTAAGATGGAAAAGGACCATGAGAAATCACAGCGACAATATCTTAGAAACCTTAATCGTTTAGATAAATATGAAGAGCATATTCTTCACGTCGCCCGGCGTCGGGCTCGTAAGAAACAATTTGGTCGAATCAATGAATTGGGGCGGGCTACACCACGACAATGCCTAAACCAGAAAAGAGATTACGCCCAAGTAAAACATGGCAGAATGAAACGCATTCGCGATTCGCGTATTACAGCAATGAGAAATACAACAAAGTCAACTAGAAGAGCAGTTCAGGTCAGCTTGGCAATGGAACCAGTCTTACCTAAACTTTTACCTGTAAGTGAAAAGCCAGTCCTTACACTGAAAAACATTTCCTACGCTATCGAAAATAAAAACTTATTCAAAGACCTCAATTTGAATGTCAGCAATGATAAAGTGGCCATTTGCGGAGAAAATGGAACAGGTAAAACAACTCTCCTAAAAATAATGATTGGTTCACTCAACCCCTTAAAAGGACAGGTCATAAGAGAACCACAACAAATAGCTTATATTTCTCAAGGAGCGACAAACTGGTTTTTAGAAGACTCATTACTACAGTACTTGTCTATCGAAAACGGTAAAAGTTCTCCTGAAGAACTGGCTGCGTTAATCTTATCTCATAAGTTCCCACTTGCCTTGGCTCAAAGACCCCTCAAGTCATTAAGCCCAGGTGAACGCTTACGAGCAGCTTTGATTTGCATCTTCCAACAAGTTCCTGTGACACAGATTCTAATCCTTGACGAACCTACTTACAGCCTGGATATAATCGGCCAAAAAGCCTTAAAAAGTATCTTAACAAGCTGGCAAGGAGGCTTAATCATCACGAGCCATGACTCAGAATTCCTTGAGGAAATAAAGGTAGAGAAGTATATACGCTTATGATGATACTGAAGAATAGATAAGAACTCTTGTCGAGAGGTAACTGGCATAGCAATGCTTAGTTACCTCTTTTTATTTAAAGACCTAACTGTTTGTAGCATGTAAACGCGTGCCCAAATACCTCAATAAAACAATTGAGACATACGTACGTATTTGAAGAAAAGCCATTTGAATAGAAAAGAAATGGCGGGAGTGACGGGACTCGAACCCGCGGCCTCCTGCGTGACAGGCAGGCGCTCTAACCAATTGAGCTAC
>JAKVBD010000220.1 GCA_022446985.1 Lentisphaerales bacterium
GACATCTGCCTTGTTGACTTTAGTCAATGTATTTGGCGTAAAACCAGACTGAACCAAAGAAATGACACCGTCTTTTTCAGACATGATACGACCCAGGATGGTTGAGCCGTCTTTCATTTTGAGTTCATGCTGTTCAAATTGATCAGATACAACCAAGTTGGGGTTGAGTGTTGACTCTAATATGGACCTGTAGTCACTGCGCTTGGCGAGAGTATTGAGGTCTGGGCCAACACCGCCACCTTCATTGGCAAAGTTGTGGCAGACAATACACATACCGGCCGAAAACATTTTCTTGCCGTTGGCGAGGTCGCGCTCCTTAAGTGGCTCTTTATTGAGCACTTTAAGGGCCGACTCTACCGTCCAAGCCACACCAGGGCCAGCAGCTTTAGGAAGTTTGGCCAGATCAATGTTTTTGACATCGCCTATTAAGTACTGTATCGTCAATCTATCTTTTTCGGGGATAGACTCGATTGCCGTTTGTCTGATTTTTGCGAGGTACTGTTTCATCATACTGCCGCCTTTTTTCTCCAACAAATTTTTAACCCAGGCAAAATAAAATTTGCGATCATCCATGCTCCAACCAGTTTTAACTTCCTTTAAACAGAATAGGTAGTGCATGTTTAAAGTGTTTGGCGCTGATTTCATCGAGGCTAGAAATGCGCCACCGCGTCTGCCGCGTTTCATAACTTCGGCGTCGATCTCAGATGCTTTAGTTTTGGTAATCTTCATAAGAGCTATGGTTTTCGCCACGACTGAAGGATGTTCAAAATAACTGAGAATACGACAAAGTTCTTCGTTGAGGTTGTCGTCCTTAGCGGGGAAGAAGCCATCGAGCTTATCGGCGGCGGCCTTTTTTAAACTGGCTTCCGGCATGCCGTGGCGACTCATGGCTACTTGGTAGGTTCTCAACAAAGCGAGCTTGCCGGTCTTGTCCAGTTTATTGAAGTCGACTTTATTCAGGCGTTTGATTGTCGGTGTTAGGCTGCCTTTGAGGTCGCGCCGGGCTAAACCCAGCAGGGCGTGAATTGCCGCCAAGTCATTGCTTTCATTGTAAGCTTTATCAGCCCAGCTCTTGGCGTCCTGCCACTCTATAGCGATACGCGCTGCATAGCGCAGGTGATAGTCGTCAGAGCCTAAGTAAGGCCAGGCAGTTTCAAGAGCTTTCGGGTCGGCATGACCGTGAAAGGATTCGAGCATGTGACGAGTCTTACGAGCTTCAGCACCAGTCATGTCCAGTTTAGAAAGTTTGGTAGACTCGTTGCCTTTGTAATAAACGCGATACAAGTAGGACTGACCATTACGACCACCGACTGCAAAATACATGTTGCCATCTGGGCCGATCTGCACGTCAGTTAATGGCAAAGGGCCTTTGGTATTTGAAAGGAATTCTCTTTTCTCTGCCGTATAAGAAGAGCCATTCGGAGTAAAGTGAATCGAATACATGGTCGCATAAGACCAGTCACAGATAAACATCGCATCGCGATAATGAGTCGGGAATTTAGCCTTAGTACCAAAAACGACACCAACCGGACAACCAGGGCCAATATCAACGACTGAACCGACTGTATCGGCAAAGTACTTACGCCATTTTTTTGTTGTTGCACGCCAGCCATTTTCAGCACCTGAAATACCATGGGTGATACGAGTTGGTCGGTACCATGGAGAAGCGAGATCAAATTCCATATCGGCATCGTAAACAAACATCTCGCCATGGCGGTTTAAGCCAAAGTCAACTGGATTGCGGTAACCCATACTCATCAACTCACGCTCTTTACCATCGGGACTGAACTTCATTACATATCCAGCCGGAGCTTTACCACCTTGATTGTGGCCGAAAGTATAATTTCCTAATAAGTTATCGTCTTTCATATTCTCTTGAATACGAGATTTCTGATGTTTTGGCGTCTTAGTATAGTTACCGGCAATAAGATAAATGCCTTTGCCATCTTCAGTAATAAGCATTGAATGCGGTCCGTGCTCACCCCTACCCCTTAACTCTGAAATGACTTCTTCCGGACCGAAATCACCATTTGCCAATACCTTGGCACGGGACAAAGAACCATAGCGAACGGTATATAAATGATCAAAGGCGAAAAGCATGCCATGAACACCTGTTTTAATATTCACCTTTTCAATGTTTTTCTCTGAAAACTTCTCGCCGATCTTGGGCAGAGTTAAACGGAAGACACCTTTTTCTAACTGATCTGAAACAAGCAGGCGGCCTTGCTTATCAAAATCCATACTAATCCACGAACCGTATTTCTCTTTATCGACCTTATAAATAAGTTCGGCCGCGAAACCCGGCTGCAGATTGAGTCCGGTAGCAGGATCTTCAATTGATTTTTTGAGAGCAGGAATCGAGTCTGCTGCATTGGCCGGGCTTATTGCGAGTAGCAGGAGCCCTAACAGAGTACTTAGTTTTTTCATTTATGATCCTTTTTTATGTGTATTATACGAAAAATTCTGGCTTCTACCGGCACGGTTGCCGCCAGAGGCTTATGTCATTTATTGGGCTCCGTCGATTCCCAAATTTGCGTAAAAAAACAGTGCCATCTTGAATGCCAACACGATTTTCATTGTTCTATATTTAGTATCCCATTGTATTCCAAGTTTTTCCTTTTAATAAAAACCACCCCTTGCTTAAGCTAGGGGTGGCATATGTGTGTGTGGAAATTCTTTCTTATCTTTATCAAAAAGCGCGCTGTATAAATAGAGCTCACTGCTTTTAAAGCATTGACTCTGATTAACTCCGGTAATTAACTGGCATTTATGCATTAGTACGGAGCAGATGTGGCAAGGTTAACAGATTTGTTAATTGATACAAAAGAAAAGTACTAATAAATCCTTGGTTCAATCAATTTATAAACCACGTATAAGGTTAATTGCGAAGCTAAAGAGAATAGACTTAATGGGTGGGGACTTAAGAGATTTGGCACCTGTACTCTGAAAGAGTACTTGATTTCAGTCTAGGGTGAGCAAAGCGTAACCCTAGGTCAAGGATGGTATCGCACATGCTGAAAGTATGCAACTGGAGACACTTTTGAGACATACTTTCAGCATGCTTATATTTTATTTAGAGATCCCTGGGACGAAGAGGTCTCAGGAAAACTTCTGGCAGGAAAGAAATGAGAAGCAGGAATTAACCGTCTTTCTTTATATTTTTCTTCTTTTTAGATTTCTTTGAAGTAACAAGCTCTTTTTTAATAGAAAGCTCAGTCATATTTTTGAAGAATAGAAGGCCCACTTGGTTGCCGCACCATTCGGCAGTGAAATTTATCTTTGTTGCTTTTCTTTTGCTGCGATTCTGCCACAATATTTCATTTATATCTTTAGGCATATCTACCTCATCGATATAAAGCCGACCTTTACCTTCCAGGCCAATGACATATACGCCTCCTTGTAAATTAATGGAGCTCACCTGAGCTGATAAAGATAAAGGTTTGTTGCGGTATTTGATGATTACTTCAGAGCGGTTGCTCTTGTACTCTCGACACAACTCAATAAAGGAGGCAATTTTGCGGTCTTTTTCTTTGGACAATACTTCGATTGATTTGATTCGGACTATTTTATCCTTCACAATTACACAGGTAGCTCTAACATAGTATTCAACGAAATCTTTTATATGGAAGACACTGCCGCGGCTAACAAGAAGTCCATCTATTCGATATTTAGGCGTTGCATTGATCATTGTCTTAGTGACATAACCTTTCTTCGTCGTAACTACTTCTGCATTTATATTTAGAGAAAAGGCTCCCAACAACACCAATATACAGATAACATTTCTCAAAAAGGACTCCTTTTTAAGCAAATAGTACGGAGCTAATTTGGTAAGGTTAACCGATGTGTTGTTTTACAAAATTATTTTTATAGAAGTAGAACGAAGTGGTATCAAGTGAACTTCTGGCATTTTTTGCTTATTGGTCTCCGTCAATTACCCAATATGGCTAAGTAATACAAATGCCATTTTGAATGCCGACACAATTCTCAGCTTCGACTGTTTACATAAACCACCTCTAGCCTAAGCTAGAGGTGGCATGTGCGTATGTGTGTAGTGGGGATTCTTTCTAATCTTTATTTAAAATCAAGCTGTCTAAACAGAGCTCACTGCTTTAAAAGCATTGACTCTGATTAACTGCCGCAACTAACTAGCATTTATGCACTAGTACGGAGCTGATTTAGCAAGGTTAACAGATTTGTTAATGTTCCAAAATTATTGGTAATGTTCCAAGTTTTGTGATGACCTTTTTATTTCACACTTGCTCGTACCTCGCTAAACAAGATTATAAGGTGAATTGCGAAGCAAGACAGAGAGCTTGCTCGAAAAGGTACCTGAGTTAGAGAATGCCCTTAATGGGACGGAACTTAAGCCTAAAGTTCTCATAATAAAGCTAATAGGTTTTTATGCTGGGCGCGCCGCAATCCTTTGCGGCAGGAGCACTATCCAATATATAAATAATTGTTATTCAATAATATATAAATATCACACCAATTCAATTGTGACGAAAAATGCAGGCTGGAAGCCTGCGGTCCCAGGAAAACAACGCTTAAGTTCCCACCCATTAAGGATGCCCTGGGATAGAGCTCCGTTCGAAAAGGTGCCTGAGGTAGACACCAAGACTCCAAGAAGAGAATTGATCCAGTTATATTCTAATCTTCACAACCCACGCTCTCTTGCCATGCCCTAAAATATCACTCACAATCTATAAGCATATTTAATAGAGTTATTTATAACCCACCATATACTATTTCCCAACTAAACTCTAATAGATATTTCCTTGGTTTCTCCGTGTCTTGGTGTGAACATATTTTTATGCCTCTTCGTGCATTGCTGTAAAAGCTCTATAATTCCTTTACAACTTTTAGATTCGGCAAATCGAATATCTTTAAGA
>JAKVBD010000221.1 GCA_022446985.1 Lentisphaerales bacterium
GGGGGTGTACATTCGGAACAGAACTTAAAAAATCTGTAAAAGATTTAACCTGTCTCTGGTAAGACGATTTATCTATATGAAAAGTCTGTGTAGATGACCGATCCTGCCATTGATCTGTTTCCTTTCTTTGCCAGCGCCAGTACCATTTCCCTTCTGCTAAGGCTTCGTGATGAGTATACATACACCATGCCTTTACATCAGATACAATTGTTGTCTCTGGTGAAAATTCAGGACTAGAACTCAATTGAATTCTATATAGGTACTTTTTCTTTTTATCTCCAGGCCAAATCAATGAAGGTGGATTTTGCGAAACAACAGTTTCATTCGCCGGAATGGACTTGCTCAATACTTGCTCATATAAGGGAGCAAAGGCCTCTTCGCCTTGTTTTTCGGTTGAATTTATAGCCAGACTCAATTCAGGCTTTTCTAGAGGGAGCTCTGGTAACTTTTGTGTTGATTTGGCTTTAAGAGTTGCTGTTGTTTTCTTAGGTGATTGGAGACCTTTATTACAGCTGCTTGAGACTACAAGTATCAAGAGACTCAAAGCAAGACTTTTCAAACGCTTCATTCTCATAGCCCTTTCCACTGACTGGCAGTGATCAGTTGCCGGGAGTTAAAATGTAAAGACGATACAGCTCCATCAACATTGACCCAATTCATCCGTTCGTTATATAAAAAATTGAGATTTCTAGCAGTGCTCGCGGATACTGCACTTTTATCGTTCTGAACCTGTCCCCAGGTGACTCTTCCTTCGGCATTATTGCCATTTTTCGCAAAGCCTTCAAAAAGCAAATAAGTCTCTGCCGGCTTGACCATACTGATGATTTTTCGGCCAACATACTTATTATCCAGAGAACCATTGTCTCTAAAGCCTGTGAGAGCGTGGGAGCCGGAATACCCCGACCATTGACCATTCTGATAAGTCACTCCGGGAATACGCATGATATCAAAGGCCAAATCACTGCCAAAATAGTCTTTTAATTCACGTGTCCAAAAACAAACATTGCGTGCTTGCGAAATTCGGTACCGTGGAAAGGCGCCATTATTCTTTTTGGCATAATCCAGAAAGCCTGTATATATCTGTCTGAGATTAGACTTTGAAACAGCACTCATGCCCGATTCTCTAGTCGCCTTTAGAGACGGTACCAAAAGAGTAACCAGTATACCGATAATGGCTATGATTATTAATAACTCAAGTAAAGTCAAACTCTTAAACTTCATCTTCATCTGACCTCTTATCTGTAAAATCCTTGCAGGCATTACAGGTCAATTCATATAGATGGGACAAATTCTTGAAAAAAACTTTGGAGCAACGTCTCTCTTATTAATCGATATGAAATACTTGAGTTTGTGGCTTTCCTGCTAAAGCTTCTACTGAAGAGTGCGTAAAGCTTATCTTGGTTAAGCCTGTACTATCATCATATGCGGCACCTTCTCCAGAAAGCTTTTTGTTTAAGGAAAGCTGAATTGAGGTATTTTCGATTGAGTGCAATGGATCTGTCACTGTTATCCTATAGGTCTCTCCCAGATCTTGCAGCATGACCAACGCCGGTCTGTCTACGGAGATTTCCATTCCATTGACCGTCAGCTCTCCAGGTTCAAAGAAGGCGATTTGTGATAGTTTCAACTTTTTGTGATGAACAGCAAATCTACTGAATGAGTTTTCAACTACAGCTATGTGATCACCATTTTGTAACTCAGTGACAAAAGTCTGAAGCTGATCGCGGCTGCAATTTGGTAAAATAATATACTTATAATCATCACCTTGTGGATTCTTACCATGATTGATAGCCAGGGTAAATACACCAGATGCTTTCCCCTGCTTCTTTTGGGTTTTTAGTAGGACATTGGTAGTCTTAGCTGGAATAACGATGTAACCTACATTTTTCTGATGAAGCCAAAAAGGTTGATTTGCTTTGAAAGTCTTTTCTATGTCACGTGAATTTAATTTTAGAGCGTTATCGATTCCAGAGACATAGATATCCGTTTCCCATTCCACCTGATTAAGTGTCGTCCAGATATCTTTTCCCTGCCCTTCATAAACTCTTCGAACATTGTTACCCAAAGCGAGAATTTCATTTTCAAAAAAGAAGTAAGCTTTGTTGGCATTCACAGTCGCATAGCAAACTTTTGAATCGGCATGGTTCCTCTCATACTTGAAAGCTGAAAAGCCATATTGCCCATTTGAGCTCACACCGGCATAACTATTTGTGCCATTAGCTCCTTTAAACGGAGAATCAGCAGCCAATGGTATTTCCACCCCGCGTTGTTCTGCTGTAGTTCCTGGAATCGCATGCCAATTAAAGACTTTGGTCAGGCTGTTATATTCTGAGCCAGCATTGCGAATGAATAATGCGCCATCTCCTAAGTAATAGTAAGATTTCCTGTCAATTCCCCGCTCCAATCCGCGCGATCTAGTGGAGATCATTTTAGCTGAGGCAAAATATGTCGGGCGGCGATGAACCAGATAATCAATATTCCAAAAAGGTTGATTTAAGCTCAAGGGGTCATAGAAAGGCGAACCCTTAAGAATCTTGGAAAAAGCCTTTAATTCATCAAGTCTTTTAATCTTAGTATCATCTGAGCGAGCTTCAATTAAAGACACTACGGCCTGAGGCATGCGCTCGGCCCATTTTTCTCTGCTCTGAATAATGCCTCCTACTGACATATCTATATAGCCATTGAAAATCACTGAACGGTAGGTATCGAGCAGCTTATCAGCAATTATATCGTAGACTTTATCGTTAGTTTTGTAGCGCGTATTTTTGAGGAAATTAGCCAAAGGGACACTGTGTTCAACCAGCCATTCCCAACCGTAGGCATCGGCAGTAAATTGAATCCCCACTGCCGGGTGATGACAAATTGTACCATCTGGGAAGATACCATTTCGCTTATTGTACTTATCCATAAAAACATAACCTGTCTCCAAAAGTTCTTTAAGGTCTGAGAAAATGCCATCTGGATAAAACCCCGGAATGCGAGGATCTGCTTTATCGAACCAGACGTCCTGATCCGTTAAAGCTCGATTGTAGTCATATGTAATTGCTGCACGAATGAAAAGACTACGCATGCGGTGATTGCGATTGGCATTACCGATCGCTGGGCGTTCGTGCATGCGCTCAGCCCACAGATTGTCGCAGACATCCAGCAAAGCGTCGTAGACTTTCATAGCCTTGTCTGCGTCCTTCTTTTCTGAACTCTTCATCTCCTGACGCAGATCGGCAATGACTCTTAAAGCTATCCCTGCCAAGTGATCAGAATTACGCCATGTATGAGTATCTGACCAACGCGCTTTAAATTGATGATTGAACTTACTATTGACTAATATTCCCTGATAAAATCTGGTCTTTAATTCCTGATTTTTAAACAGGGATGATTGTGGATCATAATAAGCAAGCACCAGTGAATTCAACCGACCGCCGCCTTCACAAAGAGCGTCCCAGCCACTTCTGTTAATCATGAACTTCAGATCTGTAAAAAAGCCCTCTTTATTCAATTTTGAAAAGTACTCTCTGGCGACAGAATCTTTTACCTTCATGGATAAACGTCGAGCAACAGTTCCACTCTTAACGATTTTAGTAAATTCATGCTGCGCAAAGTCCATAAACTTATCCGCAAGGTATTCATCAACCCGATGAATTTCATAAGTCTGAAAGTCTTTGGCACCATTTTCAAAAACAGCGGCGACTTTGACTTTATAGACGGCCTTTGCCACTTTTTCCCCTGTAAAAGTCAGAACTCCAAATGACTTACCAATTGAGTTGCGAATTGTTCTGATTTGAAATGGCAGCTCTTCATCATCTACTAGAGAAAACTTTACACTTTCACGCGAGTTATTAGCGAGATTAACGCGCCCCATAGCCTCACTTCCAGTTTCATTCGAAGCCTTAATTTCAAAATAGGACTTTGTCGATGGCAGTAATTTATAGGGACTTCCAGCAGAATGAATTTCACCTATTTCTGCGGTTCGTACTTTATTTTCTTTGTCTTTCTTCTTTGCCCATAAAGATGTAGAAAGGCAAAGGCTAAACGTAAGAATTATAAGGGATTTAAAATTCACAAAAGTCTCCTAGTAAGATCGCATTTCCTTTCTTACAGGTGAAAACTTTTAGATGGGACTAACCAATTCAATATTTGAATTCATTAATACCCCATGCCCTGCCAGTTTTGCTGGGTCACAGTAGCTCGAGAAGTAAACTTTTTGAGTCTCACAGATATGTCTGCGTTCAAAAGATTATGAGCTCCAGAGTACGCGTAGTGAATGTATTCTGCATCTTCAGGCGACACTTTATCAAATTCTTTTTTATACATACTCCATGAAATTCGCCACTTGCTATAATTTTTACCATCTCGTAGTTTGCTCTCCGTAAGTGTATGAGTTCTGGACGGCTTTTGAATTTGTTGAATACGCCTTGGCAGCCGGTCTGTCAATTTCCCATCGCTATCTATACCACGCATAGCATCAGTAATGCCGTAGGTATACTCCACCGTACTGGCAAACCCCTGTCCGGGATGAACCATAAGACGTGTTGTTATAGGTAGATCTAATGTCTCCCGAACATATATTGGCCAGGCTGAAGTTGATCCAGTTGGGTAACGAGAGGGCGGTAAACACTCATCATTTGAATCAGCGTAACTGATAAAAGCAAGGCCTATCTGCTTCATTTGCGAAGAAGAGACTGAACGGTAAGCTTCCGTTCTCGCCTTTTGTAGTGAGGGCAACAACATACTGCTCAAGATCCCAATAATAGAAATGACCATTAAGAGTTCGATTAAAGTGAAGCTTCTCCTACGGATCAGCTTTACCTCACCGACCAAACCGTGCATGAAGTTTTCCCTCAC
>JAKVBD010000222.1 GCA_022446985.1 Lentisphaerales bacterium
GAGTTTATGGCAAGGGTAGGCTTTGGTCTTTTTCAAAGATTGACTTTGTTGATTTCGGAGAGGCGGCCAGTGTAGAGAAGGCCTTGAGTCGCTTATGTGAAAAAGGGACGATCCGCAGAGTTATGCGTGGGGTTTATGATTACCCTAAGTTCAGCAAGTTATTAAATAAGGAGTTAGCTCCTGATATTGACCAGATCGCTCATGCACTGGCTCGTAAGTTCGGCTGGGAAATTCAGGTGACCGGCAATGCAGCTCTGAATTTAATCGGTTTGTCGACTCAAGTTCCCGGCCGTTATGTTTATTTGTGCAATGGCAAGAGTCGCAGTTATGAGATAGGTAATCGGGTTCTGGAATTTAAAAAGCAAAGATTGAGAGATATGGGCTTTAAGTATAATGACAGTGCTTTGCTGGTTCAGGCATTGATCACTTTGAATAAGAAAGAGCTTGATGAAGAAGAGAGTAAGATCATTCGAAGTTACTTTGATGTAAAAACACAATCCCGTATTTTAAAAGATACGCAATATGCGACCTCCTGGGTTTATGATTTAATCAAAAAAATATTCAAGGATCAAAAATGAGTGGGCATGGATTGGAGATAATTGCTGACTTAAGTCCAGAAGAACGCTCTGAGCTGATTCGACAATCAGCAGCTGAAATCGGCATGAATGAATCTTCTGTTGAAAAGGATTTTTGGGTTTGCTGGGTTCTTCAAAGAGTTTTTTCTGACGAAGCGCTTTCGAAGCAGGTTTTATTTAAGGGCGGTACAAGTTTATCCAAATGCTATGATCTCATAAAGCGCTTTTCTGAAGATATAGACTTAATTATAGATTGGAATTTGGTGACGGATGGCGTAGATCCTTATGAAGCACGTACTAATAGACAGCAGGACCTCTTTAATAAGAAAATGATGACGGCGACGAATTCTTACCTTGAGTCGACTTTGAAAGGACAAATAGAAGGCTTAGTTGAGAGTCACTGTTCGGTGAAGTTGGTGAAATCAGTTAAGAATGAACCTCCATCTTTGGAGCTTCAGTATCCCAAGGCTTTTGATTCCGCTTACATTAAGCCAATTGTTCTTTTGGAATTGAGCCCGATGTCAGCGATGACTCCCAATAAGAATTTCATACTTGAACCTTACTGTGCAGAAACAGCTGCTGCATTTGCTCCAAATACAAAGTTTACTATTCGAGCAATTGAAGCTAAGAAGAGTTTTTGGGATAAGATTACAATTCTACATGTTGAAGCTCACAGACCGGAAAATAAAGCTCAGCCAAGCAGATATTCTCGTCATTACTACGATACCTATCAAATGCTAAACTCTTCAGTTGTAGATGACGCTTTAGATGATTTAGACCTCTTACAAAAAGTTGTTGAATTCAAGAATAAATTTTATCCACAAGGCTGGGCGGATTATGCCGGTGCCCTGCAGGGATGTTATAAACTGGTTCCGGACAATTTTAGAGTGGATCAGTTAAGATCAGACTATAAACAGATGCAGCAAATGATTTATGATGACTATCCTTCATTTGATGAGATCCTGGAAGCTATCAAAAGTTTTGAAGAAAGGCTAAACGGCTTAAGCAATAGAATTTAAGCTACTCAGTTCAACATATACTTTTATCTCTCGTAGATCATGATCCGTTTAGGTGTTCTGATATGGATTTCGGGAAATAAAAGTAAGAACTATTTTTAGGCCTATTCATAGAAGACTGTGCCATTTCTTAGACGCTTTCTGAACTCTTCAATTGCTTTCTTTTCCTTGTCTTTTTTACTCAGCTCTGGAGGGATAGGATTGAAGCTTTCTTTAGGTTTCTTTTGATCTTTACTCATGGGTTAACCTGCCTCAACGATTGGGAGTTGATAGGTTATTCTCTTCTCGTTTTGAATGACGATATTATTGGAAAGAAGTTCTTCTACTAAGTCAGTGATCTCCTGTTCCTTTAGCTTTTTCGCAAAAAGAGAATTGATGGTATTTGATAAAGTCTTGATGGTTCTGGGTTTGGCATTTCCCCGAGAGCGCAAATGTTCGATTATGGCAGCGACTCTATCTCTTGTCGATTTAACATTTGTCAGATTCAGAAGCGGAATCTCAGCAATACTTTTTTCTCTTAGTGCAAAGATCTTTTTTGTCGCCAGGTGTCGAATGAGAGGATCAAATCCTTTGTCCTTGGATATGATGTGGAAGAAGCAGTTTTTATCCGTTGCGGCAATTTGACCGATGTAAAAAGCTATATGAAAGTCTAATGCATTCGGACCATTGCCTTCGATTTTTATGTACTCTGCATTATCACCCAGAGATTGCATGGCACTTGCCAGTTCAAAACTGACTTTATTTTGGTGAGCTCCAACAAATAAAATAACTTTGAAGTCACGGCCTTTAAGAATACCCAGATTCTTAGGCTGAACGTTTTCAAAGTCTATCAGTATATAATTGTTTTTCATGTGACCCTAATTTTAGTTGATAGTATAAAAAAGCTCTGATTCTACTTCAATGATTGTCCAGACTTCATGGGAATAAAATGCTAGGAGCATATTTGCATATAAAGCTTGTACCAGAAGAATTTCTGTAGTTTTTTATAATAAGGGACACTTTTTGTCTTATGTCTATGAGTAGAGTTAATAAAAGAAAAGCTTCATCGTGAAAGTGAGAACCGTTAAAACAATTTGATGTAACTAATACTAGGGGAAAGGCCCCAAGAACTAATCAAAATCGTAGATGTTATTTGAGTCTTCAGGATTTTGTGTGGGATCATTTTTGAGATAATTTTATTTACTAATTCTCCGTGTACTCAGTGATCTCTGTGATTTTACAACCGATTGAACCACAGAGAACACGAAGATCACTGAGGGTATGTAAGCGAATAGAATCGTTGAATAGCACTTATAAGATATTAGGAATGTGTTTTTTTGATTAGCTACGTTCTTAGAGGATTTATTAAAAAACGTTTGAGAACCCCAAATCCCACAGAGTATCCAGTAGTTCCGTTTTTTTAATGTGTAAAAATAAATCTGAAGAGGGGAAAAATGATTAGAAAAGAAAACTTTCGTCAATGGGCAGAAGCGAAATTTTGGTCTGACCGAGGTGCTGCAGTCGGAGCATTCATGGATGCAATGGATAGCTTTTGTAGTGAAGCTAAAATGACTCAAGAACAACGGTGTGATTTTGAAGTAACAAAAATCTCTTTTTGGAGAATGGTGGCTTAGATATGGCCTATCAAGAGTATCTAGAAAGAGATAGCTGGGAAAGGAGTCATCTTGGGACTGCACTGAGAATCAATAAAAAGGTAGGTATTCAATGTGCAATCGCATATTGTCAACACAATGATAATTATCACCGATTTGGACGGCCTCTTATGGAAAGACTTTTTGAAAGAATCTCAAGAGAGAAAGTATGAGCCTTAGGCTTTTAAAAGCATTATTTACTAGTGTATTTAGTTATATATGCTTTTTTCTCTGATACATTGGTCAGTATAAAACTCGAAATATATAGAATAGTAGATTTAAGGGAAATTGAGTGAAGTCTATAGATTTTTTAAAATTGGAGAAAGTCGAGAAGAGATGCTTAAATAGCGTTATTCGGAGATTACAGAAAATAAAAGATAATTGTTTGTCTGGTGATGATAGTGGCTTGAGCAATGTCTGGAATGAAATATGTGTTCAGAAGCAAAAGGAAAGGTCCTTCTTTTATGAGTCCTACATAGATCTAATTGAATTGACCGTTGAAGATGTCGTAAATGACCTTAATCGAGATGAATTGACTCTCCTTTGGTTTGAGACGGAATCAGGGCAAGAATGGTCTTGTGATAATCCTGGTGTAAAAAAGCCTCCTTTTATAGATATGAGCAGTATCGGCAAATACATTTGCGGGAAAGTGCTTGCAGAAGCAAATGATTATCAAAATAAAGAAATTCGGGATTTTTGTGAATGAGGTTATGAGCGGCAAAATATGCTAGGCATTCGAGGTATATGCTCTTTTATTGTGTTATTGCCACGCTTTATCTAGATTATTACCAGTTCCAAAGCCCTTATTTAAGGAGTCCATGTTCCGACATTACTAACTGGTTGCCATATTGGGATTTTTGATTCAAAATGTCCATGATTGTAATGAGTTACACCATACGATTTGCTAACCTGCTTTTAGTTGCCTATTGTCTTTAATCTCCTTTGCAATTTAATCATGAAACCTCCGAAATAGTTTTAAAGAATAAAGTTCTTTGTCCTACTTCTTCTGTGAACTAAAACACAGGAGTTCACGTGAGAATCCAAGTTTTAAGCGATCTTCACATTGAGGATCAAGATTTTACTATTCCCGAGACAGATGCCGACGTCATTGTCTTAGCGGGCGATATACATGAGGGAACAAGAGCCATTCCCTGGATAAAGGCTCAAACAGACAAGCCAGTAATATATGTAGCAGGGAACCACGAGTATTATGGCGAACTTTGTCCTGAGCGGAAGTATAAATTAGAGAGGGCATGTCATTCTAATTTTAATTATACAAGGACAATTAAGGATGAAGCAACCGGTAAAGAACTTATTACTGGCGAACAGCAGATTAATTTTCTGGAGAAAAGCGAGGTGATTCTAACTGATGGCTATAAAGTGACCGGTAAATTTATGGTTCCAGGTCACGAGTTTGATGATTTTGAAACAACATCGGTTCGATTTCTTGGTTGCACTCTTTGGACGGAAAGTAGCCCTTGGATACGCTACAGGCGCATAAAATCTTTAAAAAGCTATAAGCAGTTAGAAAGCTCAGGTTATGAGAATTTTAGGCTCCAGTTATCAGAATTTAGTCCGTCTGATGCTAAACAGATTTTCGA
>JAKVBD010000223.1 GCA_022446985.1 Lentisphaerales bacterium
TCCACGGCATGAATCAAAGCTAGACCCTGACGACGAACAACATCTTGTTCATCATTTAGGTGAGGGTAATCCACTTCCGGGAAATTTAGAAAATAAGGGTCTTCTTTATCGATTAGTGGATTGTGAGGGCCATAGACTGCAAAATACAGAAAGAATGGCTCATCTTTATTGAGTTCAACAAAAGCTTCTGCAGCTTTTCCTTGAGCTATACAACGGTTCGGTAGAGCAGGAAGTTCAACAGTTTCAGACGTTGCTAGTTCTTCGGCATCGAGATTAAAGTTTCTTTCAACTGTGTAGAGTGCGCCGTCCCAGTAATTGTCGAAGCCACGATTTTTTGGAGCACGGTCGCCACCACCAAGGTGCCATTTACCAATCATACCTGTGCGGTAGCCGTGCTCCTGAAAGCGTTCAGCAACACACGGTTCAGTTACAGGAAGTCCACCTTCGCTGCCACCGCCATTGCCACGCAGACCAAAACGGTTTTGGTATCTGCCTGCCATAAGTCCACCACGAGAAGGAACGCACTGTGGTGCGGTACAGTAACCATCTGTGAATCGTACGCCATTTTGAGCGAGTAAATCCATGTTAGGAGTTTTGACGTTCAGATCGATTCCCTGAACACCGAGGTCTGTGTAGCCATGATCATCAGAGTAAATAATAATAACGTTTGGTTTATGTACAGAAACGTTGAAGTTGTCTATATAACCACCGTATTTACCGGAATTTGAAAACATGAAGTAACGTTCTTCGTTCTCAAATGTGATGATGATAGGTTCTTCGGTAATTTTAACATCATCTAAGTATATCTGTACTGTTTTCGGGTAAGCCAACTCGTTGACTAGTAAGCGTACTTGATATGTTGTGTCGGCTTGAACTTTATTTGCAATATAATTAAAGTCGGAACCATCTGTTGCAGTTCTTACACTTGTTCCATTTGTACCAAAGACAAAATCACCTTGTACGTCTGAAGAAAGATCAACTTTATTGTTTGGCAGAGTGTCCAATAGGTTAAAGTTTAAATAGTGGGACCAGGCAGTTCTATAAGTAAAAGAAATTTCATATCTTGTGCCGTTTAGTCTGTTATTTTCGTTCCAATTGATTTCACTGCCATTTGATGTTTTAAATCTCATGACATTGGCACCAACAGAAGTGAGAAGACGGCCCTTGTTGTCAGTTTCTCCGATCCAATCAAATTTACCATCAACAATTTCAATTTCCTGACTTGGATTACTGGTCCATGAGTATCGGAGTAAACTACTTAAATTACCTTTCGCTCGAGCAGAAGGGTCGGTTATAGAATCGCTAACAGTATTATCAAAGTCATCTGAAAATAGTAATGTTTGAGCAGCAGTTAGAGACTGTGAATAAAATAATAAAATACACAGGGCCTTGCCAATCAATAGTTTGAGCTTGTGAATTCCTGGCTGTGAGTGCAGAAGGGCTGCTATTTTGGTTTTTCCTGACATTTATATTCCTTATTTTGATTAATTGATGAGCGTCTGAACAACTTCTTTCTGAAAGTTGTCCAGACGGCTATACCCTTGAATAAAAATGCCCTTTAGTTTATTGAGTTTCGATCAGGGTGCCAACCTGACAAAAGAGTTACTCAAGCAAGTCTATACCTTCGTCAATTTCAACGATTGTCTTCTTGGCTGATTCAGGACGGCTAAGACCTTTTGCTGAAGGAAGGTAGCGATAGTAAACGGTTAGCATCAAGGCACATAAAGTTGTTCCGTAGATTCTTTCATCTTTAATCCCTTTAAAGGCGCGCATGTGACCTTTTCCCGGGTAGTCCCAATAGCCTTCTGAGTTTTGATTCTTGACTAGGACAGATTGAAACTTCTTATTCCATTTTTGCCAATCTTCACCGCCATGCTGAAACATACATTGAGTCGCATAGTACCAAGTGTACAGACTTTCTAAAGGAGGGTTTTCCCAGCTTAACTTCTCAAAGTCTTTTGTTGATATAGTAGCGATCTCATCCTTGATTTCCGGAGTTTTGCCTTCACCCAAAAGCTGCAAACAAAGAACACCTATAGCACGCATAGATGCTTTACCCTTACCTTTGATAAGGCCATCAACTTTAGAGTAAGGAAAGCCATTACCCGAATTGTCAGTTTTAGCAGTTTTCTTTAACCACTTGATAGATTTTTCGATAGCGCGAAGCAGGCCAGGGTGATCACAGCCTGCAGCATAAGCCGCTTTTAAAGCCTGGTAATTCCAGCCAGCAAAAGACAAATCTTCTCTTGGACCTTCATAGTGATAGTTGAAGCTACCGCCATTTTGAATTCCTTTTATGATGACAATCAGGTTTTTGTTCATTGCATTTTGAAGAGGTTCTATGCCAGTCATAGCATATGCTTCTGCGAGAGCATATGTTTTTATAGCATGTGAATAACCGTGTGAACTTTCTACGTCAATGTCACTTTTCACCAACCAATCCATACCCTTACGGACAGTTTGACCAAATGCTCTAGAGAATGGTGTTTCACCATAAGCAAGGTAAGTAAGGATCGCTAGTCCAGTTAGACCTTGTTTTATACTACGCTGCCCGCCCCATGAACCGTCTGGATTCTGAACTTTTTGGAGCCAGTAAAGGGATTTTAAAAGAACATCTTGTCCTTTTTTACTTCCTCCAAAACGACTGACTGCGGAAGCTCTACCAGCACTGCTACGGCCGCCGAGTACAGATGGGGAAGCGAAAGCAGAAGGGCTTACAGTCACATCTGAGATAGCATCTACAGTTGAGTCGTCTGCAGTTGATGGCGCTTCATCATCTACATCTTCAAGAGCGTCATCGTTTGTCTCAACATTATCTACTTTTACTGTTGTAATCACCGGGTCATCTACAGATGCGACTTCTTCTGGTTCTTCGATAGCAGGAGGTTCTTCTATTTGAATGTCTTCAACCTCTAATGCATCGATAACAATTTCAGGAGATTCATGCTTATACTTGTCGCTTATAGCAATCGCTAAAATGGCGATTAAAGCCACATGAAAAACAGTAGATAAACAGGGGCCGACTAACGATTCAAAAAGTCTTTTCCTTTTGTATTCTGCTTGTATCTCCAGAAGGCTGTTTTCAATAATCCTCTTAGCATTGGGATCTTCGAGATAAAATTCTTCTTCTATATCTTGGCACTCGGACATCTTTCATTTCCTTATGATTTAACCTCTTAGGTAACAGGGTTGTAAACCATAGAGGAGGGCTGGAATTGCCCATAAATAACATTTTGCTGCACGAATACGAAATAATGACGGTAGTAGTCACACGGGTTGAGAAAAAATAGAGTTTTGTCAGTATTACATACCTATAAGACAGAAGAGTATAGGCCTATGTGGACTGTTGAATCTGAAGCATGAATAGAGTGAAAATTTTAAAGATTTATTTTAACAGTGTGACTCATTCATTGAGAGATCCGTATATGTCAATAAAATCACGAAATAGCGAAGAAATCGACTTAAGAGATATGACTATTTATGCTTCAAGAAGTTTTAGATAGCGCTTAATTTAAATAAGACTCTCCTCACATATGCAAGCCGAGCCACTGGAGTCATTTGGGACTCCAGTATTTTTAATCTAAAAAATATAAGTATTTGTGACTAAAGTACTTAATTTTTCGTATATTTACGAAAATGATAGATTTGAGAGGAGGAATATCAGATGAATAAAAATAAATTTACCCTGATTGAGTTACTCGTAGTAATTGCTACGATTGGCATACTTACGACGATTCTTATCCCTGGTTTGATAAATGCAAGAGCTGCCGCGAAAATGCAGATTTGTATGACCAACCAAAATCAGATTACCAGAGCTGGTTATATCTACTCCACTCATAATAACAACTACCTGGTTGCTGATCATATAACGAATGGGGATAATAATTTATTTTTTGCAGCCAGATACTTACCTTATTTAAGCAATTTTGAAAATAAGGACATTATCGATAAAGACATCTTAAAACCTATCTTTGCGCAGGTTGATTCCTACCAGTGTCCATCTCTCACCAATGATGAAATAAAATTGGATTATACAGTAAATTCAATGAACCTTGCAGATAACTCTGGCAAAGGCATTCCCAATAATGTTTCTAAGGGTAATACGTCTCAGGCTCACAAAATCCCAAGGATTCCATTACTCTCTGAAACAGGTTATCTCATGGAAGTTAATGAGTTCCGCGGCAAAACCAAAGAAAATGATTATGACGAATGGGATGTATGGCATGAAAGTAAAGCAACTTTCGGTGCAGATAGACTGGCAAACGGCAAGGGAAACCTTGGTACAAGAATGATGCACTATACAGATCAAAAGCATCTCGGCAAGATGAGTATTGCTTTCTTAGACGGCCACTCAGAAGTTCGTCGACTGAATCAAAGTGGTGTGCCATTCACTTTGTTTTTACCTCTTTTTTAAAAGTCACCTCAGACACACACACGCACAGGAATACTGGAGTCATTTTGGCTCCAGTATTTTTTTGTGTGCGCCCGGCAGGGTGCATTCATTTGAGGGTCAAAGTCCCTTACATACCCGACGAGGGGAAATGTTAGCTAAGCGGCAACTGCATAACCGCGAGGTTTTGTGGGAAGGAAGCCGAAGGCAAAGCACTGGCCTGACGAATAGGAATCTCATTAGGCTGTATTTATGGATAAGGAGTCACACATCTCTAAAGTCAAATACTTGTACGGATATAAATGCAGTAGATGAGGCAGGTATAAGTGTGAAGGTGAATGCGCATTACCCGGGGAGATCTCAAGGTCTGCAAT
>JAKVBD010000224.1 GCA_022446985.1 Lentisphaerales bacterium
GGGTCATTCAATGGGAAGCGCATCAACTGCATGGTTTACAGCAAAATATCCAAATATTGCCAGAGCAATTATTCTCGAAGATCCACGTTTAGCTCCTCGACCTGCAAGCTGGGTCAAAAGATACGAACCTGCAAATATACAAAAACGTCGTTCAAGTATATTAAAGAAGAACAACAGTACTTATGAAGAAATATATACAAGAGGTTTACAAAATACGCCTCAATGGGGTGAGTCTGAATTGCGTTATTGGGCACCCTCAAAATTACTTCATCACCCAAATTCTGCTTTCCGTAAAATAGGAAAACACCCGAAGATGGCGGAACTTTTCCCACTAATAACCATTCCAACACTAATTCTCAAAGCCGACGATCGAGGGCAAAAGAGACAAACCAACCTCAAAATCTCAAAACTCCTTCTAAGGGGAAAAATAATTCACATAAAAGGAGCTGGGCATAACGTTCGCAGAGACCAAAAAGAACTAACTATTGAAGCGGTTAAAAGATTCCTCAATACAGAAATATAGCATAAACGATAAAAATATTTAAATTATTTTTACTACTGATGTCCGTTTTGACATTTTTCATCCGTAATGAGAGTGCACAAGTTAACAATTCTGTCTAATCTGCGGCATCCTAGCTAAGAGAGCGACAAAAACATATATTTAATAGAGGATATAAAATGAACAGACGCACTTTTTCCAAAAAACTGGTATTACTCAGTATAGGTTCAATCGCACTTACCTCAGATGCTAAGAAAAAAGGGAAAAAGAAAAAGAAAGACAAAGATGATGATAAAAAGACAGATAAAGTAGAGAATAAGAAGCTCAAAGGCACCATAATTGTTGAAACACGCGGAATTACCAAAAGTTATAAATTTCTTTCTGACAAGGCCTATACTATCTCCAAAAGTTTGCAGTCCAAAGTCAAAGACTTCGAAGGAATGCAAGTCACTATATTCGGCTCTTTCTTTCAGTCTAAAGTTCTCACGATAGCCGGCGTAACAAAATAGCCCGCAACAGCCCTGCTTTGTGCAGGGCTGGAAAAAGTTTCGCTTGAGCTGTTAAGGTGCATACTTTCTGCGGGAAACATGTAGTAATTAACACAAGGAAAATTTAATGCGTACAAGTTTATTTTGGATTTTGTTGAGTTTTTTCGCTGCTCATATTACGGCAAATGACAAACCTCATATACTCTACATAAATGCCGATGATCTCGGCGTTATGGACGTCGGCTACAATAACTCCAAATTCAGAACTCCAAATATCAACCAACTTGCGAAGGATGGCATGATATTTACAGAAGGTTATGCCCCTTCAGCCAATTGCGCTCCAAGTCGTGCTTGTGTTCACAGTGGTCAGTGGTCAGCTCGACATGGAGTATATACAGTTGGCACTTCTGAACGCGGCTCTGCTCAAAGTAGAAAAATTATTCCTACTGAAAATACCCTTTTTATACCTCAAGAAATCGTCACTATGGCTGAAGCTCTTAAAGCCGGTGGCTATAAAACGATTCACCTTGGAAAATATCATCTCGACCAAGATCCTCTCGCACAGGGATTTGATATTAATATCGGTGGCGATAAAAATGGTTCTCCAGCTGGTGGAGGATTCTTCTCTCCCTGGACTCAACCAGTTATGAAAAAATGGTCAGATCAGTATCCTAAAAATACTCACAGAATGACTGTATATGCTGATCAGGCCGTCAAATTTATTGCTGAAAATAACTCACAACCTATGTTCATCCACTTTTCGCCTTACTCCGTTCACACTCCCATACAAGCTGTTTCAAAGTACATACCCAACTATAAAGGTGTCGATATAAACGCCAACTATGCTTCAATGGTAGAAAACTTTGATGCCGGTGTAGGACAAGTTTTAAAAGCTCTTGATGACAATGGGCTGCGTGAAAATACTTTAGTTGTACTCTCTTAAGACAATGGTGGAATTAGCTCCATCTCTCCACAAGACCCTTACCGTGCCGGTAAAGGTTCATACTACGAAGGTGGCATCCGCGAACCTCTAATCATGCGCTGGCCTGCTAAAATAAGAGCCGGCAGCACGAATAATACACCAGTTTGTACTATCGACTTCTATCCTACTTTTCTAGCTGCCAGTAATACTACGACTCCCGAAGGGAAAGTTCTCGATGGCGTCAACCTTATGCCACTCATGACTCAATCAGGGGATATCGAGAAACGCGCTCTTTATTGGCACTTCCCAGTCTACCTTCAGGCTTATAATCAGAAGAAGGATGATGCACGCGATCCTCTTTTCAGAACACGTCCGGGATCAGCTATGCGTTTTGGTAAGTGGAAACTTCACGAGTACTTCGAAGATGGAAAATTTGAACTTTACGATCTTGAAAAAGATTTAAATGAGAGAAACAACCTGGCTGACTCTATGCCGGAAAAGCTGGCAGAGCTTAAGAAGATGCTCTACAACTGGCGTGCTGAAACTAACTCTCCTGTTCCAACAGAACTAAATCCAAAATACGATCCGAATTTCAAGCCTGCAGAAAAGAAGAAAAAATCTAAGAAGAAGAAATAATGAAACAACTCTTCTACTTACTATTTATCTTCTCGGTATACCTGAATGCCAGCGTAAAGCCAAATATCGTTTACATAATGTGCGACGACATGGGCTACGGTCAACTAGGTTGTTATGGTCAGGAAATGATAAAAACTCCAAGAATAGACAGCATGGCTCAGGAAGGATTATTGCTAACCGATTATTATTCTGGTACTGCGGTGTGTGCACCTTCGCGCTGTTCATTGATGACAGGGCGCCATGTTGGTCATACATATATTCGCGGCAATAAAGAATACCCAACCGGTCAAGAACCCATTCCCGATGCAACAATCACAGTTGCTGAAAAAATGAAAGAAGCCGGCTACGCCACTGCTCTTATAGGAAAATGGGGCTTAGGCTACCCGGGGTCAGAGGGCGAACCGAATAAACAGGGTTTCGACTTTTTCTATGGCTACAATGATCAGAAGCACGCTCATAACCATTTCCCGTCTTTCATTTTGAAAAATGAGGAGCGCATTGAGCTTAAAAACAGTAAAGGCAAAGAAGTCGAGTATACTCAGTACATGCTGACCGCGGAGGCTAAAAAGTTCATTAAGCAAAATGAAAAGAATTCTTTCTTTCTCTATCTGGCATATGTCATCCCACATTCAAAGCTGCAAATCCCCGCAGAGGATCCTTGTTTCATACAGTACAAAGACAAAGACTGGCCACTTCCACAAAAGAAGCATGCCGGAATGATCTCTCGTCTGGATGCAGATGTCGGTTCCATCATGGATTACTTAAAAGAGCTTGGTCTGGCTAGAAACACTCTGGTGATTTTTACTTCTGATAACGGCGCTCACAAAGAAGGCGGAGCAAAACCGGACTTCTTCAAAGACAGTGGCCCACTCCGTGGCATTAAAAGAAGTATGTACGAAGGTGGCATCCGCGTTCCATTTGTTGCCTGGTGGCCGGGAACAATTGAAGCTGGCCGCACAAGTGCTCATTTAGCCGCTCACTGGGATCTTATGCCAACGGCCTGTGACATAGCTGGGGTTACTGAACCTGAAAATATAGATGGTATCAGTTACCTACCCTTATTAAAAGGTGAATTAGAGAACCAAAAGAAACACGATTACCTGTATTTTGAACTCCACTGGCCAACTAAGCGTGGTGTCCGTGTGGGTGATTGGGTATGTCTTCAAGAAAAAACATCCAGTATTGATCCCGAGGTTGACAAGACCGAGCTTTACAATCTTGAAGACGACTTAGGTCAGCAGAATAATCTAGCTTCCAAGTATCCTGAAAAGCTTCAGCAGATGAAAGCCGTATTAAAAAAGGCACATGTTCCTGCTAAACTTTTTGAGTTTGGCAAGCAAAAGCCTCCTCGCAAGAAAAAGAAAAAGTAATTACACTTTCACCTCTTTTTTACTTCAAAGGAAATAGGTCTGCATAAGGCCTTTTTCTTTAATATCGACTTCACCACGCGACTTAAATTCATACATATCCTTTAACAGTTCAAAGGTAGAAAGTCGAGTTGAGCGGTTTTCTAAGCAAACAACTAATAATTTAGATTCAAAAAAAGCCCCAGAAATAACACCCAGTACTACAGAACTAAACTTTACTCGTTTTTGAGACCGAATTAGAATTAAGTGCCGAAAAAGCAATTGAGTATTATGCCGCGCGATGGAAAATTGAGGCCGGCTTTAAAGAGCTGAAACACGAACTCGGTGCCTTGAATAATCAATCTCGAAAGAAGAATCCTGTTGAAAATCATTTCAATTTCACATGCACTGCAATGACTTTGGTATGGATATACACAATGAAACAAAAATCTGCACCAGAGCTTAGCATTCAAACTTCAAGATTTTACTCATTTACTGACATACGCGTTCAAATCGAGAAAGAATCGATGGCCGAGGCAACAAATTTTAATAAGCTTCGCTAGAATTCAATCAAAAAGGCCGGAAATGTCATCTTCAGCAAAATTCTAGCAATTTTGGCATAGTAATTGACAGAGCCTCTCTAAGTTGAATCCAATAGCTTTTATGAGGGTTTGTTGCCGAACTCTTT
>JAKVBD010000225.1 GCA_022446985.1 Lentisphaerales bacterium
TAGTAATGTCTCGTTTGAGAGGTTCCATGCTACGCATAATAGATGGCAGCTTTTCGAGCTTACCTTTCTTTTCTGGAACCCATGATTCTAAAACAGTACCGCCTTTTACGGTGACAATCCCCATACGAAGTGGAGGGCGGTTACTTTTAGTAGCGGCAGTACTGACTGATTCTAAAAATGGCAGCCCCATTAGTGCTCCAGCACCTTGAATAAATCTCTTTCTATCTAAGTTCATAGTTCACCTCACTTTTCTGTAGACTCGTTTGACGCGTAGTAGTTTTCGATATTCTTTCTGTAAAGGAATGGTCTGCTGTTGACGACTTCCATGACCAATGCGGAAAATTTATAATCTGCCTTTTTGATGTTCTCGACGGCAGTTTTCACTGTTAGCTCGTCGTAATATTGAAGATTTCGGCCAATGGCAAAGCTCAACATCTTCGAGAATAAATTGGTCACGAATTTATCTTTTTGAGCGAGTAAAATCTGTTTCAGTTCTTTGGCGCCATTGACCTTTTGACCATCCGGCAACACACCACTGACGTCAAGCGGCTGACCTCTTTCATCTTCTCGCCATTGGCCGACAGCATTGTAGTTATCCAGAGCAAAACCGAGAGGATCCATTTTTTTGTGGCAAACGGCACAGGCGGCATCGGCAACATGTAGATTGAGTTTTTCTCTAAAGTTTTGTGGCGCGGCTCCGGTTTTACTTTCTTGTAGTCCCTCGACATCTGCCGGAGGATCAGGGATTTTAGTTCCGAGCATAACTTCAGCCACCCAGCGGCCTCTATCCGTCGGTTTAGTTCTGTTGGTGTGAGAGGTCATTGCCAACATGGAGCCCATACCCAGCAGACCGCCGCGGTTGTATTCCGGCTTGAGATCAACTTTTTGGAATCTATATCCAACCTCTTCAGGGATACCGTAGTGCTTGGCGAGTATTTTATTCATAAAGGTAAAGTCAGAGTCAATGAAATTGACTACACTGAGGTCTTTCTCGATAATTTCGTTTATGAAGTACTCAGTTTCAGTAAACATTGAGTTTTTTACTTTAATGTTAAATGTCGGATAAGTTCTAGTGCTGGGGAGAGCATTTTTTACTTTGCCGAACTCCAGCCACTCTTCCATGAAGTGGTGAACCAGCGCCTTTGACTGTTTGTCCTTCAGCATACGGGCTATTTGTGTTTTATACTCGTTAGGGTCAGATAGTTTTTTCCCGACAGCTGTACGGATAAGTTCATCGTCCGGCATAGTAGACCATAAGAAGTAGGAGAGTCGGTTTGCCAGTTCAAGATCACTAATACGGTAGGCCTCTTTTGAATTTTCTGGAGCCTGATTCTGCTCGATTCTATTTAGGAAAAATGGCGACACGAAGATTGGCTTTAGAGATCTCACCAAGGCCTCAGAAAAGCTTTTCTTCTGTTTGCGAAGGTAGAGGTAAAGGGTATAGATTTTCTTGACTTCTCCTGCTTTAACCGGACGGCGATAGGCTTTTGCCATAAATGTTTTTAAGAATTTGGCAGCTTCTGCATTTGTAGCTTTTTTATGTTTTTTGAAAAGAGCTTTCATCGCACCTGAATCGAAGAGCAGTTTAGCGATGATTTTATCTGATGCAGTGAAATATTTTTCAATCAGCAGTGGCGACATCTGCATGGTCGCAGCAAGGTTGCTGAAAGCTTTGACGTTACTTTCTTTTTTTATACCTACTTCTTTACTGACATCGAACTTTATGCCGAGTAGTGATTTGATTGTCCGGTTGTATTCATAGGTCGTCAGTTGGCGGATAACCGATGGGCCAGGATCTTGAAAAACTGGGTCTGAGTAGTCTTTCTTTTCAACGTATTCGGCAATCCAGCTAAGAAGGACTATGCGGTCTTCTTCTGTAAAACCGGTTTTCTTTGGCTTAGGGGGCATATCCTCATTTATTAAAGTGTCTTTCATAACGAGGAAGTCGGCGCTGTCTTCCAACAGCTTTTGGGCAGAGTCATAGATTGTCAGGTCTATGTCGCCTTTAGTTTTCTCTTCGCCATGGCAGCGGCTACAGTGTTTCTCAAGTAATGGTTTTACGGTGTGATTAAAAGTAGTGAAGCGATCTTCTTTGGAAGAATCAAATGCTATGAGTTCTACTTTGCCAGCTTGCCATTTTTCCTGGAAAGAAAGATCTTCCTCTGGGATTACCGGTTTTTCTTTAACGATTACCTGAGGTTCAATTTCTTCAGGGGTTTCAGCTATAACTGCGACTTTTACATTTTCCTTGCTTAACTGCTGTTTGATTGGCTCGTAAGCAAAGTAAGAACCACAGAGTAGAATCAGTAGAAGGATTATCGGGAATGGGTTAAATGACTTTTTTCTTTTGCGCTTTGTCTGTAAGGAACTTTTAGACAGACTGCCGGTGCGGATTTTCTTTTTAGCCGCGACTTTAGAATTAACTTTTTTGTTCATAAACATCTACACACTTTAATTTTCTTATAGAGTGAATAGAGTGTTTAGGATAATCCCACGGTCTAATTAGAAAAAAGTTATTCTTCTCCGGTAGGAGCTTCTATTCCAGGCCATTTTTGAGTTGAGTCTAAGACATCTTTTATGAATCTTCTCTGCGACCCTCTCTAAACCTCTGCGTGAGAAAATATAAAACAATCACGCAGAAAACGCGGAGTGACGCAGAGAGGAGAGTTAATATGATGGGGAAGTGATAACATTAGTAGGTATAGGCACCCCACTGAGAGGACTCCATTTCGGTTGTATTAAGCCAGAAAGAAAGAGTTTTTGCATGTCCATCAAAGAAGACATTATTCAAAGTTTTGGTTCTTCTTGGGCGCAGGTGGTCGAGCCTGTAGTGCCAAAGAATGGAGAACCAAGTCTTATCATTATCTGGATCGACTTCAGCTTTGTAATTTCTGACGTAGCCTCTGTTGGCCCAGTCACCTTCTGAGTACATGATCATATCGGACATCGACAATTATCTTTCGCTTTTATTTTTTCAGGGTTGGTCGGTACAAAAGAAGCTACACTGTGCTGACCTTCAGCTTCGCCACCAGATAACCATGGGTAGTGCATAGCTCTGTAACTAACACGACGTTCATCGGCATTATTGAGAGTGTGTTCCGGGACAGTATCTGAAGGACACATAAACACGGGTAATTTATAGTTGCCGCCAGGAAGAGTGGACATATCCTGGGCAAGGAGCATAAGTTCGACGATGTTAGACTGTCCGGATGCATTTGATGATTTAAAGCCGGCATTATTATCATCTCCATCAAGAGCCGGAAGCATTTGGTTATTTGAACCACGATAGACTTGAGCATGAACGTAAACTTGTTTTTGATTGCTTAGGCAAACTGCAGTAGCAGCTTTTTCTTTGGCTGTCATAATTGATGGCATAAGTAATGAAACGAGTATGCCAATAATTGCTATAACAACCAAAAGTTCTATTATGGTAAATTTTCTTTCCAAAACATATTCCTCTGTTTATCTCCACAAAAGATTTATAGTCTACTTAAAGGGCTCCCACGGTCTGTAGCATTTTATTTGAGAAAGATTATTTTACTTTACAGAGTTAGAGCTAACTGAATTCTGTGATAGAATTCAAAGTACTGCTGCCCAATATATCAATTTCAAGGCCCATTCTTTGCCCAAATTGCACGAAGAGATTAGCGAATTTAGTATTGTTCTTTTGGTCATGAGCTATATGAGAACCGTGTTTGTAGCCTCCTCCGGCAACCAGGATAGGCAGGTTACGTCAATTGTGAGAAGAGGCATCCCCCAGATTTGAACCGAAAAGTATGGCGGTATTATCCAAAAGATCTCCGGAGGTTTCCTGAACAGATTTTAACTTATTTAGGAATTTATTGAAGCATCGAAGTTTAGCCTTTACGACTAATGCTAATTCGGCAATTTTCTCCGGATCTTTACCATGGTGAGATAAGTTGTGCCAATCGGTTGCAGCACCTTCAATATTACTTGGAACGGCATTCATTCCACTAATTTATTTTTTGAAGATAAATGTGATTTAAATGAACAATGGCCGTGGGTTTTACTGATGAGCTTTATTCATCTGGTAAGATCTTAAAAAAAGAAAATTAAATACAGTCTCCTACACACATAGACACACACGGATATCGGGTTGCTCTCACGAGCAACCCGATTTTTTCTCAGAGTAAAACTTTGAAGGAGTTGTGGGATTTTAAGCTTTCCTTTATTTAAGAGGTAGGTAAAAAATCTATCAGGGTTAAAAATGATTCGAAATCTTAAAAAATATATCTTTCCTGTTGCCAGCTTGGCGATGCTGTTTGCCAATGCGGAAACCGCCAAAGTCTCACCAGCAGAAATAGAACAGAAAGCCAAGCTGCGCATTCAGAACTTTGTAAAACCCGACGGTATGCAAATTAAGCTTTGGGCCGATGAAACACAAAC
>JAKVBD010000226.1 GCA_022446985.1 Lentisphaerales bacterium
ATAACACGTTAAACGGAAGTTTTTTATGTTTTAGGCTATTATTTAATAGTTATTTATGGTTTCTGTCGGAGTGTATCCAGCAAAGCTTTTAGTTCTTTAACAACTTCAGGATGTTTCTTGTAAAGATTTTTAGTTTCACCTGGATCCACTTCTAAATTATAGAGCAGGCCAAGTGTTTTTCGGGCATTGTCCGGGATGAGGTATTCTCCCATGTTATGGAACTTTTTAAGGCCAGGTTTATAAAAATTACTATCACTGCCTTTGTGATCGAGATACTTCCACTTTCCTTTTTGAATTCCCAGTTCCATAGAAATAGTCTTCTGCAGACTCGTGAGTCAGTTTAAAGCCGGTGATGTCTGCTGCAGTCACCATGAAATCGACTATTGAAACTTTTTCAGCAGAAGTAAAGCCTTCCTTGATTTTTTCAGGCCAGGAAACGATGAATGGTACACGGTGGCCACCTTCCCAGTTGTCACGCTTTACTCCAAGCCAGGAAATGGCACTGTCGTGATCAAATTCCTTGCGAAGAACTTTAGTCGTCCATGTTTCAGGACCATTATCACTAGAGACGATTAGGAAGGTGTTTTAGTGTAGGTTATTTTTCTTTAAGCAAGCGATGATTTGGCCCATCTGGTCGTCGAATTGAAAAATAAAATCACCCTGTGGGCCAATATTAGTTTTTCCCTTGTATTTATTAGCGGGGAAGGCAGGGAGATGTACCGCCTGAGCAGAGTAAAAAAGGAAGAAAGGTTTTTTTGAATTTTCCTGAGAATTGATATATTTAAGACTTTTATCAAGGAATACATTATCCACTTCTTCGAGGTTAGAATCATGAGCATGGAGCCCATCTCTTAAGCCACTTAATTTATGCGAAGGAAGAGTCGATTTATCAAGTAATTCAGTAGGTTTTGTTGGAAATTTATTACCATCGATGTAGGCGTAGATGAAGTCTGTAGTTGGGCAACTGACGGTACCAAAGAATTGATCAAAACCATAGTCGATTGGTGTTCCTTTGATTTCTTATGTGAAGTCTATTCTCTTTGCTGCCTGAAGTCCATTTCGGTGTATTGCTTTACCGTCTTTGTCGTAAAGAGTCATGTCGATGTGCCACTTGCCAAACATGGCAGTAGAGTAACCTTGTTGTTTAAGCATTGAAGCCACAGTCAGGCGATCCTCCTCGATCAGGTATGGACCGCCGGCCCCACTAAAGACACCTTTGTAGTTTAGTCGAAATGGCATTCGACCGCTCATTAAACTGTATCGTGATGGAGTGCAGATGGTCGAAGGGCTGTGTCCATCGGTGAAGCGAACTCCTTGAGCTGCCAGATTATCTAAGTGAGGTATTTGAACTTTAGATTGCTCATTGTAGCAACTGAGATCCCCATAGCCAAGGTCGTCGGTAAGAATGAAAATAATGTTTGGTTTTTCCTGTGAGAATAAAGAATGCGACAAAAGGACAGTGAACAGGAAAATGTACTGCAATTTATATCTCCATTTTAAAGTATTTGTTGGCTACTCCAGACAGATGTTAAATTGCCCTCTCAAAATTTTACTAAACTCACAAAAAAAGCCTGACAATTGTCAGGCTTTTAAAGGTCAATATAAAATATTTTTAACCACCAAGCTGGCGGTGATATCAAGAAAATTACTTTTTCTTCTTCTTTTTCTTTTCAGGAGTAGTAAGCTTAGCATTCGGGCCATAAAGCTCTGGATATTTTTCGGCTAATTTAGCCTTAAGCTCAGGACGGTTTTTCAGGATGCGAACTGAACGACCAGCTTTCTTTGGATCATCAGTACCAGCAAGTACACCGGTCATAACTTCACTATCCCATGCTGCAAGATCAGCAGGTTTGACGTTTTGGTAGTAGAAACCACCAGTCATGTATGGGCTAGGATTAAATCCACCCACAATATCGACGTTGAGATCTGGCTTAATTGCTGATTCCCAGCCTCCGGCCCAAAGGATAGAGTTAACAAGCAGGCGACGGCAGTCTTTATCGATTAGATCTTCAGAAGCGCCAAAAGAGAAATATGCTGTTCTAGCTGTTTTTTTTGTTCCAGATGGAGCAGTATATGAGTCTCGAGTCCAACCGGCATTAACGATTGGTCGATCCGGGTGAGCTTTGTCACTTGGACCAAAAGTCTCTAGAACCTGTACTTCAACCAGTGGAGTAGCGTCAGCAGGTGGCTGTGACTTATAAGCTCCAGAGTAAGCGTGGATTTCAGAAACACCACTCATAATTGGGTGTTGTTTCGCCGAAGTAACTGCAGTGATTGTACAGCCCATGGAGTGATTTGAACCGTAGTGGCTTTGACCTTCTTTTTTGTCCCATGTATTGCCAAAGATTTGTTTACCCAGTCCACCATGGTAATCTTCACCTTTGTAATTGAAGTTGAACTTTGCCCACTTACCCTGTTGACCATTAAAACAGTGAGTTGAGGTGCGGACGGCAACGGCCGGACCACCACGCTCGAAGTAATCTACAAGATGCTGAACTTGATCATCAGGAAGGTTCATGAATCTAGTGAAAAAGAAGAGCATGTCGGCATCTTTTAGAGCTTCCATCCCAGGAAGGTTTTTAGCGCCATTTGAAATATTACCGTATTTATCGATGCCAAAAAGAACGGTGCATTTAAAGCCGTGATGTTTAGCTAAAATCTTAGCTAACGCAGGATTAGTTTGCTCGGAACGGTACTCGTGATCATTGGCGATGAAAACGATGTGCTTGCCTTTGCCAATGCCACTTTCACCCTCGTATACCAGGTGCTGACCAAAGGCCGATGCCGCCAGTAAGAAGGTTGTGATCAATACTAAAAATTTCATTTACTTTTCAACTCTCTATGAATTTATGTGTTGTGCATTTTCAGGGATACACTTTTGGTTTAGCAATCGTGACAGTAAAATTAATTTTTACCGGTAGCTTTTGATTTGCTTAATTTTCTTACAATAAATTCTACTTGCCTTAGCTTTATAGAACGATTCCTTCATAGATTTTTTTATTTCAGTCTTTTGAAATGTTAAGAAGGCGGCAAGCAGCTTATTAAAAGCACATTTAATATAAAATTGGAAGTTTATTGGGTAAGAATAATTACTGGCAATATGGATCATCAGATCTAGTGTTTTTAGTTTGACTTTCAAAAACTATTTGGGCGCAATTTGCCTTATAAACGATACTAACTGTTCTAACAATTACTGATTGACCAATTATGGCAGTATAACCATTTTTTTTTGTCAAAGCTGTGCCAGTTTCCTAAGTAGTCGGAGGCAGCAAAGGCTCCTTCATGAGTGTTATTGTTTAAGGTATTGGGGCTTTCCTCGACTATGAGCGGGTTGCCATAGTTTGGATTTGCCATAGGATTTCATTTTTAGTTACTCTTATATGCTTGAAGGCCATAGTAAAGGAGTAATCAAAGCCACCATTACTATAAGTCTGATCCCCCAATTCATCAGTCGCAAAACTTGGACATTTCATGAGATCTTTGAAGCTATCTCCATAGAGTTCTGCAACTGAATTTAAGATATCAGTAGTTTTCTGTTCTGGACACCAGCCCAATCGTTGTCCAGGTAAGATGGCTCCGCAGGATTATTAAAACCGTCATTTCGGAATCTTGGGAGCAGTCCACAGTTATCAGTCGAGCCTTGAAACATCATTTTATAATTCTGGTCAAGGTTTGATGAGCAAACTGCAAGCATCGATTCCTCTCTGGCTTTGTCGATACTGGGCAAAAGTATAGTGATAAGAATACTGATCATCGCTATGACGACTATAAGTTCGATTAAAGTAAATTTGCACAAATGTTGCTTCCCATAGTAATTCCCTTTTTAAGGTAAGTGTTGTGGGAATGTGAAACAATTTTTTTATATGTTTGGCGTCAATAAGTAAGGAAATACCGTAGGGGTCTGCGGTGTTTCTAGGTTATTTTTTTTGATTGGCAAGGATACTTTCAGAGTACATAAGTTCGCCGGTTACGCCATCGAAATACTTGAAAATGACTTGTGGAATAGGGAAGGCAACCTGGCGCTCGCCGCCTATTTTTAACGGACTGTTGAAGGTGTTGTTGACCTGGACCACACAGTACATTGGTCTGCGACGCTGATATTTATCAACATCGTTTAAAGCAAATGAAGACCAACGAATAAAACATGGGCGAGGACCGTACTGGAATGGGCCGTTGATTGGGCGGCCGCCTTCAAATTTTAGCGGGTGATTGTTTGAGTTATGTGGGCCGGAAGCGAATTCCCAGATCTTATCGGTGATTTGAATCCCGAAACTGTTGTGAAGGTCACCTGAAAGAACAAATACCGGTTTGTCTATCTCTTCCCAGAATTTGATTAATTGCTCGCGTTCATCGAGGAAGACTGTCCAAGCATCATCTTTATTAGCCATAAGCCCTTTGCCAGGCAT
>JAKVBD010000227.1 GCA_022446985.1 Lentisphaerales bacterium
TATTTCCGCTTCTAAAGGATAAGTGTTTTGGCTGTCATGGCGATAAACCAAAAAAGCAGAAAGGCGATTTCGATATGAAATCCCTGGATTCGATTCTTAAAGGTGGAGACTCGGGGCAGCCGGGTCTGGTAAAAGGCAACGCTATAGAAAGTCTGATTTATAAGTCTATCCTGTGGCTTGATGAAGATTTAGAAATGCCTCCTAAGGAAAATGACCGTCTTGATGAAAAGCAGATTGCTTTGGTTAAAGAGTGGATCGATGCCGGAGCACCATGGGTCGATGAAGCCGGTCGTCAAAAATATCTCGAAGCAGAAAAAACGAAACTGGTTACTGAGGATGGCGTGATTGTTAAACACAGCGGCGGACTTGATGACAGCTGGACTTACAGAAGGTACAAGCCAGAAGATATCTGGGCTTATCAGCCACTGAAAGAAACTGAAGTTCCTGCAGGTGAAAATGCTATTGATTACTTTGTTCAGAAAAAACTGAAAGATGCAGGATTATACCAGTCAGGAAAAGCTCACAAGTTTGATCTTCTTCGCAGAGTGACTTTCGATATGACTGGTTTACCTCCGACAGTTCAGGAAATTAATGATTTCATGAATTACAAGTCAGCTCACGCCTATGAGAAAGTTGTCGACCGTCTTTTAGACAGTAAGCACTATGGTGAGCGCTGGGGACAGCATTGGTTGGATGTCAGTCGTTATTCTGACACCAGTGGTTTCTCAAGTGACTGGGAAAAATCAAATGCCTGGCGTTACCGAGATTACGTCATTCGCTCTTTGAATAATGACAAACCGATCAATCAGTTTTTTAAGGAGCAGGTTGCCGGAGATGAAATGAACCCTGCAGACCCTGAAATGACGGTCGCTACTGGATTTTTGCGCATGGGGCCTTATGGAACAGCCATGGTAACTCAGCCGGAAGCGAGACAACAATATTTAGATGACGTGACGAATGCACTTGGCGAAACCTTCTTAGCGACACCTCTAAAGTGTGCCAGTTGTCACGATCACAAATTCGACCCAGTTCCGACACGAGACTATTATAGTATTCAGGCTGTTTTTGCGACCACCCACCCAGGTGAGATGAAAGCAAATTTCCTCAAGGAAGAGAACTTAAACAGGTTTGATGAAGGCCGCAAAGTTATTCAAATGCGTTTAGATGAAGCTAAAGCCGATGTCAAAGTAATTAAAGATAAAGAGGCAAAAGCGGCTCGTAAATGGATGGCAGATCGAGGTCTTGAATATAGGTCGCGCCACGAACTTACAAACGCACCTGAAGACAAGAAGCCACCGCGTTTTATCGGTCTGACTATACCAGAGCAAGGTTTTCTTAAAGTCCGTGAGCAAGATGTTAGAATTTACACACGCATGCTCGAACGCTACATGCCTATAGCTCAGTCGGTTTACAGTGCTGGTTATCACGTCATGGATGAAAAGAAGCTTCGCAAACCGACGAATGCTAAAAAGTTTAAGCAACTGAATAAGATTCCTCAGACACATATTCTTGGTGGAGGCTCTTTAGAGTCCAAAGGTGAAAAAGTTTCTCCAGGAGTTCTTTCGGCAGTTTCAGTTCCGACATCTTATAAAATGAAAGAATCTATGAGTGGCCGTCGTCTGGCATTTGCAAGATGGCTGGCGAGCGATGAAAACAGCCTGGTGATCAGAACTTTTGTAAACCGTATCTGGCAGGGACATTTTGGAACCGGTATCGCAGCGAATCCAAATAATTTCGGTGCCACTGGTGCAAAGCCAAGTCACCCGGAGTTACTCGACTGGTTGAGTATTTTCTTTAGAGATAACGGTTGGTCAGCCAAGAAGCTTCATAAAGTCATTCTCATGTCACACACTTACCAAATGAACAGTTCGCACCAAGAACTTTCAAAAGTGAAAGAAATTGATCCAAATAATAGTCTGCTCTCACACTTTAACATTCGCCGTGTGACTTCTGAAGAATTGCGCGATGCCATTTTACAGACAACTGGAGAATTGCGAAAAGAGATGGGGGGCTTGCCGGTTTTCCCGGAAATCAATCTTGAGGTCGCACTGCAACCTCGCATGCTGCAGTTTTCATTAGCGCCGGCTTATCAACCATCGCGCACTCCGGATGAGCGTCACCGTCGTTCAATTTACAGCTACCACTTCCGTGGTATGCCGGATCCGTTTATGTCTGTCTTTAATAAACCAAATGCCGATGATTCATGCGAAAGACGTGACAGTTCTTCGGTAACACCGCAGGTCTTCACTTTATTTAACAGCGATAACAGCTACGAACGTTCGATCGCCTTTGCTCTGCGCCTGCAGCAGGAGAGGGGCACTGTTTATGAACAGGTAAAACTTGCGTACCAATTAGCCTTTGGTCGTAACCCCGATGATCAGGAGTTTGAAGTGTCTTTAGCTCATGTTAAGGGCAAAGTTACTTATCACCAAAAGCATCAGCCGGAAGTTAAAGAGTATCCGACAATTCTGGACCGCTCTTTAGTTGAAGAAATGTCCGGTGTGAGTTTTGACTACAAGGAAAGACTGGATGTCTATGAAAACTTTGTAGCAGATAAAAAGCTTTGGGAGGTCAGCCCGGAAACCAGAGCTCTGGCAGACCTTTGTCTGGTATTAATCAACTCAAATGAATTTGCATATATTTACTAACTATTGACAATATGGGGCTCTGCCCCAATCCCCGGCAGGAAGGTTCCCTCCCTGCACCCGAAATTTTTAAGGCGCTTTGCGCAATGCTTTAGGAGAAAATAATGAAAAGAAGAAGTTTTTTACAAGGAATGACGGCTGGATTCGGAGCTTATGCCTTTAATCCTCTTATGGCTGCAGATCAGGCAGGTAATCCTCTGGCTCCAAAGAAGCCGCACCATAAACCAAGAGCCAAAGCCTGTATTATGGTCTTTTTAGAAGGCGGTCCTTCGCATATAGATACTTTAGATCCGAAGCCGGCTTTGGAGAAGTTGCACCTAAAGGAATACAGCTTCACAAAGTTCGGTAAAAAGACCAATAGTTTTTATGTGAAATCGCCATTTTCATTTAAACATTATGGCGAATCCGGCATTCCAATGAGTGAGCATTTTAAGCACTTGCCAGAGGTCGCAGATGACCTTTGTATGTACCGTGGTTGTCAGGCGGATTCAGTGAATCACCCAACGGCTTTATCTCATATGAATACCGGCAATAAGTTCTCTGGAGATCCTGGGCTGGGTGCCTGGATAAATTATGGTTTAGGCAGTGAAAACCCGGACTTGCCAGGCCATATGATTATGACTGAAACTTATTATCCTCAAGGTGGCACCAATAACTGGAGCAATGGTTATTTACCAGCTCAGTTCCAGGGAACTCCACTTCGTTCAGAGGGGTCGCCGATTCTTGATTTAGCCCCACCAAAGTCGGTGACTGCTTTACATCAGCGTGCCAATCTTGATTTGATGAGTGTTTTAAATAAAAAGCACATGGCAAAACATCCGGATCACAATGAACTGGCAGCTCGCATGAATAATTATGAGTTGGCGTTCCGTATGCAGGGAAAAGTTCCAGGCATCATTGATATCGATAAAGAGGCCGATCATGTCAAAAAAATGTATGGCATCGATGGCTCAGGAAAGGATGGCTTCAACCGTCAGTGTTTACTGGCTCGTCGTCTAGTTGAAAATGGCGTTCGTTTTATTCAGGTTTATTCAGGCGGTTGGGACTCACATGACTACCTTGAGCGTTCACACAAAGCCAGAATACAGGCTTCAGATCAGGCAATCGCTGCCTTGATTAAAGACTTGAAACAACGCGGTATGCTGGAGGATACTTTAGTCGTTTGTACTGGTGAATTTGGCCGTACTTCTGGAAATACAAAACGCGGCGGAGGTTTGGCTTTAGGGCGCGATCACAATGCTGAAGCCATGTCAATGTTCTTTGCTGGAGGCGGCACAAAAGCCGGTCATATCATTGGTGCCACAGATGAAATCGGTGCTAAAGCCGTCGAAGTTGTTCGTCCTATTCGCGATGTGCACTGTACGATTCTAGATATAATGGGACTTGATGACAATAAGCTGACTTACTTCCATGGAGGTCGTCACAAGCAGCTTTCTCAAATTGGCGGATCAGTGATTGAAGAATTGCTTGTGTAAAACGAGGCATACCGTCTTATTCGCTGGTTTAAAGAGTTTTTGAATTGGAGCACCACACCTTGTTGGTTTTAAGGATTGTTTTCTGCAGAGTTCTGCGGAGCTCCAATAAAGTATGAAATAATATTGTGAGTCGATCCATGAAGAAATTTACCCTGATAGAGCGTGTGCCCAGACTAATGCGTCAGGAGCTAACCGGGTGAAACGTCCCGGTCATACTAATTTCCCATTTCGGGTA
>JAKVBD010000228.1 GCA_022446985.1 Lentisphaerales bacterium
CTGCTTGCTTCAAGTTAGTTTGCCAGCCCAAATACCCCCTCCTAAAATTTGGATCTGGCCTGCCGAGAAATTATTGTAAAAACAGGCTTTTAGATTCCTTGAATCAAAAACCATACGATTGAGTATTCGATTAGTATTTTTGATTATTGTAGAGTCGATATTTTTGCATTCAATTAAGCTTATAAATAACGCATAAGGTATTACCGAAAATATGAAACGTTTTACTTTGATTGAACTTTTGGTAGTGATTTCCATAATCGCTATCTTAATGTCCATATTGCTGCCCAGTCTCAGAAAAGCACGTGATGAAGCGCTATTGACGGTATGCAACTCCAATATTAACCAGATCCACAAAGGCAATTCTGCCTTTCTCAAGGACAATAGAGCAAAATTTATTGATTTTAAAGATATAAGTGGAATTCCCGGAATAAAAGGAAATACAGGCTATTTTTACTATGGACTTGGCGGCGGCAGTGGCGGCGGTGAAATAGCCGGCTATGAGACTACACGGCCACTCAATAAATATCTTGGAGCAGCTACAAGCGGGGTGGGAAAGCTGGAGATGGCTATTTGTCCCTCTACTAATGAACAGGATTACGAATATTAGGTACAGAGATTCGGTTCTTCATACATGGCAGCTGGCAGAGGTGGTGTTACTCAGCAGAATGACCTGGATGGCGGGCCGGGAAATAGTGACTCCATTTTCTTGGGACAAGTTAATGATAGCTTCACGATGGTTTTTATGGCTGGAAGCGGCGCCTGGCATACTACAGAGTTCGGCTATACAAACAATTGCTCGGTCGATAATCACGGGAACTGGAAATACCCCATGAGTTTTGTCGACGGCCATGGAAAAACTGTCAGAATGAATCCCGGTAAAGGCACATATCACTCAAAAGATGAAATTGACTTTACAAATGATGAAATTGACGATACAAATGATTGAGGCTTGAAGAGGCCACTCCGGCATGAAATGTTTTCTCAAAAATACAACATGCTTTTCCTCTGATCTCTGTGTCCTCTCTGTAAAAATTGCTTGTATTTAAACGTTCAATTTTAGATTTATCATGTTTCTTCTATGTGGTAAAAAAATAATTGATTAAGCTTGGAGATCCCTGCTGAAGAGGTTTTTCAAATGACACCAGAGCCAGTTGATAGCTGGGCTCCTCCTTTTTTTCTCTGTGAAATTAACTATCCAGTATTACCGGCAAGTGCAAATATTTATTAGCACTTCCTGTTTCCCCCATTTTCCCCGTTAGTCCCAAGCGACCATATAATAGATTGAAAGAACTAAATACATCGCCATTCGGGGATAAAAATACATTCTAATTTGTGGTCGGATTAATAGCCGTTAAGGAGGGGTTAAGTCAGCAATTCGTCCTGAGATTTGGATCTGACCTGCCGAGAAAGTATTGTAAAAGCAGGCTTTTAGATTCCTTGAATCAAAAACCATATGATTGAGTATTCGATTAATATTTTTGATTATTGTAGAGTCGATATTATTGCATTCAATTAAGTCATAAAAATTCAAACCATCAAGATATTGCTATGACATCTATAAGGTTCAAAAAATGAGAAACTCACGCTTTTTTACCCTGGTATTACTGTTCATTATTGCCGCAAGTTCAGCACATGCCAGTTGGTATAGTGACGGGACCCAAAAGGGTTCCGATATTATCATGAAAGAAACCCGTTACCCTATCTGGGTCAGAGGCTGGTATAATGCCTTTTGGAATGGCCGCTTTTACCCCCAAGGCGGACGCTACTATGGTGGGTTTGCTAATTATGCTCCTGACGATATCAAAAAAAGTTTGGCCTACAAGCCTGAAATGGTTTGGACCTTCTGGGGCAGCCCGGCTTACAAGGGTCATCTCCTTGAGAATATATATATTCCTCCTCAAGGTGTAGAATATAAAGCTAAGCACGGCCTTGAAGGTTCCAAGGGGGGCGCTACAGGACGGCCGCAATTTATGAAACCCAACACCTGGTTCAACACTCTCATGCGTACCTGGCCATCAGAAAACGATCCGGATGTAACCTATGTTGGCCAGTGGGTCAAAGACATGGACAGCAAAGAGTGGCATACATTGGGTGTCTTTCAGATTCCCTGTCGGGTCACCGGTTTTAATGGCAATGCGGAATTCGCCGAGCAGATCGGCAACAAAGGCGCCAATCGGGTTTTTGAACGCCGCAACGGCTATTGTCGCGTCGATGGCAAGTGGCACCATATGAACACCATGAACGTTAGAGGCAACAATCATGTTAAGCTCACTGCTAAGGAAAATGTTATTCGTTTCGAATCACATGGCAGAAAAGAGGCATTCTCGGGACCGGGGGCCAACATGATCAGTATCCCTAAGCAAGGTGACCCAAAACTGGATCAGCCATTCATACAGTCCGCCCATGCTAAGGCCTATAATGATCAAGTCGTTGTCAATTGGCAGATTCCGCGTACGGCAGCACCGCAACGCGCCTATCGCTTGACTGCATACTCCGAAGCTAATGGTAAAGGAAAGGTCATTGCCGACTTTGTTCAGGCTTATCCGCATGTCCGACAGGCTTCAATCAATGCCAAAGGAGCTCAATCGGTAAAGTTGACCGTCACAGACATCTTTGATCAGCAAGTCTCCAAAGCTATCTCTATCGGCTCTCTTTCTCCGCAAAAAGCCCTCAGTGCAAAGGTTGAACGCCGCAGTGGAGTTCAGTATCGTTTCTACGAAGCGCCGCGCAAAACTAAGTGGACTGAGTTGCCCGACTTCAAATCTCTGAAGCTCAATAAATCCGGCCTTATCAGAGACATCGATGACAGCATTCGCGAAAGTAAAGGTTCACAATACGCTATTCAATTTGACGGATTTATCGATGTGCCTGAAGACGGTGTCTATCTTTTCGAATACCGCATGGCAGGAGTCAGTAAGCTTTCCATAGACGGCAAAGTCGTCATCGACAGCAAGGGCACGGTTACCCGTACTCCTCTTCGCCAGACGGTTGCTTTAAAAAAGGGCATACACGCCTTTCATCTTGAAACGCTCAAAGTCGATGGTGTTAGAAAAGGCGGCAACAGCATTGAAATTCGCTGGGCCGGTCGCGATGGAAAACTCAAACCACTTAGTACCGCGGATTTATCCTGTGCCCCTAAAGAAGCGCTGCCGAAAATTTCTCTCAAGGCGGAGAGTTTATCACATGTCAAAAGAATCACTCCTGCTATCGAGCTTAACGGTAAAGAGGTTCGTAAAGTCGAATTTTATTCTGGCTTAAAACTCATCCGCGCCATCTACCCGAAAAACAACAGCCCGCTATCAATCGATCTTCTCATTCCGCAGGAAGGGGTAAAGCTGACATCCAGTGAGCTCAATCTCGGAATTCTGCTGCCACAGGGCGAAAATAAAATTCATGCCCGCCTGTGGACGACAGATAACCGATCAATCTTTACGAATATCATTACGCTCCAGGGAGCAAAGAAGAATTTGGCTTCCCCGTGGAAACTGAAGACCAACGTTTCCAGCACGTCAATAACCGGTGTGCAAGCGACAAAAGACTCCATTGCCATTATTGGTGAAGGAGAGAACTTCGTCTACCAGCCTGTTAAGGGAGATTTTACTATCACCGCTCGTATAGCCCGCTCCCCCCGTAGAGGTCGAGATAACAATAATGGTTATGGGCATTCCAGCCGTTTTGGTTTAGAAATAAGTGGCCCCGGAACCCAAAACTTCTCTCTTTATCAACTAGGTAAAGGCGGCGTCAAAGTCTTTACCGATGCAGCCAATTTCGATGGCTGGAACGTCAGTTATTGGAAAATGCCCAAGAATGAATATGCCTGGTTTCGCATCAGCAAAGAAGGAAATTTAGCTTCTTCTTTTGTATCCGACGACGGCAAGACCTGGGAATGCGTGAACAAGCGTGTTGGTATTTTTGGTAAAGATGTTCACGTTGGCATGACCTATATAACCAAACCGGGCGATACCGCCCTTTATCATGCAACTATTGACCAGATAAAAATTGAGCCTGGAGCTTTCTATGTGCCACGGATTTTTCCGACGAAAAAAGAGGTGGACACCAAGCGCCGTATTTCTGCAATAATCCAAAGTCATAGTCAGCCAAATATCCTACTGGCTCGGACAACGCATGCCGGTGTATTGAAGTCGACTGATCACGGCAAGAGCTGGAAAGCGATTAATCGCGGGGTTTCAAAGACTCTGGCAGCAACTCGCTCCATTGCTATTCACCC
>JAKVBD010000229.1 GCA_022446985.1 Lentisphaerales bacterium
ATTAAATTACTAAAATCAACTATGAGCCTTATACTTATCGCGTTTTTCAGTTTTCAACCCATTGAAGACTTCCGGCAAATATCTAGATAAGAGAAAGATGTTGAAATACTCGCTCCGGCAGGATGCTACCCGTCTTTACGAGCAGCCAGCCAAAACGGTGCAGATGCTGTTTATTTTGGTTTAGCACAATTAAGTATGAGAGCCAGAACTCGAAAAAGCTTTCATTTAAAATGACTTACCGGAAATTATGAATACCTGTCGTGAGTACAACATGAAAGGTTATCTCACCCTGAATCCTCTTCTCTACGAACATGACCTGACTCTTATGAAAAAGCTCATGGATGTTGCCGTAAAAGAAAATGTCGATGGTGTCATCGTCGCAGATATGGCAGCTGTACAAGCAGCGAATGAACGAGGACTTGAAGTTCACATATCTACTCAACTGTCTATTTCTAACTACGAATCTCTAAAGTTTTATGCTCAATTTTGTGACCGCATTGTCTTAGCCCGTGAGCTAAACCTCACGATAATTCAAAGTATTTATGAAAAAATGCAAGCTAATGACCTACGCGGTATAAGTGGCGAGCCTACAGGACTCGAAGCTTTTGCCCATGGTGCACTTTGTGTTGCTGTATCCGGTCGCTGTAGAATGAGTCTGTTTACCAGTAATGCTTCGGCAAACCATGGAGCCTGCGAACAGAATTGCCGCAAAGAATATATCGTTACTGGTAAAGATACCGGTAAGTAGATGGTGGTAGACAATAACTTCATCATGCCGCCAAATGACATATCGACAATCGACTTCATAGACCAAATCCTCAAGATTGGTATATCGGTTCTCAAATTGGAAAGCAGAGGTCGTTCACCTGAGTATGTCGCGACTGTAATCCGCGCCTATCGTAAAGCTGTTGATGCGGTATATGCTAATACTTATAACAAAGACTTTATAATTGAACTCTACGAAGAATTACGACAAGTTTACAATCGCGGACTATCTTCAGGTTATTACCTCGGTAAAGAACAAGGCTGCTCTGAAACTTATGGTTCAAAAGCGACTCGCCGCAAGGTACTTGTCGGAAATGTAACTGGCTTTTATGGAAATAATTGGCGTTGCTGAAGCCAAAGTAAAAGCTCAAAGCATAGGTAAAGGTGAAGACTTCTTAATCATTGGAGAAACAACTGGTGTTGTTGAACTGACAGCGTATGAACTAGGTGTAGAAGAATGTGTCGAAGAAACCGCTAAGCGTGATGACCTCTTTTCATTTAAAGTTCCTGAGGAAGTCCGCCGTAACGATTAAATCTATAAATATGTCGATGCTTAAGATTCAACACAAAAAAGACCGGAATGTATTGGCTGTGGCCTTTGCGTTGAGCAAGCGCCTCAATGTTGAGAAATGTCCAGCGACGGTCTAGCTCCCCGGCTTTCAATCACAAATACGCACAAAAACTCCCACTATACCGAAGGCTTTTCAGAAGATTTAAATGACCTGAATAAAGCCGCAGAAGCCTGTCCTGTACAGATTCTTAAGATCATAAAAAGCTTTCCGATACTGGATATTACCTTTCCCGTCAAAAAAAATATCGCTTTGTTAAGCATTCATTTATAAAAAGTTATAAACCTATAACCTTTCATGGCACCTAAGTTGCCTGAAGATATTCAAATTTTTAGTAAAACAAAGGAATACCATGAAGAAGCTAGGTCTTACACTACTAAGCCTATTCGGTCTTGTAACTGCTCAAGCCGAGGATAAGAACTTCAACGATTTTATCGCGCCGGCATCGAACCCGATCTATTTCGAATCTCCGTTCCATACAACTGAAGCTCGCCTCATTCACATTCATCAAAAGCTTCATGATGAAGTCCAGACAGACATTGCAATACCAAAACTAAAGCTTGATGGCACTCTACAAGTGACAGCATTACAACTGCGCTATGCGGTCAATGAACGCTTCAGTATCATTGCCACTAAAGATGGCTACGCTCGCATGAAGTTTGACGATACCCTGGAAACAGAAGACGGCTTTGCGGATCTTGCTTTTGGTGTCAAATGGTCTCCTTACCTTGATTACGAAAATCTGGCAATCTTAACCCTTGGTCTTCGCATTGAAATTCCAACTGGTGATAAAAATATCATGCAAGGTGGACACAGCGCAATCATTAATCCATTTGCATCTTTTGCCAAAGGTTTTGGTGATTTGCACTTCATAGGTTATCAGGGCTTCCAACTGCCGGCCAATTCTGACCAAAGCAGCACATTTTCTCATACAAGCCTTCACGTTGACTGTAAGATTGGTGACTTTTACCCACTGATAGAACTTAATTGGCGCCATATCCTGGCAAGTGGAGACGGCGGCCCTTACGATGTCGATCTAAAAGGCGGTGCTACTCTGGATGTCAATACAGTCCAAAACAGTCTTGATGCTGTCGACATTGGCAACTTAGGTACTGCCGACTCTGAAGGTGAAAACTACCTAAATTGGGCCTTTGGCTTCCGTTATCGCCTAACGGACAACTTAACGGCTGGTTGTGTCTATGAGACTCCACTAACCGATGTTGACAATGGCCTATTCGACGAAAGAATTACGGTAGACTTAATCTACACATTCTAAATAACTATGGGAGACTTTAGGGTCTCCAAAAATTGGCGGGAACCAATGACTAACTCCAAAATATCTCTCAAGCTACTAAACAAATATAACGTCACTGTTCCACGTTATACTTCTTACCCCACTGCTCCAGAATGGCGCGACAATCTTACTCAAGAATCTTATGCACAAAAGGTCAAAACTTTAAAAGTACAAAATGGCATCGCCCTCTATATACATATTCCATTTTGCGAAAAGCTATGTTGGTACTGTGGCTGTAACACCATTATAAAAAAGCTAAAAAGTCATTCAGAAAAGTACGTAAAGTATCTCATCAAAGAAATTGAACAGGTTAGCCAAATTCTCGGTGAAAAAATCAAAGTTAAACAACTTCACTGGGGTGGTGGCTCTCCTAACTTTCTAACCGACAAACAAACTATTGCTCTTCTTGATAAAATAGATGAGTGCTTCGATGTGGACTATGATGGTGAAATTGCTATAGAAGTCGACCCAAGAACCACGCAGACATCACAAATTTATCTCTATAAAAAGCTTGGCTTTAATCGTATAAGTATGGGAATTCAGTCTTTCGACCCAAAGGTCCAGAAAGCAATAAACCGTATTCAACCATTTGAGATGATTGAAGATCTCGTTGCCTTATGTCGTTTCATAGGATTTAAGTCAATCAATTTCGATCTGATTTATGGCCTTCCTAAACAATCTTTAAGTTCTTTCATAGCAACTTTAAACAAAACAAAAGTTCTGTCTCCAGACCGAATTGCTCTTTACTCATTTGCCCATTTACCAAATATCATAAATCATCATACATTGATTAAAGCTGAAGACTTACCAAGTACAGATCTAAAGTTTAATCTCTTTCTTGAAGCCAGAGCCTACTTTAAAGAAAATGGCTATACCGATATTGCCATGGACCACTTTGCCAAAGAAAATGATGAATTGGCGATAGCTTATAAAAATAAAGAACTTCACCGAAATTTCATGGGTTATACGGTACAGAAACCACGCGACAGTCTGGGTTTTGGTCTAAGCTCCATAAGCTATATCGACCATACTTTTATGCAAAATCAAAGTAAGCGTCAAATGAACCTTACTTTTTGAAGTTGTGAGGTAAAAGCTCTTCGATTTTATTTGCCGGATGGCCATTTATTTTTCTAAGAACATCAGAGATGTACTCAAATGGGTCGACGTCGTTAGCTCTGCATGTCTGAATAATTGATGCCCATGTAGCGGTTGCGTCACCACCATTTTTACTTCCAGCAAAGAGCCAGTTCTTTCTACCGATAGTTAATGGTCTAATTGATCTTTCACTTTCGCCATTATCCGGCTCCAAGCGTGGATCTTGCAGGAATGTTTTCAGAGCTTCTTTTAATTTGATCGTATAATTGAGTGCCTTGCCAATTCCAGATTTGGGGAGAATCATTGGTCCAGTGAGCATTTCGTTCTCGATATAGCCGAAAAATTCATTGATTAAAGGGCTTACTTTCTCCTGACGCAATTTAAGTCTGCTTTCAGGAGTCATTCTTTTACCAATGCGTTCATAACGATAAAGGTTTCTGATCATTCTGAG
>JAKVBD010000023.1 GCA_022446985.1 Lentisphaerales bacterium
GCGGTGGATATAACTTACCCGTTCATGACGCACTATGCTTTCAGAGCTTACAATACGCACTATGCTCCAAACTCTGGTGATAAAAATAGTATTGGTTTGCCTGTTTCAAATACCCGTATTATAGCCCTGCGAGGTAAAAAAGCTTTTGGGGAAAAGTCAGTCGATATGATTACTTTCAAGAAGATTTTGATTCCAACAGTCGCAGGTGAAATTGAATTGAAACCGGCCACTTTCCTGGCCTCATTTACCCCACCGCCAAAACAGACTTCGAATCGTCGCAATTGGCAGCCTCAGTATCCGAGTCATTTCAATAATAACTTCTTTGAGGAAGTCGAAGGCAAGCAATACGACAAGTACTTTGCGGCTTCAGCGCCAATCAAACTGACTGTAAAAGATCTTCCATCCGCAGGCAAGCCAGCAGATTTTAATGGACTGGTCGGTAAGTGTGAAATTGCTGTTGACGCAGAACCGGCCATAGTTGAAGCTGGAGCTCCGGTTAGTATGAAGATTATCGTTAGTGGTCATGAGTACCCTTCAATTCCAGAGCTGCCGGAATTGGGCGAACAATTGGCCTTTAATCGCAATTTTGCCATACCATCCCGTCAGTCTCCCGGACGTATTGAAGAGAAGAAAAAGATCTTTTTGAGAACAGTGCGACCATTGAGAACAGATGTCTCTGAAATCCCGGCTATTCGCCTTCCTTATTTTGATCCGCAAACGGAGACTTATGGAATAGCTCAAACGAAACCCATTTCCTTGACGGTAAAACCGGCAAAAACAGTGACGGCATTTGATGCTGATTTAAGTGGTGGCAAGATTTTGAAGAATAAATTAGAGAAGAACAAAGATGGGATTCATCACAATTCTTTATCTCTTGAAGCTCTGAAGAAACAGCAGGTCGTCAGCCCTTTATTGATTCTTTCTTTTGTTGCCCCTCCAGTACTTTTTTTGATCTTTCTGATGATGACTGCAGAGACTCGTTTAAAGTTAAATGATCCAGTTGCTGCCAGGAAGAAATTTGCATTTAAAAATTACCGTCAAAAGATGGCATCGGCTCAGACTGTTCGCGATATTGAATCTGCCGTCAGAACTTTTGTGGCGGATAGCTTAAACCTTGTTGAAGATGCTCATACTTACGCTGAAGTTGTTGAGCGCTTTGAGAAAAATACTGCGCTGGAAAAGCTTTACCTGTCTTTCGATAGCGGGCGATTCAGCGAAGGAGCTTCGGTAGATACCGGGCAGCTCAAGACGGAAGCCGAAAAGGTGATTAACTCTCTGAAAGGGAGAATGGCCAATGCTTAAGTTTCTATTCTCATTCTTAATTCTTTGTTCGGCTGTATTTGCTGATGATTCGGCTCGTTTACAAAAAGCTAATGACCTTTTTGAAGAGGCTGGGAAAGCAGCTTTGAGTGATCCGGATAAATCTCAGAAGCTCTACAAAGAGGCTATTCTGAACTACAAGTTTTTGATCGATGAAAAAGGTTACAGTTCACCCGAGCTTTTCACCAATACGGCCAATGCCTGTTTTTTTGCGGGTGACTTGGGGGATGCCATTGTAAATTATCAAAAAGCATTGCGACTTGATCCGGGAAATAGCGCTGTCATTCACAATCTAAAATTTGTCCGTTCGCAGGTTATCGATGAATTGCCAGACTCTTTTATGGATAAAGCTCTCGGGATTGTTTTCTTCTGGCATTCCTGGAATCTATCGACCAGAGCAATTCTCTTTGGTCTGTTACACATCCTTTTCTGGGGTTTTATCGGCTGGGGTATGTTCCACAAGAAAGAAGGCCTTTGTAAAGGAGTGTTGGTTTCTGCTATTCTTGGTTTTATCATGGCGATTTCATTGATCATGACAGCCAGTGGCTTCAATAATGATGTCGATGGTGTTATCACCGAAAAAGAAGTCATGGCTCGCCAGGGAAATGGTCACATATATGAACCGGCCTTCATGACTCCACTTCACTCAGGAACGGAATTTTCTATCCTCGAAACTCGCGACAGCTGGCTCTACGTGGAGCTACTCGATGGCAGCAAATGCTGGTTGCCAAAGCAGAGTATAACTTTTGTGGAGTAACAAATATAATGCCCCTAGAAATTTCTAGAGGCATAAACTTTTTATTTATGGATTGACTAAGATGTAAGCTACTTGTTCTGTTGTGTGCTTACGTTCTAGGTCGCCAATTGTATCTTCATCGATGGCAATGTTCAATGAGCCATCAATAGAACCTTCCAGACCATTGAGGATAGCCCATCCGCCGTCAGTTCCATCCATTGCAGACTGACTTAGAATTGCAAAATTGCATTCAAGATCATAAGCTGTCGGTGAATCGTCCAGGCCTTTTATGGTATCTCCTCCAAGACCAATTGTAACAGTTGAAGAATCGATGCTGTAAGAACCCGCTTCAAAGACTACATAAGCCAAGGTCTCGCTCAAACGATCTGTTTCCAGATCCTGGCCGACATGTTTTCCAGTATGAAGAGTTACAGATGGAACATCCTTACGGTTTGAGCCGCTTGACCAGAATGTAGACCAACGACTGTCATTATTGGACATTACTTGACCTAAGACGACTGCTTGACTATATGAATTAGCTAAGCTTTGTTGTTCGCCTTTCCATGAAGAAGAATTGTCAGTTACAGAAGATTTATATTTCACAGCTTCCATAGTAATTCCATGTTCAGTCTCGTTATAAACGCCTTCTTCAATGACAAAGTAAGTTATTCTAATTGGCTCCACAGGATCATCAGTGCCATCGGCTCTTTGAACTTTTACTTCAAAATTATCTCCTGAAGCATTTTTGATTCTTGGTACAAGTGGAACTGAGTGTGAATCATACACAGGTGTGACAACTACAACCATTGATGTATAAGTTTCTGGTAGTTCGATTGTTTGCCATTGATGATCAACAAAATCAATCACGCCTGTATTAATCTTTGGCAGCGAATTAACCTTTGCTGTTAAAATCGAAACCTGTTCGGTTGTATGAGCGCGTTCTGTATCACCAAAAGTATCTTCATCAATTGCACATTGTAAACTACCAGAGCTGGCATTTGCTGAATCTAATAAAATAGCCCATCCACCATCTCCACCATCGAGTCCGTTTAGTGTTGCGATAGATAGATTACCAGAATTTACCGGTAGACTGACTCCTGAATTTTGAATACTATCCACAGAATCCTCACTCAAAGAAAAAGAGAATAACATTTCGTTTAGTTCCCAAATTCCTGACTCAGCAATAATTACTCCAAGAGTTTCATGATTGCGATCAGTTGCAGGGTCTTCACCGATATGTTTACCGATGTTGTAGTTTCCTTCACTTACAGGTTCTGTTCTTGAAGATCCATAAGCGTAAAATGCACTCCAGTCATCATCATTACTACTCATGACTTGACCATAAAGAACAGGAGATGTAAAAGCAGTGAACGGATTAATAGTGTCTGCTACCCAGTTGTTTTTACCGGCGGTTTGATTTGAGTCATGTAAAAAGGCTTCGAGCTTTATGCCATGATCAGTTTCATTATAAACACCTTCTTCAACCACAAAGTATGTTGCCTGGAATTGTCCGGGGTTTTCAATACTTGAATCCACTCTTTGCACTTTGATGTCAAAACTGTTGTTAGTGACATTAGACATTCTCGTTATAATTGGGCTCGAAGAGGTATTTGTAATTGGTGTTGTTACTATCACTGGATTTAGATAGTCTTCCGGTAGTTCTATAGTTTTCCATTCATCGCTCAGGTTTTCAATAAGGCCAACAAATGGTTTTGGTTGAATGATTTCTACATTCGCGGAGATGTCCAAGTCTCCACTGACAATATCGATAGTATAGGTAACTGATGAATTTGGTTGAATTGAAATAACCTGGCCATTGATCGTAATACTGGTTACTAAATACCCAGATTCAGCATTCACAGTGAAAGTAAATGATTCTCCTAGTGAAGTGCTACTATCAGCGATTATATCTAAGTTATTACTTGAATTGATAGTAACCTTTGAAGGAAATCCTCTTAGCTGAGGAAAGCTATTTGGAACTATAAACCAGACATCGGTGAAGTCCCAATCTGCATCCGTGTACGTATTTTTAGATTCTAGAACTAATGATGTTAGCCCATTGATACCAGAAATATTACCAGAGGCTGTACCAAATTCTTTACCAGAGGTTTCATTATTATAAAAAGTATTTACAAAGGTTCTTCCTGAATAATCTCCTAAAAATCCTCCAGCATCATTATCTAAAACTAGTCCGTTAGAGTAACAATTTTCAACATATGCACTAAAAGATTTTCCTAGAAATCCACCACTACTAGAGCCTGTTATTGTTCCAGTAGAGTAGGAATCATAAATACTGCTAGTGAAATATGCATATCCTATGAGACCACCAGCATTAAAAGAAGATACATTTCCTTTAGCAAAGCACTGCTTAACAGTTGTTCCAGCTATGTCACCTATAAGACCACCAGCTCTTTTTCCAGAAGATACATTTCCTACAGCAAAACACCTCAGAATTTCAGAGTCTTCCGCATCTCCTATAAGACCTCCAGATTTATAAGTTGATGAGACTATACTGGAAGAAGAGCAATCATTAATATTTGATTCGACGCAATAACCAATTAAGCCGCCACCAAGAGTCATAGCATTAATATTCATAGAGGTCTGACAGTCCGATATGATTGATTTATAAGAGTAGCCAATTAACCCACCTGTATAAATGGCTCCAATAACGTTTCCTGCTTCTAAAGTTAAGTTTGAAATAGTAGCCTTTTTGGTGCTCCCGAAAAAACCAGTTGAAAATTGGCCCTCACGGCATATTTCAATACCAGAGATGACATATGTTTCAGAGTTAAGAAAACTTCCGGAAAAATAGCGGCCATTGCCAATAGGAGAAAAGCCTTCTTTCCTATTCCAATTAGCTGTTTCAGAAGCATCTATGTTAGCTGTTAATAGGAAATTTTCGTGCCAAACAAGCGGGTTTTCAGATAACCAACGAAGTTCAGCTAAATTAGAGATTTGATATGTATTGTCAACTTTAGTGGGCTTTTCTGCAGCTATTCCTTCTTCTACTGCAAGAACAGGGTAATCGTTTGATACTTCCCAAATATAATTGATATCCCAGTCGTGGTTAGAGTTTGTTTGTTCCATATGCATTTGAGAAGTCGGGTACCCAAAGATTCCTTCAAGGTCGTGGTCATTGCCAGTATGAGAAGTCACTCCTGTTCTCTCTATATCAAATAGACAATTGTTAATTATTCCACTACTGAATACTCCAATTAATCCACCTCTATTATTTAAAGCGCTTACATTTCCTATTGTGTAAGAGTGCTTAATATTAGAGTTGTCGATATTACTGCCAGCTAAGCCTCCAGCAGAATCGTTTGCGACAACATTTCCGGTCGAAAAGGAATGAAATATGGAGGCCACATATGAATTTTTACCAGTTAATCCACCTGCATTTTTAAGTGCTGTAACTGTACCTGATGCGAAAGACTGACTAATTTTTGCAGCATGGTTTGTTCCAGTTAATCCGCCTGCATTTTCATTAGAAGCTGTAGTATTTCCAGATGCACTACAATTAGAAACGAATGAATACTGTTGATTAATACCTACCAGGCCACCGATATAATTATCTCCCGTAACCTGAGCAGCTGCTGATGAATCGATAATTGCTCCATGACTATTTATCCCTACTAATCCTCCAGCAACATCATTTATGGCTCTGATCAAACCAGAGCAATACGAATCCAAAAGAGTTGTTCTAGAGGCATAACCAATTATGCCTCCAACATAGTGTTTACCTATAATAGAAGAATCTTGTAGGTTGATGCCTCCAACAGCAGCATCTAATGCGTATCCAATAAAACCAACATGTTGCTGATTCGGACGGTCAATGAATAGTTTGGTAAGTGTAAAAGAGTCAGTTTGGGATAATGTCCCAGAGAATTTTATACTACTATTCCCAATTGGTGAAAATCCTAGACCGTCATTCCACATAACAGTTTCATGAGCGTCGATATTTGCCGAGATAATAAAATGTTTATCCCAGAAAGATGAGTTTTCAGAAAGTAAACGCAAATCAGATAAATTATTAATTTTATACGGATTATCAGCAGTTCCATCACCATAAGAAAACGAGTCTGCGGCAGTTGTTTCCTCAAATGTAAAAGGTATGGTGTTTGAAAGAGGGATAGATTCAAATTCGCGCAGTCGTACCAGTAAATTGCCAGCATCTATGTTTAGGAATAACACTTTAATTGTATCACTGGTACAGTTATACCAATTAATACCGCCATCCAAGCTGTACTCATGGTCGGTAGCACTAAAACCAGTCGCAGAGGTAAACTTAAACGTATCCTCTTCATCATTAATAACAGCATTAGTTGGTGATGAACTATTGGTAATAAAAAAGGGGCTTTGATTGCTTATAGTTTTTGAAGGAAGATCATTTCCTGTAACTTTGACCCGAATTTGAATTTGATTAGTCGCATAGTAATTATCACCTACATTCAGAGTATGTACGTTGTCAATATTTTCACCATCTAGATGTAACCATGTGACTCCGTAATCTAGGCTATATTCATAGTCGTTGATAGAAGTGTAAAACTCAGATAGAGTAAAAGTAAAGGTGTTTGATGTATTATCTACAATACCAGCCTCTAATATATCTTGAGCTTGCCAAAGGAAATAAGGTTTCTTATTATATGAAATTTTCCAAATAGACTCAAAGTCCCATTCTGAAAATGTATTTTGGCTCATCAATTCATCAGTTGTATTGCCTACTACTCCAGATGACGTGCCACTTCCAATTCCTGTATTAGAACCCGTAACTAGAGTACTGTTATAGTAGCAACTTGAAATTGTGCCGGATGCTTTTTCACCAATTAATCCACCAATACTAGATGTCCCAAAAACCTCGCTTGAAGAATAACATTTGGAGATATCACCATAAGAATATCCTATCAGGCCACCTACATTATATATACCTGATACGGTAGCATGTGAATAGCATCTGGATATATTGCCGTATAAATACCCTATTAATCCACCGGTATGATATGATGATCCTGTTATGTTGCCAGATGTATGGCAATCTTTTACTGTGCTATTAGTAGAATGACCAATTAATCCTCCAGTGTATGAAGATGAGCTATTTATAACATCAACATATGCTTCATTATGCGATATAACACTACTATAAGCAGTACCGATTAATCCACCAACAATGTAGGTGCCAGCCAAGTTGCCATAAACTTTACAATTTGATAAGTCGCTCCAAGAGGATTGACCCGAAAGAATACCAACATATCTATTTCCTTGGACGTACGCATTATTTATAATTATAGATTTAATTACGGCTGATGATAAATAACCAAATAAACCTATGTAATCATTTTCAGGGCGATTGATAGTTAAACCACTTATTGCAAACGCATCTTTATTTAAAAAGCTGCCTTTAAAGGAATTTGAGAAGTCAATTCCAATAGGGGAGAACCCTAAGCCTCCATTCCAACTAGCAGTTTCACTGGCATCAATATCCGCCGTAATCACAAAATCTTTGTCCCATGAGTCAGGAGTTTCTGAGACCCACCTTAGTTCAGCTAGATTTGAGATTTGGTATTTCCCATCAACAATTGCAGGTGTTGTTGGCGTAACTCCCACAATAATAGAATACCGGGCTGTTACTGTCAGGTCTGAAGTTACATTATTAAATACAGTGCTCCAACCAGTAAATTTATAGCCTGGCTTTGCCATTATAGTTGGCTCTAATGCTGAGTCGCCATGATCAACCGTTTGAGTAAGAGCTCCTCCACCGCTATAAGTACCATTGAGACCTTCGTCGAAAGTAACAGTGTAAGTATTTATCGCAACATTCGCTGTAATGGTAATGGCAGATGCAGGCATGGTTACTGATGTTGGAGAATTACTTGTATTAAAAATATTCTCTGTGTCTCCAGACCAGTTTACGAAGTGGTAGCCTACTGGAACTATTGCAGTAACATTCACTATTGAACCTTCGGTATAGCTTCCATCTCCAGAGCCATTCTCGACTATTAGGTCATATACTTGAGTAAATGCTTGTTCATTGCTAAGAACTGCTGAAGATGGACTACTTCCGATTGCTTTAATACGGACTTGAAGAGCACCTATTGCTAGATCAATATTTCCCACGGAAATAATATTGCTTTGACAATCAGCCCAGTTTGAACCGCCATCTAGGCTGTATTCATGTTGATCGATTGAAAAGGATGGATTTAGAACGAAACTGAAAGTGTCAGAGATATTTTCAACGACTCCATCTGTCGGAGCATCAGGAGCATCAGGAGCATCAGGAGCATCTTGCCTAAGAAGATATGGTTTGGTGCTACCTTCTGAGATCCCCCAAGTAGTAGTGAAGTTCCAACCGACAAAAGTATTCTGCATCATTAATTCTTCTGTACTTTTACCTTCTCCTCCAGCTGGATCACCATACCCAACATCCAATGTTGGATTCCCTTCTATAGAGTTGTTAAAATAGCTACTTTCACTACTATTGTTGAATGAAGCACCAATTAAACCACCAATTTTGCTCTCACCACTAATGCTTCCAGATACATAAGTGTTTAAGAGAGTAGAGTCGTAGGATAATCCCAGTAAACCTCCTGCATCTCGATCAGAATCTATATTTCCAGTAAAATAGCAGTTTTCAAAATTTGAAAATCTTGAAAAGCCAACTAAACCACCAACGCGATAATTGCCAGAAAGGCTGCTTGTTGAAAATGAATTTAGGATTTTACTTTCTAAAGTAGCTCCAGCTAATCCACCAACTTCATGATAACCATGCACATTGACATTAGAATATGAATTGTTAATAGAGCTACTTGAACTAAAGCCAACTAATCCACCAATGTTATATCCTCCTGAAGATGTTTGCGGATCATTAAGACCATTCACGTTACCTGTAGCAAAACACCTGGAAATATTACTGAAATTTAAATTACCAACAAGACCTCCAACACTACTTCTACCTGTTACTGAAATGTCTTCTAAGCCGATCTGTTCTATGATTGCAGAATCGATGCTACCGAAGAACCCTACATTATCCATCCAGGGGCGGTTCATTGTTAAACCTTTAATTGTGTAATTCCCACTATTCTTGAAACTTCCAGTAAACGGATCATAAGTGTCGCCAATTGGAGAAAATCCTTCACCATTATTCCATGAAACAGATTCCCCGGCTTCAATATCTGCAGTCAAAACGAAATGCATTTGCCAAAAGGTGTAGTCTTCAGAAAGTAGGCGCAATTCAGCTAAGCTGTTTATTTCATAAGGTGATACTTCAGTACCTTCCCCAGAAGTAAAAGCGGTAGCAGCTGTAGTTTCAATAAAGGTGAAAACTTCATTATTTGTGAGGATAGTTGTTTCGTATTCACGTAGCCTTAGTTGTAAATCACCCGCCTCTATGTTGATAAAGCCAACATCAATGACATTACTTGCACAATTTAACCATGTTGAACCACCATCTAAACTGTATTCATGGTCTTCCGCACTAAATCCTTGAGCTAAATTAAATGTAAAAGAGTTAGCATCATCATCTACGGTCCCACCGGTAGGAAAGTGCAGGTTGTTTTTACGAAACTGGCTTTTATTTCTTATACCAACTGATGGCAGACCTTGAGATAATTCTTTTATCCTTATGATTATTTCACCAGTATCGTAGTATTCATCACCGACATTAATCGTTACTATATTATTACTGACGCTACCGTTTAAGGTATTCCAGGAAATACCTCCATTGTAACTGATTTCATATTCAGTTAGATTTTGGTGATTGCTATCCAGTTTAAATGTAAAAGTGTTCAGTTCACTATCAACGGCTCCTTGGCTTAATTTTTGTTCTGTTTGCCACAGTAAATATGGTTTCGTATGGTTTTCAGAAATGCCCCAAGTGTTCAAAAAATTCCAGTGTGTAAAAGTCAAAAACTGCTTCAATTGATTAGAGCTTTTCCCAACTACTCCTGTGGAGCTTCCACTGCCAACACCAGAGACTGGATTATCAGGTAAAGAACTATCATAAAAACTTTTAGAAATACTGGATGATGATGACGCACTTCCTACGAGCCCGCCGACGTATTGAGTACCAGAAACCCTTCCCGCAGCATAAGTAGTAGTAATACTGCAATCATGACCGAATAATCCAACTAATCCGCCAACATATGTGGAGCCAGAGACATCTCCAGAAGCATAACTTTCAGTTATCGTTGCATCCCAGGATGTACTGCCAAGTAGTCCTCCGGACAGTTCCCCACCAAAGACATCTCCGGAAGCAAAACTTTTAGATACTGTGCTATCGTTTAAACAACTCCCTGCAAGTCCTCCTACTCTCTTCCTAGTGCCTGTGACACGACAAGAAGTGCTACTGTTTGAAATAACACACCTGTAACGAAGGTAACCAGTGAGTCCCCCTACATTACTTTCACCAAAGACATTTCCAGAAGCAAAGCTGTTTGAAAGGGTTGTGTCATCTGTAAAAAGACCGATTATGGAACCTACACAGTTTTTACCTTTGATGGAGACGTTTGTTAAAGTTATGGAGTCAATGTAAGCTGAGTGCACATGGCCAAAAAGCCCGATATAGGATTCATCAGGGCGGTTAATCGTTAAATTGTCTATTTTATAGTTGCCTAAGTTTCTCAAACTGCCAGTAAATCTAATATCATTGTCGCCTATTGGTGTGGGCCCCTTTCCTTCGTTCCAAACAGTGGTTTCACGAGCATCTAAATTTGCCGTTAAAAGGAAATGCTTATCCCAATAATCTGAGCTTTCAGAAAGTAATCGTAAATCAGATAGACTGTTTATTTCGAAAGGGGATAATTCAGTACCATTGCCAGTTGAAAAGGAATCAGATGCCATACTTTCATTAAAGGTAAAGTTACTATCATTAGTAATAGTATCAGATTCAAACTCGCGAAGTTTAACATGTAAATCACCGGCATTAATATTTCGAAAACCAACATAGATGACATTGCTTGAACAGTTTTGCCATGTTAATCCACCATCTAAACTATATTCATGGTCGAGAGCATCAAAACCAGGGGCTGTGATAAAACTAAAAGTATCAACTCCATGAGTGTCATTCACGGTTTCTGGTAATGGTGAGGAATTATTACTTTTACGGAAAGAAAGTAGGTTATGTATAGCTTTGGATGGGAGACCACTGGTTAAGCTCTTAATTCGAACTTTAACTTGACCTATTGGATAAAATAGGTCGCCAACATTAATCGTAAATTGGTTATTTAGAACGCTTCCATTGCATGTCTGCCAGCTCAAGCCACCATCCAGGCTGTATTCATAATTTTCGAGAATTGGATATTGATTAGAAAGAGTAAACGTAAAAGTATTAAGGACGCTATCAGCGATTCCTGCGATTAAAATTTCTTCAGATTGCCAAAGTAGGTAAGGTTTAGACAGATTTTGGGAAATACCCCAAATGTTCAAGAAATCCCAGTTTATAAATGAGCTTTGCATCATTAATTCTGAAGAGCTTAGTCCCTCGACGCCAGTGGAATCCCCTCGGCCAACTCCTGTTGTCGGATTATCAGGAAGTGAATTATCGAAATAGCTGTTTGTAATAGTACTATTAGAGTAGCCTATAAGTCCCCCGACTGTATTTTGCCCTGAAATACTGCCCGAAGCATAACTGTATTTTATGAAAGATCTAGAAGAGGTGCCGATGAGCCCACCAACATTTGAATTTCCAGAGATATCTCCAGAAGAGTAACAGTTTATCACTGGATTATAGGAGTATCCGATGAGTCCACCAATATTTGAATTTCCAGAGATATCTCCAGAAGAGTAACAGTTTTTGATATAAGGGGATGTTGATGAGGAATATCCGATTAGTCCGCCGACTCGATCATTACCAGTGATATTTCCAGTAGCACAGCTATCTATAATGGTAGAAGATGAGTAACCAACAAGTCCGCCTATATAATCATTGCCCGAAATTGTCGCAGAGGAAGAGCATAATTTTATAGATGATGAAGAAACGGAGTAGGAGTATCCGACCAGTCCGCCAATGTACCTGGTGCCATTCAAATTACCCGATACATGACAATTTAGAATCGAAGAAATAGACTTTGAATATGAATAGCCGACTAAGCACCCTACGAAATAATAACCACTTATATCAGTATTGGTGAGGTTTACAGAGTCTATTAAAGCTCCATGTGTGTAACCGAATAAGCCTACAAAATTTTCTTCATCTCTATTAATCGTTAAATTATCAATTGTGAAATTACTGTCACTTTTAAAATTCCCTGTAAATCTTTCTGAACTATTACCTATAGGTGAAAACCCAAAGCCATTATTCCAACTAGCAGTTTCACTGGCATCAATATCCGCCGTAATCACAAAGTCTTTATCCCATGAATCAGGAGTTTCTGAGACCCATCTTAGTTCAGCGAGATTCGAGATTTGGTACTTCCCATCAATAATTGCAGGTGTTGTTGGGAGAGTTTCGGAAAGTAGAGGTTTTGCTGTTATAGCTAATATTAAAAAGGTAATTAGCCTCAGCAAGTTAAAGTTGTTATTCATTAAATGTTCCTCAAATAGTTAACTTAAAGAAAATCTAATATGGATGAAAGTTTTTGAACTTATTTTCGAGTGAATAATACAGAAAGTGACACTGCACCTTCAATATTTTCTTGTCCCTTTAATACACCTTTTACCCTGGATTTTCTTGCTCATTGTAATATTGAGCACAACAAAGTAATTGTTTTGAGATATTAGTCAATTCGAGGAATGAGAATATTTTTAGTGTGTATTAGGTTGTAAGAGAGGGAGTTGTTAATAAAAAAGCGGAAGTCCGAAGACTTCCGCGCCAATCACACTATGAGAAGAGATTTATTTCTTATTCTTTTTGCTACCCTGAACGTCAGGAATATACTCGATGATATCTCCAGGTTTGCCTGATTTCCATTCCTGGCTTTTTACGGTTGGTTTCAGGTCCCACTTTTGTGGTTTGAGTGGTGTATAGTTCGGGTCATTGTCTTTTTCGAGTTGGTTTTTTACTACGGCAAAAAGCGTGTTGACCACTTCGGCGTATTCCGGGTTTTGGATGAGATTCTCTTTTTCGTAGAAGTCTTTAGTTGTATCTACCAATTTGACCGGTTTACGAGCGGGCGAAACCCATAGTTTGTATTTACCGTTTGATATTACACGATCTCTAAAGTACCAGACATTTTCAACGCCTTTGTCACTCATGACGGTGCCTTTGCCGCCCATAGACATATTCCATGAACGAGGACCTTTTTCAGTCTTGCCGAGAAGAACATCGGCAAAGGAGAGCCCATCAAAGATATGATCTTCAGGAAGTTGTGCACCACCCAGTTTTGCAAATGTAGGGAGCAGGTCAGTCACATCGCAAAGAGTATTGTTTGTTTTGCCTTGTGGAACGAGTCCTGGAGCACTGACGATAAATGGGCCGTTGATGCCATTTTCAGTTGTTCTGGTTTTACCTCCATGAACGATACGACCATTCATAGTTCCTCGCATGCTGCCGGTACTGCCGTTATCGGCAGTAACTATCAAAATGGTATTTTCGCGAATGCCAAGATCTGTTAAAGCGGTGTCGATTTTTCCAATGATTTTGTCGGCATACTTTACCATGGCTTTGAAGACGTCCACTTTCTCAGTTGCGTTCGGAGCATCGGGAGTTGCTTCGAGCGGGCCGTGTGGCAAACACATGGCGTAGTAAAGGAACATAGGATCATCTTTGTTTTCTTTCATGAAGTTGATGAGGAAGTCAGAGAAGATGTCTTCGCTGTATTTGTCCCCATAAGTTTTGCTGCCTTTTTTGGTGTGAAGGTAAGGATCCCAGTAACGCTTGCCACTGGCAGGGTTACCTGTTTCATACCCCGTCCACATGCAGTAGTCATCGAAGCCGTGGTGAACCATGGCTTTAGGTTGAATTCTAAAATCGTTAACCTGCCACTTACCAGCAACGGCAGTTTTGTATCCGGCAGACTGCATGACTCTGGCAATACTTGGATTTTTCTCCCAGTCAAAGTGACAGCCACCACCCCAGCGCGGGACATCCCAGTGATTGACCCAGCCGTTGCGGAATGGGTATTGGCCAGTCATAAAGGCCACTCGAGTCGGGGTGCACTGTGGCATAGAGTAAAAGTTGGTGAACTTCATGCCATTTTGAGCTAAGGCATCAATGTGAGGAGTGTCGATATCTTGAGCTCCATAAGAGCTGATCCATTCTTTGCCTAGGTCATCCATAAGGATGAAAACGATGTTTGGCTTTTCGGCTTTGAGTGTAAAAGCACAAAGCAGAATAAGGCAGGATAACAATTTCTGGCAGGCGGATTTCATAATTCTCTCTATTTTTCTTAGAGAAGTCGAAACGAGACAGAACGTTACAGAGAGGATAAAAAAAGAGCAGCCTTTGAGCTGCTCTTTTGGGAAGGGGAAGGTAGTCTTATGCTGGGCTGGAAACGTGTTGTTCCGAGATTTTTTTGCCAGGCTAGAGCCTAGCGATCCATACGTTTGCCGGGTAGGATGCCTGCGGTCCCAGGTTATTTTTTCTTAGATTTCTTTTTGTCACCTGTACCCTGCGCATCAGGTTTAAAGTTGATTTCGTCTCCAGGCTTACCGACTTTCCATTCGTCAGCTTTTGCTTTGATTGCTACGTCCCATTTTTCTTCCTTAAGCGGGTTATAAATGGGTTCGTTGTCTTTTTCGAAGTTATTTTTTACAGCGGCAAAAAGAGTTTTGACTATCTCGGCATATTCTGGGTTGTTAATGAGATTCTCTTTCTCATAAAGGTCTTTGGTAAGGTCAACTAATTTTACCGGTTTTTTAGCAGGCGATATCCAAAGCTTGTATTTGCCATCGCTGATCACCCGGTCGCGGTAGTACCAACGATTCTGAATACCTTTTTCAGTTCTTTTGGCATGATTTCCACCACCCATGGACATATTCCATGTACGAGGTCCTTTTTCGGCTTTGCCAAGAAGAACGTCTGCAAATGATATACCGTCAAAAATGTGATCTTTTGGAAGTGTGGCTCCGCCGAGTTCTGCAAAAGTCGGTAGTAAGTCTGAAACGTCGCAAAGTGTATGATTCATTTTCCCACCAGGAACGAGTCCAGGAGCATTAACGACGAATGGGCCATTGATGCCATTTTCAGTTGTTTTCATTTTGCCGCCTTTAACCATTCTACCATCTCTGTTGCCAGATATGGAGCCTGTAGTACCATTGTCAGTCGTAACGATGACAATGGTTTTTTCGCGTAGCTTCATTTCATCGAGAGCCTTAGTTAACTTGCCGATAATGAAATCTGAATAGCGAACCATTGCTTTGTGTTTGGCCATTTTGTCTTTGACGTCCGGTTCATTAGGAGTTGCTACCAAAGGTCCATGTGGTAGGCACATGGCATAGTACATGAACATTGGGTTTTCTTTATTTTGCTTCATGAAGTCGATTAAGAAATCAGCAAAAATGTCTTCGCCAAATTTACCTGAATAAGTTTTACTGCCTTCTTTGGTGTGGATGTATGGGTCCCAGTAGCGTTGGGCACTTGCTTTTACCCCTGCTTCGTAGCCGGTCCACATGCAGTAATCATCGAAGCCGTGATGAACCATGGCCTCAGGTTGTACTCTAAAGTCATTAACCTGCCACTTACCAGCAACGGCAGTTTTGTATCCTGCAGATTGCATGACTCTGGCAATACTTGGATTTTTCTCCCAGTCAAAATGGCAGCCACCACCCCAACGCGGGACATCCCAGTGATTGACCCAGCCATGACGAAAAGGGTACTGCCCGGTCATAAAAGTAATACGAGTCGGGGTGCACTGAGGCATGGAATAGAAGCGCGAGAAGGCCATACCGGTTTTGGCGAGATTATCGATGACAGGAGTGTTTATTTCCTGAGCCCCATAAGTACTGACCCATTCTTTACCGAGGTCATCGAGAAGAATAAAAAGGATATTTGGTTTTTCTGCCTTTAATGAGCATGTTGCCCAAAAACATAATATAAAGAAGAACGCCTTAATTTGTGGAGACATACAGCTACCTATTTTTATAGTTAATTTTAACTAATCACACCTACATATTTCTAGGAGCGCAAGGCAATTTGTTTTTTGGATGTCTAAAAATAAAAAAGCTCTAACAGAATGTCAGAGCTTAAATGTTATGTAGGGGCAAACTTAAGCTGAAAACTTATGCTTTAACGATGAACTTTTTTAAGCTTTCATCAAAAATAATTTTACTTTTGTTGGCTTTGTACCACTCTGTTATATCACCTTGATATTGGACAAGTTTCATAAGAATTGGCAAAGCTTGTTGTTTCTGATAGGTAGAATTTTGATCAGTGCTGTTTAGTAGTCTCATCAATCTTTCAAGGGCATCGAGCTGTCCGTAGTGAACGGCACACATAGCAGATTGAGAAGCCTCCCATTGGTGGCTGTACTGCTTAATTTTCCAATTTTGAAGTATTGCTTTTTTGAGCTCTTCTTGAGAAATTTTACTATATTTTAGGGTATTGAATAGTTCTAGATTTATAGATCTGGAGGCGTAACTGATAATCGCTTTATTGCCATCTTCTTTGTTTTTTTGAAGAATGCATGTAACCCATTCTCTTGGTAGGTGCTGTTGGGAATTTAGTCCCATCTTTAGTTGTTCCCAGGCCGCATCAATCCAGCCAAATTTAATGACCGACTTTATAAGAGAATGACTTTTTATAAGGTTCTGGATGACGATGTCTTTGTGTTCTTTTTTAACCATAAGAGGCAAAGCATAGTTGGTGTGGATCTGTAGTCCTTGATAGTTGACGACTTGTTCTAAAAACTTAGCTGGAATCTTTTGAAGTAAGGTTACCTGAATATCATTTGGAGAATAGCTGTTTTGACCATTTGATGCTAAAGATATTTTTTGTAGATAGGCTAAGACATCACTTTCAGTAGGGTCTTTTTTTAATTTGATTTTGCTGAGAGCTTTAGTATTTGCTCCATTCGAGCGCCTTGTGAAAGAGGTGAAAAATGACCCGGTTGTGGACACTTCTTCATCGGAATCATCTTCTTCCTTGAGCTGCTTTTCAAGAGCATCAACTTTTCTCGTTAGACGATCAATTTTTCGATCCATTCTCAAAATGATTGATTTGAGAAACTCCATATCGTTTTTTTGACCAGTTTCAAATGGTGCCTGTCCGTAAATAAGACTTGAAGATATACATAAAATAATAAAGAAAGATTTCTTCATTCTCACTCCTATAGATGAATTATAAGCCGTGAAGGCTTGCCCAATTTTTTGTTAAGAAGTTTAAAATATTTATGTAACTCTTTAATGCAACTGAATATTTGGTGAAGGAGATTTTTCTTTTTGTTAAAAGAAATAAAAAAGCCCCAACCGAAGTTGAGGCTTTGAAAAATGGAATGTTTAAAACTTACTCGAAGCGAACGCCATTTGAGTTCTTAAGGTCTTCAAGAAGTTTTTGCATTTCCTGAGCGACTTCAGGATTTGATTGTGCCAGGTTATTTTGCTCGCCTTTATCATCTACAAGATTGTAAAGTTCAGCTTTTCCCTGGATCGGTTTCTTTTTACCGTTCGGTAATCTCTTAGTTCTTTTCATACCCGGGATGTATTTCCACGGGCCTTTTCTCACTGCAAGACCACGAGCTTCTTGAAGCATATATGGAAGACCAACATTGTCTTCACCGATCAGAGCTTTCCAGGTATCGCGGCTGTCGATGGCTTCATCTTGAGCAAGATCGACATTCAAGTAACTTGCGAAAGAGTGAAGTAGATCGATTTGACTCATCATCGCATTTGAAGTTTGGCCGGCTTTGATTTTTGCAGGCCAGCGAACGATAAATGGCACGCGAGTACCACCTTCATAAATTTGGTATTTACCACCGCGGTATGGGCCAGAGCCATCGTGACCGCCATCCGATTCTTTCGTAGAAGTCTTAACAGTCGTTCCGTCATCGTATCCGTCGTCATATACCGGACCGTTGTCACTTGAGAAGATAACGATGGTATTTTCAGTCATGCCATTTTCTTCAAGAGCATTCATAATTTCACCAGTGGCCCAGTCGAAAGCTACCATGGCATCGCCACGGTAACCAAGTTTAGTTTTTCCCTGGAATCTTGGGTGTGGAGCACGTGGAACGTGAATGTCCTGTGAAGCAAAGTAAAGGAAGAATGGCTTATCAGAACCTTTCTGTTTAGTGATGTAAGAACGAGCTTGTTTAACAAATTCATCTGCCATAGTTTCGTCATTCCAAAGAGCAGATTTGCCACCCCACATTGTACCGATACGACCGATACCGTTGATCACTGAGTGATTATGGCCATGCGTAGACTTGTAGTAAGTCATTGCTTCTGGATTCTTTCTGGCATCAGGATAAACCGTAGAGCTGGTAGCACCTTCAGGGAGTTTATTCACGTATAGAGGATCGTTTTTGTCGAGATTAACAACGCGGTAGTTCTCAAGGTAAACACAAGGAACGCGATCGTTAGTTGAAGGAAGGAGGAAAGAGTAATTGAAACCAAGCTCAAGTGGACCTGGTTTAACTTCGCCATTCCAATCTACTGGGGTTTTGCCATCGCCTAAGCCAAGGTGCCATTTACCAACTACAGCAGTTTCGTAACCGGCTTTTTTAAGCATCTTTGGAAGAGTTAAAATATCAGTCGGTATCGCCATAGGTGCGTTCGGAGCAAGAATTCTTACGCCATGACGGAAGCCATGAACACCAGTCAGCATGGAAAAACGAGAAGGAGTACAAGTCGCAGCTGAGCAGTGACCATCAGTGAATTTAATGCCGCCATTAGCCAGTTTATCGATATTTGGTGTTGGGATCATTTTAGAACCATAAACACCGACATCGCCATAACCGACGTCATCGCCATAGATAATAACAATATTTGGTTTGGAAGTATCAGCAGTGACCATCTGGACGAAGCCAGCTATGATCAGGAAAAATAAAACTCTACAATAATTTAACGCTTTCATAACACGCCTTTATAATTACAATTCATTAATCAAATGCAGCAGTGCCAGTTTTTTGAACACTTAATTGTAACTTTTTTTAATTTGCGTGCTATTTTTTGAAGATATTTTACCGGCGAGCCGCCGGCGAACCCGGATTTTATAGGAACTTATGGAATACGACAAGACGAGACAGACACTTATTGAACGCATTCGCAATCAGAATGATGGAGTCGCCTGGGAAGAGTTTGTCGAGTCCTATGAGCTGTATATCTATGCGATAATTCGCCGCATGGGAATTTCTGCCGATGACTGCAAAGATATTCATCAGGATGTTCTTCTTAAGATTTGGAATCACTTACCGGATTACCGGCAAAACCCCAATACCAGATTTCGTGGTTGGTTGAGTACCGTAACGGCGAATTCGGTTCGCAATTTTTTAAGATCCAGAGCCAACAAATCAAAGACTCTCGATAAGTTGGAAGATTCAATGAAAATTCATTCTGGTGGTGGCTCGGAACTTGATCGCATCGCAGAAGAAGAGTGGGAAAACTTTTTAGCAGACAAAGCTATGTCTGCAGTTTCCCAGGCTTTCAGTGGTAAGGGAATCGAAGTTTTTCAGATGAGTTTACAGGGTAAAAGTATTGAGGAAATATCTAAGGCTTTAGGCTTAGAAGAGTCTTCTGTTTATCAACTGCGGGCACGAGTTAAGAAAAGTCTTGTGAAAGAGATCAGTCGACTTAGAGAAGAGTTAGATTAATTGGGCGCCAAAGAATTGAAAATCACAGCTTGGTCAGGAATAGAATAGTGCGATACACCTTAATTATATTTTTATTTATCTTCAGTTCTTGGGCAGATCAGCCACTTATAAATCCAGATGCAAGGTTTCACCCGGTATCTTCAAAAAATGGTATGGTTGTCTCGCAAGATGGTTTTGCGACGGACGCAGCTGTAGCAGTTCTTAAGAGTGGTGGTAATGCAGCAGATGCAGCGGTGGCTTTAGCTTACACTTTAGCGGTGACTTTACCTAAGGCCGGCAATATAGGGGGCGGTGGTTTTGCACTCTATTTTGAAGCATCGACTGGGAAAACATATGCAATCGATTTCAGAGAGACAGCTCCGGCTTCAGCAACAAAAGACATGTTTCTGGATAAGGCCGGAGAAGTAGTTTCAAGTAAATCAAAGTTCTCTTTGGATGCCTGCGGTGTGCCAGGAACAGTTGCGGGTTTACAGTACTTGTCAGAAAAGTTTGGTAAGTTAAAACATACTGATATGCTTGGGCCGGCTATTAAATTGGCAGAAGAAGGTTTTTCGGTGTCGGCTGGACTGGCTTATGATTTTCAGAAATACCGCAAGATGCTTTCTATGAGTCCAGAGGTCATGAAGATTTTTTATCCTCAAGGAAAAACTCTGGAACAGGGAGATATTCTTAAGCAAGATGCTTTGGCAAAGACTTTAAGGGCACTTCAAAAAGAGGGGCCGAATAGTTTTTACACAGGTAGTGTTGCTAAATTAATGGCCGACTATTTTAGCCAAAATGGCGGGGCAATCAATGCCAAAGATCTGGCAGATTATAAAGTGAGAGTAATGCCGCCGGTGAAGGGGACTTATCGCGGTCATGAAGTCCTTTCTATGCCACCGCCGAGTTCAGGTGGCGTGCACATCATTCAAATGCTTAATATTCTTGAAAATTGGGATCTCAGCCAAAGTGGGCATAATACTGCTCAAACGGTTCATTATTTGACTGAAAGTATGAAGAGGGCCTATGCCGATAGAAGTAAGTTTTTGGGAGACCCGGACTTTGTCGATATTCCAGTAAGCGGTTTGCTCTCGAAGAAATACAGTAATGATTTAGCTCGAAAGATCAGTACGCTGAAAGCGACTCCTTCTACAGAGGTTTTACCGGGGAAGCCTGCTCCGTATGAAAGCCCGGATACAACCCACTTTTCGATTGCTGATAAAGAAGGGAATGTTATCAGTTTGACTTACACTATAAACTTCAGTTTTGGTTCGAGAATCATCATACCGGGTTTGGGTTTTATACTGAATAATGAAATGGACGACTTTTCAGCGAAGGCAGGAGTTCCCAATGCTTATGGGTTAATTGGCGGCGAAGCAAACTCTGTGGCAGCTGGTAAGAGACCATTAAGTTCGATGACGCCGGTCATGGTTTTAAAGAATAAAAAGCCCTGGTTGGTCACCGGTAGTCCCGGCGGTAGTAAAATAATCACAGCTAACCTTCAGCTAGTACTTAATGTTATTGACTTTAAGATGAATATCGCTGAAGCAACGAATGCTCCGAGGGTTCACCACCAGTGGTTACCGGACATTTTAAATGTAGAAAGAGGTTATCCTGGAGATTCTATTAATCTTTTAAAAGGTTTTGGGCATAATGTAAAGACATCCGGCAGTCTGGGGTGTACTGAAACTATTATGATTGAAAATGGCATTTTCTATGGTTATGCCGATCCACGAAGAATAGAAGGGAAGGCCGCAGGTCACTGATTGTTATGAAATTTCTTTTAAAACTACCACTCCACTTACAGATAGTTCTGAGTATTATTTCCGGTGTAGTATTTGCTCTGATTTTTATAAATGCTGGAGGGAATCCGGAATTTTCTCAAAACTGGATTAAGCCTTTTGGTGATATTTTTATTAAGCTTTTGAAAATGATTGCCATACCTTTAGTTCTGGCATCACTGATTGTTGGGGTGGCTAAGCTCGGGGATCTATCAAAGCTTTCAAAGCTGGGCGGCAAGACCATTGCGATTTATCTGGTGACAACCATTCTGGCAACTTCGATTGGTTTGATTCTGGTCAACATTATTCAGCCGGGTAAGAAGATGGATGAGAAAACCAGACAGAGTATTGTCCAGAAAAATATCGACTCTTCATCTTTGAAAAAGAAAATGAGTGGTGCAGCAGTGGTTGAAAAAAGCGGTCCACTTCAGCCTTTAGTGGATATGGTTCCCTCAAATATTTTTAAAGCTATGGGGGATGGCGCTATGCTTCAGGTTGTCTTCTTTGCGATAATCATCGGCATTGCGACACTTTCGGTCGGCGCAGAATTGTCTGGACCTCTGATTGGTTTTATGAATTCTTTAAATGAACTGATCATGAAGATTATCGAGTACATTATGGCCATCGCCCCGATAGGAGTTTTCTGTTTGATTTCTTCGCTGCTGATAGATGTTGCTGGTGACGACCCGGCAGGGGCTGTTAAGATTCTTAAGACTTTAGGTTGGTACAGCGTAACAGTTTTACTTGGCTTATTGCTTATGGCTTTTGTTATTTATCCAAGTCTCATGAAGATTTTCAGCAATGTTGGTTTTATGGAGTTTTTTAAGGGAATTCGCCCGGCTCAATTATTGGCTTTCAGTACCAGTTCAAGTTCGGCGACTTTGCCGGTTACTATTGAACGTGTTGAAAAGCATCTAGGAGTCAATGAAGATGTTTCCAGCTTTGTATTACCGCTTGGTGCGACTGTGAATATGGATGGAACAAGCCTTTACCAAAGCGTAGCTGCAGTCTTTATCATGCAATGTTTTGGCGTGGACTTGGATCTTGGTGCACAGATTATGATCGTCGTTACAGCGACTTTGGCATCTATTGGTTCAGCCGGAGTTCCAGGTGCCGGTATGGTTATGTTGATTATAGTTTTGCAAGCAGTTCAGCCTGCAGGTATGAGTGAAAGCGAATTCAGTGTGATCGTTGCCGGTGGTATCGCCCTGATCATGGCACCAGATCGCTTCCTTGATATGTGTAGGACGGCAGTGAATGTCACCGGCGATTGTGCGGTATGTGTATCGGTTGCAGGTAAGACAGGTAGAACTAAGGTTTCGAGTCTTGAAGATTAAGATATTTTTACCGATTTTTTAAGAACGCTAAAATTCGCAAGCAACAGTATCCCTTTCAAAAAAATACCACACCGACCTGTCCGGGTACGGTGTGGCTTACCCTTGTTATCCTGCTTGAGTTTCCAAGAGGATATTTACCCGTTCGATTCGTCTAGAAATACTGACACATTCACGGATTTGCTTCTTTGTTAAAGGTTTGGTTAAGTACGCACAGACTTCATGGTTTAAGTCTTCGAGTAAAGCAATTGTGACTTCATTATCGGTAATTATAAATACCGGAATATCTTGATATATGGAGTGAAGCATGAGCTCGTCGAGAAAACTACTGGCCCTGAAGCTCTTGATATTTATGTTAAGAAAAATACAAGTCAGTCTATCTGCATTGTGGTTTTCAATATATTGCACGGCCTTACGGCCACTGTTGAACTCAAGAACAGATTCGACCCCTAATTCGAATAACTGTTCGCAGAGGAAATCTCTGGTTTCATTTTCTTCTTCTATGACAATTGCCTTCATTGTATTTCCCTTTAGTATTTTAGGTCTGCTTGAACAATAGAAGAAATGATTCCTTTTGAGTTTGGTTTGTCTTAAGTTTCTTCAATTAAGTGCTTTGTGTGATTTTTGTTTAGCTGGTTTGTTTGCTGTTTGTAAAGAATCATTAGCAGGGGATAAGAATTATTTTCAAATATGCGAAAATAATCTTATGCCATTCTAGTTAATTATTGTGAGTTAGATCTTTTCTGTTTGATTTTTTTCAACTCTTCAGGAAGCCAATCGTAACTGAGGTTCATGGTATTTAGATATCTTTTGAAAACCATGGGGGCACTGTGTTGTTTGATATGAGTGAGAATGAAGTCTTTTAGAATTTGCTCAAACCTATCGCCTTGGTAAAGGTTTATAGTGTAGATGAGCCATGGCGATGTATTGGCTTTTTTGTATTGTTTCTCAAACTCTTTTTTGAAGTAGTCAGGAGTATGAATTAAGCCTATGAGAGTATGTGGGTTAGGGTTATTTTTCTTTTCATAAATTTTGACTTTTAGAGCAGCTATTTTGTCAAAAATCTCTTGCACAGGTTTTACTTTTTCGAGGTCTAGTTTTTGACCTGCTGCGATATAACTGGAATCAATGAAAAATAAATTGTGACCTTCACCGTTTTCCAGTATTTGGTGATATTTTTTTAGACTGTTTGGGAAATAAGGACCCGCACTCAAAGTTGCATTTAAGGCAGGCGTTTGTAACTCTTCGTCGAGTGTTGGAAGTTCTCTGTCCAACAATGCTGCGGTCTCGAAATTAACTCCCAAAGTGGCACATATAGAAAGTCCTTTTTGATCGAGCTTTACTGTTTTAGAGTGGATCAATTTGTAGAGTACATTTCTGAATGTTTTAAGGTGTTTGTCCTTAGTTCGAATAGTGCCCAGTGAGTACTGCTGAATTTCGCCATTGTAGACCATGTTTATGAGTTTTGTAGCTTGGTCTTCGGTAGACGCTAAATGCATCGTGTAGGTGAGGATATTTTCGCGGTTATCAGATCTGGTGGTCAGACACCAGTCAAGAAGGGCCTGTTGGTGAGTCGGTGGCATTTCATTAAAGAACTTCTGAGAAATTTCATAATCCAGATAAAAAGTATTGTGCTGGAGATAATTAAGAAAGCTTTTGAACTCTTCTGGCGTTGATGAGCTGATTTTAGTTTTTAGAGTTTTTACGGTGAGTTTGTCTATTTGTCCAGAGTCTGATCCGTCCATGCCTTCGAGAAGATCTTTAAGAGTAAGATCGCTATTATTTTTTACATACTTCATCAAGGTTTTATTATTTTTAGCCTTGGCGATTGTGTATTTTAGCTGATCAATTTTGTCAAGTATAACCTGGATTTTTGGGGAGGCCGTAGCGGCTTTTCGTTCATACTTATTATCAGAGATAAGGGATTCAAGTTTTTCTTTGGAGTTTGGCTCGGAAATGTAGTCTTTTTGACGCCTTTCGAGAATGGTGTAATCGAGGGAGAGTGAAAAGAGGTTTTTGAGTTCCTGAGTGTCTTTGTCTGAAAGCATTTCTTGATGCACTTTAAGTATTTTTTCAGAGAGAGAACCACTGATGTAAGCGGCTTCAAGTAAAGCAGTTTTATCGGTTTCAGTTTTTAAGTTTGGCAGGTGTTCCTCAAGTTTGTTTAAAGGGACTTTGTAGCCCATTAACGACAAGAAATAAACTTCATTAAAGGTTAATTTTTTACTGACAGCTTGTCTGTAAATAGCATCTTGAACTTTATGAGATAAAGGCAATCTGCGAATCAACGCCTGAGCTTCAAGATTGAGCTCTTCAGAGTGTATGTAGTCTTCGTTCTGATTGGTAAGGACTTTGTTAATAAACTTACGAAGGAGAGAGAAGATGAGCTCAGAGTGTTGTTCATCGAGACCATTGAGCATATAGATGTAAATGTCTTTTGCAGGTTTTTTCTGATACTCTTGCACCAGTTTCACTGAAACCTCTTTCTGCAGACTTTGAGCAATGGTGTCAGTTAATCTTTGGGGAAGCTTTTGCAGGTCTGTTTTCTGGCGAATTAAATCGAAGGTGGTTGCGGATATTTTACCCGGGGGAAGAAAGTTGAGTAAATCTTCATTTTGTGAGAAATCCATTAAGAAGTGGTTGATGTATTGATTGATATCTACCAAGTTTTGCAGGCGTACAGCCAGATCAATTTTTTGAGTATTTTCATACTTTTTAGAAGCAGCTTTAAGTAAATTGATGATCTCTCGTTTGAGAGGTCTTTCTTCAATTTCTCGTGGTTCGTAGTAGCTGTGACCAAAAGGCGAAAAGCTTGAGTCGCCTTCTTTATCCTTAGGCCTAAAAAGGGCTTTGTGGACTTTGGGCACGAGCAGTTTTTTATAGATTTTGAAATAATAATCTTTTTGAGTTAAGCCAAACTTTTCAAATTTTTTAAAAGCAAAAAGCTGTAGCTCGAAATCATAATCGCTAATTTTATTAAGAATTTTACTTTCCAGGTTTGGATCGACTCTTAAAAAAGATTTTGCTCTGAGAACAACCTTAATCAGTTCTTCATTAATAGGGGCTTTTTTGATGTAGTCTAAAAGGGGCTTCTGAAGTTTTTTGAGATTTTCTCGATCTTCCCAGGGAATTTCAGGGAAATCATATTTTTTGAGGTATTCGAGGTAGCGTTCAGAATCAGACGCTTTGATGCCTTTTACAGCCATGGCAATATTATCCGGAGTCAGTCCAGAGCTTTGCATGGCTTGTTGCATCATTTCTTTTTTGACATCGGCAGAAATGCTTTGGTAAAGGCGCATATATTGCCAATTATCGATTTTGTATTCTTTCGCCAGTTTTAGAGTCGCTTGGGCTTCTTTAGCATTCGCTTTCGCCAGTTTGGCCATGAATATTTCCGACAGTGAGTATTCGCTTAAGATGTCTTTGTCGAGAAGTGTTTTTATTTCCTTTTGTAATTCTGCCAGAGTCATGGCCGTAGCCACAAACTTTATGAGGTTGTCTTTATAGTCTTCTTTGGCATTTGTATAAATTTTGAGAACATCTTTAGCATTCATATGGGGTAGAGCTTCGTTAAAGTAATAAAAGCTGATTCCAAGATTGCTTATCATGTTGGCAAGTGACTCGCTGTACTTCTGTATAAAGTCTGTTCCTTTTTGATTTAAGAGGTAGGACCAGGCTTGGGCAAAAAAGTACTTTTCACTGCTTTGAGGTTTGTGAGACATCCATTTTTGATAATAATCATCGGTTCCATCAACGGCAATAAATAGCTTGCTGATAAAGAGGTTTGTGCCTTTAAGTTTTGGAAGTCGTTGGTTGAGAACCTGGCGCAGTTCTTGTAGCTCTTCTTGAGAAAACTGTAGATCTCGACTACTACTTACAGAAATTGAGTGGTTCCTTTGACTTTTGAGCTGTTTTCTGGGTAGACTTCCCAGGAAGCTGGTAAGTGCAGAGGTAAGTGAATAATCTTCAGAGATTTGCAAGACTCTTTTCAGTAGGGTTATTTTGGCTTTTGTTTTGAGACTCTTGTTTTTCTGGATGTATCTGAGGAGAGTTTTACCACTGATGAGAGCAATCTTTTCTTCTGATAAGTGGTCCGTAAGGTTGATGCGTTTTTCACCTGCGTATGAGACTCCAGTTTCGAGGCCAGCAGTTGTTCCGCTTTTGAGCAGATGAATGATTTCCGGTTTAATGTTAAAGTTTCGACTGGATGCGGCTTCAATCCAGGCTTTGTGGAAAGCCGGGTTTTTGGTTTTATAAAAATGTTTGCGGGCCTTTTCTATATCAGCATAAGAGGCGGCTTTCATGCCAAAGAGTTTAATCATGGCATTTTCTTTTTTGACAGCATCCAGGCCTCCTGCCATTTTTCTGAAAAAGTCGCCAATGGCGCTATTACTGGACCTTTTGACATAGTTAAAGAGAGTTTCTTTGACAAAAGGGTCCTTTTCTTTGAGGTATATTTTCTCGATTTGTGAAGTGTACTGCGAGCGGTTGTCGTAACCTTTCATAGCCCTGGCTGCGAGTTGTCGGATACTCCAGTCTTTGTCTTCCATAAGCTCAATTAAGCGCTTCATGCCGCCTTCAGGTTCGATGCCTTCGATGGTCTCTATGGCAGCTTTTTTGACTTCGGTATTTTTATGCTTACTAAGTTTTAAAAGCTCTTCAGGAAAGCCTTCATGCCCCATGGAGTCGATAAGGTCGAGTGTTGCGACGATAACTGAGTCATGTGAATCGTAAAGCAATTGGCGAATTTCTTTTTCTTCAGGAAAGAGATGCAAAGGTTTATTGTCTGAAGCATAGGCGTTGAAGATGTCGGCCACTGTATGGATGGCTTCAAATTGAATTTCAGGATCGGGATCCTGCATAAGGTACTTAAAAACCGTTAAAAGACTTTTGTCCTCGCTGTCTTTGAGCGCGAGCATAGTGCGTTTACGTTCTTTGGGTTTAGCTGAATAGAGAGCGTCGATATGCTGGTGAAAGCTTTTGAAATTTGCTTGAGAGAAACCGAGACAACGAGCTTTGAGTAAAAGCATTAAAGCTGGGTTTGATGTTGAGACCTTTGAGTAGACTTCACTGTAGAGATCTGGAGGAAAAGTCTCGTCATCAAATAGAATCCGGGCTTGTTGACTGGTCAGTTGCTCTATAGTTGTTTCGTTGAAGCTTTGTATGAGACTGACCAACTTATTGATTTGTTCATCTGAAAATTTTGGTTTCTTAGGAACGTAGAGCTTTTCGATTTTATAGATTAATTCGTTGCGAGTGAAGTCTGAGGTCATCGGCAGGCGTAGCATTCTTTTGGCGATATCTACGGCTTGTTCATTACGTGATTGAAGAAGGCCTAAAACAGTTTGAAAGTTCTCTGGTGTGACGGTTGTCAGAAGCCATTCTTTTTTAGCATTTCTCAGGTCTTTTAAATAATCAAATGCTTCTTTGGATGGAGTCGATGCGATGAGTTCGAGTAATTCCGGTTTATGTGAATTTTCTTTGGCTTTTGTAATGATTACCGGGATGTCACTTTTAGTGATAATTCTCGAGCTGAAAAATAACAGGAATTGCTTTTTATTTTCGGGTGTATCGGAGAGTGCATTCAGGTACCAATCTAAAAGTACTTTTTTGTCCTTGCTTTGATTCAAAATATGCAGAAAATTTCTTGTGCCATTTGGCGAGAGCCTATTTAAAATACCCGAGATTTCTTTGCTACTCATGCTTTCCAACTTTTTCTTGAAAGAAGAGAATTCAGGACTGCCAGGTCTAAAAATAGAACGCTTGTTATCTAGTAGGGAAAGATCATTTTTATCAAATGCAAAGCCGCTAAGTGACAGAAGACACAGGCTAGCTACTAGCTTTTTCATAAGGCTAAACCCTCAAGTTGCTTTTGACGCTCTTCAGGACTGCCCCACGGGTCAAAGCTCATTGGCTTTTCGAGCTGTGCATTAATCAAAGTCGCAGCCAGGAGACGAACGGCCAGCTTTTTATGAGTAAGACCATTTTTGAGATCTTTCGGAGTAAGTTTCTGCATGGCCTGCATAAGGGCCTGCTGTTTAGCTGGAGGGCTGTTGAGATGAATGATTTGCAGGATTTCGAGATTGTCTGCGGGTTTTTGTGGGAACTCTTTTAAAAGCTTTTCTTCATGTTCGTTGAGCTCGCCTAATTTTTTTTCAGAGAGCGCCTGATCGCTATTTTCTCTAATCCATTTTGAAAAGTTGGCGGCGTCTTTATAGCCTTTCACTTCAGAGGTGATTTCATGATGACGGTTTAAAATAGTAAAGTGAGGGATGCTCGAGACACGGTATTCTTTGGCCAGTTGTTGATTTTTGTCGATGTCGACCTTGATCAGTATGAAGTCTTTCAGTGAGCTGAGAACAAGCTCATCTTTGAGGGTTGCTTCGTTCATGGCTTTACAAGGGCCACACCAGTCGGCATAGAAGTCTATGAGAATGGCTTTGCCTTGCTCTTTGCTTTCTGCAAGAGCTGCTTTAAAATCAGTTCGCCAGTTCTCATTGGCGATAAGAGAAAAGTTGAGAAGAAATAGAGCTAAGAGTACCTTCATTTTTGAGACTCCTTACCATGTTTGATTTTTGGCCACATTTTTTTCCAGTCAAAGGGGCGACTGAACTCGCCGTGGTGACACTGACGGCAATCACCTTCACCCAGAGGCCTATACTTGAAGAGAACTTTTTCGGGTGACATTCTTTGTTTGACATGTTCACTGCCGGGACCATGACAGCTTTCGCAGCTGACATTGACCAATTTGGTATTTTTAAATTCACGCTTATAACCGGAAGGTTCACCAAAGCCGACAGTGTGGCACTTGATACACCGTGGGTCGGCATCTGAATTTTTCTTCTCTAACGTGGCAAAGGCATGGGCGTGAGCGGTTCCCTGCCAGATTTTGTGAGCATTACTGTGGCAGCTGGCACAGGTCTGTGAACCGACGTAACTGGCTTGCGAAGTAACTCCAGGGACAAGATCTTCTTGATCTTTATTATGAATATCGCAATCTAGCTTTGTGTTTCTTATTTCTTTGCGGTAGGCATCTGCCAAATCGAGAATTTCTTTTTTCTCAGGCACTTGCTCAAAGAGTAAAGGAATATCGTAGTCAACATCACTTAGACCATTGCCGGATTTAAATAATCCTGAAACATGACCGACATTTTTAGCTTTGTTTGTGGTGTAAAGAACATAGCTACGGTTAATCCTTTCGAGCTTTTGGCTTGGTTGCTGAACGGCGCCACCAATGATCAGGTCGAACTCGAAAAATTTCTTAGCCAGCTCATGCATTTTTTCTTTACTGCAGTAGGCCAGAAGAACTCTAAAGTCGGCCTCTTGTGTCCCTTTTAAGCTTTCGGTAATTGCCGAAGGCATGTCTTTTACAGCTAAACCTTCACCAAGGGTTTCTCCCGGGATTGTCGGGTCAACGACGCCAACTATGGCAATTTTTAGGCCGTCGCGTTCAAATTGAACATGATCCTTGAAGATGCGTTCTTGAGTTTGTTTATTGACCAGATTGGCACTGATGATCGGCGGGCAGTTATTTTGATTTATATTTTTGAGTTGGTCAAGAGATAAGGTCAGCTCATGAGCACCGACATTCACTGCATCGTAGCCAATTTTTTTGAAGGCTTCTTGAACGTACTTGTACATGATCAAGTTGTAGTCTTTGTTATCGGGGACAGAGTTGCCGGCATCGACTTTAATCACCGTGCCATCGGTAAAGTAATCAGCTCTGGTAGCGATACGGGCCAAGCCGCCATATTGGCCGGAAAAGCAACCACAGGGTTCCAGGCGGCCTTGTGTGTCACAGGTAAACATGACAGTGACCGCTTGTTCTTTCTTGCCATCACTACAACCAATGAATAATCCAAGGCAAAGAGTCAGTATGTATAGTTTTAAATGGTTCATTTTAGTGAAGTATGGCATAGGTTAGAATATTGACGTTCATTTGCTGACTTTGTTTGATTTCATTGCCGCCGCAACAGCAACACCCTTTGGCATTTTTGACGTCATTTAATCCTTCTTTTGAGTAGACCATAACCAGTTTGTCATCGATAAATAGGCCTTCCAGTTGAGCCGTTCCACCACTTTTCAAGTTGAGGGTTTTGACTTCATAAATTAAGTTGAAAATAGGGTGTTCTTTGGGGATTTTTTTGAATTGGTGTTCCGGGAAAAGCCCTTTGAAAAGTTGGCGGACTGAAGTGTCCCATTGTTTGTCAGAACAACCCGGCGAAGCCAACAGAAAACCACCATTGGTTAAGTATTTTTTAAGGTTGCTTTTTTCGACTTTGTTCAGAGTGAAAAAACCTTCTCCAGAGAAGACACAGAATGGGGTTTCGAAGAGATCGCTGGATCCCAATTTTACCTCTTTGAAATTGCGCACGACATTTATACTGGTTTCAGTAGAGACCCGGCTGAGGAATTTATTGGCGAAGCAAACCGAACTTTTAGTGCCAGAGTAGACCAGGTTGCCACACTGGATTTTACTTTTTGCCAGGACTTGATTTGAGTTCAGTTCTTCTGCAAAGACTGAAAATGTCATTAGTAGTATTATTAGATATCTCATTTATTCCTCCTCCGTAATTTTTTCAAAATAGGCATCTATCAGACTTTCGTATTCGTTAATCAGGTTGTCTGATGAGACCGCTTCGCCAGTCATTTTGCGTGAGTTAAGAGCTTTGCTTTTTTTGTCTTGTGTGATGGCCACAACTTCATTGGCATCGCCATCACTACGGCCTTTGGAGTGTTTGCCATCGCCATTGCCTTCTTTATCTCCTGGATTGCCCAGATTTTCATTGCCAAGTAAACCAATTTGAGGGCCCATGTTATAGCCACTTTGTGGCCCACCATTACCGCCCGATCCGGCCATTCCCGAGCCCATGCCTCTTCCTTTACCTCGGCCTAAACCAAATCGGCGGCTTTGACACATCTGCTGAAAGGTACTACCGGGTTCCATGCCAAGCATGAGTCTTAAGTAATTGTCGAATTCGTTTTGCATGTAGGGGTTGGGTTCGTTAATACCCTGTTGCATGTCGTTGAACATTTTGCGCATTTCGGTGCGCAAACGTTCTGCTAGCTGGTAGGACTCCTGGCCATCCGGAATAAGCATGGAGTTGACTGCTTTTTCAGCCAGGGAGGTTAGGCGTGCTTCTTTGATTTGCTCTGCGAGGTCCCTGGCACTTTGACAGGCTTTGGGGAATTGCAATTCGGCATCTTCGGCGTGCATCAGTAGATTTTCGATGAGCATTTCCAATTCTTGACCAATTTGTTTTTCTTCAGCTGCATGTTTTTTTAGAGCCAGTTCATCTGCCCGGCTTAGGTCGCGAATAACGTCGAAGCGTTTACTTTTTTCAGCTAATTGCTGCTGACGTTGGTAAAGGTATTTAAAGTGATTGAAGTCTTTGACGATTTCGTTCATGAGTGACATGTCGCGAATCGTTTTGAGAACGCGATCGGTATATTCTTCTTCATTTTGCTGTAGGTTTTGTTTTTGTCGTTCTCCGGCTTCCTGAAGACTTTCCAGGGCCTCTGCTAATTGTTGAGGAGTCTGGCCTTTTTTCTCAGATTGATCAGAGAACTCTTTAAGCTCATCTTCATTTTCTTCGATACTTTCGCGCAGTTTGTCGGCTTGTTGTTGCATTTCCTTGGCAAAGGAGTCTTCGACATCGTAGAGTGGATCATCGCGACCAAAGTCTTCGAAGTCATCTGCCAATTTTGCAATTTTACTATTGATCTCATTTTGTTTCTGGATGAGTTTATTGAGTTGATCGTTTAATTTGTAGCGACCTTTGCCTTCCTTGGCCAACTCTTTAAGCCGCTCCATTTCTTTATTGAGTTTTTTTTGCTGTTCTGCCAGCTCAGCTAAGCGTTCCTGCATTTCTGAGTATTTGTTGCTGATGTCAGCAATCTCTGCCTGTTGACGAAGGTATTCGTTATATTCTTTCACAGATACCACTTGCAGGTGAACGACAGGAGATATAGCCGCCTGGCCTTTCGGTGAATTGTCTATTGTGTCGGCATAAATGGATATGATATCACCGGGAACGACACCAAGAGTTGGGATGTTAATTTCGAACATCTGAGTCAGCGAAGTATGAGTGCTGTCTTCAGGGTTAAATGTTAATGGCGGCCCGTAGAAACCGTTGAGGGCGCGATGCAGGCGCATTTGTTTTATGCCATAGTCATCGTTGGCCATGAACTTTACTTTTAGCAGGAAGTCCTCTGTAACATAAGAGTCCTGCTCTGGAGTCAGAATTGTAACTGAAGGTCCTTGGTCATAAGTGACTGTTAGACTGCCTTTTAAAAGTTCGTGGGCTTTGTTGCCATCGACATCGGTTATCTGAAAACGCATACGGCAGTTTTCAGCTGCGCTAAAACCTCCGGTAACTTTATTTTTGTCATGAGGAAGAAGTTTAATGGTTTCTTCCTTATCTTGAGCGATTTTTGCAATTGCACCTTCTTTGAGAGGCCTGTTTGATTCCAGTGAGAAGCTGATTTTACTGCCATTTAAAGCTGTGATATTGCGGAATGAGTAAGGTTTAGAAACAGTTTTCTTACCGGTATAGGCAGGAGGTTCGATAGTGACAATGGCCTTTTCAACTTTTGGAGTAAGAATCAAGCCTGCTTGGCGTTTTTTACTAACAGATCTTTTGTCTGCAGTATGGACGAAAATGGTGAGCTCATCTTTGACATTTTCTAACTGCTGACTAAAGCCCATTTCGCCTTTGTTAAACATGGGAAGTGTCTGAATTTTATCAGGTTGGTTCTTAGGGTGAAATGAAACAAAAAGTTCATTCGGGCGATGGCCACTTGAGAGAGCCGAGATCACCAGACTTTTACCGTAAACGACTTTGTGATTGTCATCAGCCGGTGAGTTAATGTTGAGTTGAGTCAGGGAAAATGCCGGGTGATCGCCATAAGGATCGAAAAACCTTAAAAGTTCTAATTGTACGACATGTCGTACCGGAATGAGGAGGGCGATGAGGACTCCAAGAATTAAAAAGGTACGCTTGAATTCTTTTAGAAAAGTTCGCGGATGAAGTGCTTCTTTAAACTGATTTAAGTCGAGCTCAGAGGCATACTTTTCAATGGCCCGTTCGGCTATAGTGGCGCTGTTGCCGGTTAATTTCCCTGAAGTTAATTGATCCGATAGGTCCAGGGTATTAATCAGTTTTGAACCACAATCGGCTTGATTTTCCTCTATTTCACGAGCGACGTTTTTTAATGGCTTGGTTCGAATGAATGAATACCAGAAAAGGTAGGCAAAGATGAGGCCTAAAAGTGAACCATAAATGATCAAGCCATTTATTCTTTGTTGAGGCTCCCAGTGCCAGATTATGTCGGTGATGAGAACCAGAACAAATGCCATGAAGATATACTTAGTCAGCTTACAAAGCAGGCTGAGGCCTTTATTGATAAATTGGCTTCGAGATGCTGATTTTAATAATTGTTCGAGAGAATTCATAATTTAGCAAAGCCCCCATTTTCTGCGATAAAACCAATCAAGTCCGAAGAATAAGCAAATGAACCAAAGAACCCAGGCGGAATCCCAGATTGCTTCAAGGTGGACACGGTCCTGTTCAACTTGATCTGCCTGAGTGTCGATCAAAGCGCTTAAATTTTTGAATTCATCTTTAGTGATGAGGCGGCCGCCAGTTGCAAGGCAGAGAGAAGAAAGGTATTCGGGATCGATACCAACTTCTTTTTCTTCGAGTGAATTGTATGAAATGAGGAATTTGCGCTCGTGACTTTTGCCCGTTGGGTCAACAAGACTGACGTCGTAACGACCAAGAGCTGTAGGGGTGAAACTACCAGTGAAGCGGTGTTCGGCATTTACGTCTTTGTTACTTAGTGTGACATCATGAGTCGCGCCTTTGGACGTTTTGATGCGAACTACCGGAGGTGAGGACGGAATATCTTCCGGATTGCGAATACTGAATCTGAAATTTACTTTTTGTCCCAATTCGATGTTACTGGCATCCTGCCTGAATGTAAATTTGCTGCCGGGAATGAACTCGCTGTTGTGAACAAGCCAAATGATGGATTGGTCCCAAAACGAAGCGTAATAATCGAAGTTTACATCGTATGATTTATTGAAGCGCCAATGCCAGATACCTTCGACTCCAAAACTGAGGACCTGGCCTTTTCCGAAGCGACGGTAAACTAAAGCTTGAGAATTGTCGTAGTTGTTGTCTTCAGCGATAGCCAGGAATTTTGTAAATGGCTTTTTAAGAGCGATTTTTCGCGATAAAGCAAGGGGCGGTGCTAAACCGCGGGCGTTGTCATCTGCTATTTCATCCAGTTGTTTGAGGAGGGAAAGTTTACGGCCTTCAGAAGTAGCTTTTAAGATGACTTTATCGTAGCCTTCTTCGTCCCACTCAACCGGCTGGAGAGCTTTGCCACTGTCGCTTTCAAAGGCATTGCCTCTGGTGAATATGGCAACGCCTCCGTGGCTATTGACGTATTTTTTGAGCTCAATAACCGATTTTTCTCCAAGCATGGTATCGATCTTTTTACCAAGAAGAATGAGGTCGTAGTTCATAAACTCTTTAAGAGTCCTAGGCATTTTCGTTTCGGGTTTAACTGTGAGAGAACTGATTTTCCCTTCGCGATACTGGGTGAATGAGTCTAGATTGACCATTTTGTTTTTGTTGAGGAAACGGCGTAAAAAAGTACTGTCCCAGTGTGGTTCACCTTCAAGTAGGAGGGCTTTCATTTGGCGGTCAATACAATTCACGAAGATAACATAGTGGTTGTTGTCGTGATCGACTTCGGCATCGAGTTTGGTGACATTGACCTCATAGTCACTGATACCGGCCTTATCTTCCAGACATTCAAAGTTCAGGGTGTGATCGGCTTTATCTCCTAAGTGAATGACGCGATTTTCGATAACTATACCATTTTTGCGAAGGCTGACATTTACTTTCTCATATTCACAGGATAGGGCACGAATGTGGGCTGTGAGACTGACTTTATTTCCTTTAAATATGATGTTTTGCGAGCTGCTTAATTGAATGTGCAGATCTCGAACGCGGCCTTTGTGACCAATGGGTAGGGCGTAAATTTTACAATGCCTGGCGAGAGCCTGCCGGCCTGTTGCAGTAATGGCTTCTTCCTGAAAGTCATGGCCATCTGTCAGTAGCACAAGGTCTTTCATGCTGTAGTTATTTTGTGAATTGAATAATTCAGTTAGTGCATCGTGAAAACGGGTGTCTTTACCATTGGCTTCGAGTGTTTCGAGATTTTCCTTTGAAAGAGGGCGGGAGGAATCATCAAAAGCAAAATATTTAATGGGAGTTTCGCCAGCATTAGCCTCTTCAAGAGCAAGATTACGGGCAAAGTCGATTCGCTTTTGGCCATCCATATCTGTCTGCTGCATACTTTTAGAAGTATCGAGAGCGATGCCGAAGCTCCGCTCTTCTTTTTGAAGCGGGTCATTTTTTTGAATGGATGGTTCAAGAAGAATGAGGATTAGTAAGCAGATACCAGTAAGTCTTGAGAAGATAAGAAAAGCTTTTTTACCTGCACTCAAGCGGGTCCCGACTTTGAGGTAAGTGGTTATGGTAAAAGCGACGGCAAATAAGCCAAGCAAAGTAATGATGGCGATATTTATGATTGGGTTAAAAACGATCATAGTGCTAGTCTCCTGAATAAGCGGAATAGGAAGAGTTCCCCAATGAGGAGAGTCAGGCCGGCAAGAAGGAACCAGTGGAAGATTTTCTGGCCGGACTTCAGTTGTTCATAGTGCTCTTTGCCTTTGATGTTATAGGCAGATGTTGCAAGGCTAGTTGGTAGGCGGCTGACGTCTATTTTTCTTAAATCGGCTTCATCGGGGCTGCAATTAACCGGGAAAGCGTAGTTCAATCGGCCTTTACTATGAAGGGTGAAATGCCCAGGTATTTGTGGCGTGAATGATATGAGCAGTCGTTCATCATTTACGATTCTGGTTTTCAATTTCAGCTTTTGCTTTTCAGGATCGTAGAAGCTATTGCCTTTAAGTTCGTCAGACCAGACTTCCTGTTGGATACTTTGGCCAACTTCAAAGACCTCCATAGTTTGAGCTTCATTTGACATGTTTTGGGCAATTTCATGAATCCAGGCCGGGAAGACTTTTTGGGCCGCAACGTTACTGCCGGATTCGCGAATTGAGAAGTTGCAGAGAAGTAAGTGACCAAAGCCGACATTGCTGCCTGCCATAGCAGGAGTTCCTTCGGAAAAAGTCAGTAGCATTTTACCGGAATTTCCGGGACGGGCCTGGTAGTATTCGTAAAAATCGAGATCGCCCAAGCGCTTACGGGCTTCTCCGCGAAATAATTTTAAGTAGCGTGATTTAAAGTAACCCGAGCGGATTTTAATGTGACCTCCAGGAAGATTGGCGGCAGTTTGTTTAAGGCCTGCTTTAAATGGCAGCTCTACAGGTAATTTTTTCTCGAGATTTTGAAGGTTAAAAGCATCGTGTTCCCCATCCATGAAGTAGATAACACTGCCGCCTTTTTTCATAAATTCGCTGAGTAAAGTTGCTGTCTCATCCGGGAGGCGGTTGATGCTACTGATAAAAACTTTGCTGCTGGTAGCGAGATGCATAGGAGCGAGACTTTGTGAAGTCACAAGTTTTGGAAGGAGAGCTCCTCCGAGATTTTTGTAAGGATTGAGTGCAGACTGAATGAGAAAATTTGCGCTGGTTTTACTCGGGTCGGTATCGCTTAGCAGAATGATTTCTTCTTTATCCTGAGCATTTAAGTTAAAGTTGAAACTGTTGTCTTGGGGCATGTCATCTGGTGAGAGGATGGCTTTGACAAAATGAATGCCTTTGTGAAGGATAGGTATTTCAACGCGGACTTCAGATAGACTCCAAGGTGCAACTTTAACATCGAAGTAGTGGGTGTCTTTGTCGTTGACACGTATTTCGAGACGATCTTCTAATTCTGTGTCTGAGTAATTGGCAACTGAAACATCGACGGGAATAAGTTTACCGGCAAGAATGCTTTTATCTTGAATTTTTATACCGGTAATAGCCCGGTTATTTTTTGGTTCGGTTGATACATCGACAAAAAAGAGTTTTATATCGCCATTGAGTTCATTCAGTTTTGCTTCAGAGAAATTGCTTCTTTGGAAATCAGAAATGATGTACACCTCAACGGGACCGTCGACTTTATTTATCTGCCGTGAGGTTGCTTTTAGAGAAGTATTGATATTTCCAGAACTCAATGAGACAGGGAGAGATCTCGCATAGGCCAGAAGTTCGTTGTGATTGATTGAAGGTTCATCAAAACAGACTTGGGCCCGGTGGTCGATCGATACCAGATTTATATGATCTTTGGATGAACAGGAACCGACAATTTTTTCGAGTTCAACCATAGCTTGCTGCCGAGGCGTAATTCCACCACCGCCATACTGCATGCTGAGGGTATTATCAAGTAAAACCAGGACGTTGCGACCATCTGTCGAAGACTTGGATTCGGAGCCAAATTTACTAAGCCATGGCTGCATAAAGCAGAATAGTAAGAGAAGGATAACCAGCGTTCTAAGTGCCATAAGGATTATATGGCGAAGGCGAAACAGCTTTGAACGTTCGTTTATTGATTTTTTGATCAAACGGATATCTGGGAATGGCACTCTTTGCGGAAATTTTTTATTGAAAATATGAATGATAAACGGCAGTGCTAAAAGTGGTAGCAGAAAGAACAGTGAAGTGAAGTTTGAGAAGTTCATAATCAATTTCCCTTTCTGAAGCCGAGGTAGCTTTCAATGGCTTCCAGATATGGGCCTTTAGTATTTATGATGTTATAGCGAATGCGTCTCGTCTCCGAGTGTTGCGCTAATTGATCTAGAAAGCTCTGCATATTTTTACGGTATTGACTGCGAATTTCATCTGGCTCCAACTGAATCTCTTCACCGGTTTCCATGTCGATAAAACAAGCATTGTCGTACTGAGGTAGATGAAGTTCGTCGTCATCCATAATTTGCATAAGAAGAATTTCGAATTTACGGTGCAGGAATAAACTCAAGGTATCGAAAAGTCTGGAGTCTTCTCCCCAGAAATCGGAAATGACTATTAAGCGTCCGCGTTTTTTAAGCAGTCCCTGACACTCTTCCAAAGCTCCGCATAGGTCGGTTTGCAATGAAGGTTGGGCTTTTTCGAGATCTTGAACAATGTTATAGAGGTGTTTACGGGTTCCACCCGGAGGAGTGTAGGATTTGACTTTTGTATCGAATAAAATCAACGATACTTTGTCGCCCTGATTAATCATTAAGTAGCTTAAAGCAGCAGCGATTCTGGCAGCCAATAGATTTTTGGAGACATCTTCACCATATCCCATAGAGGCACTCATATCGACAACTAGATAGATGACCATGTCGGTTTCGTTGTCAAAATGCTTAGTGAAAAGCTTCTTTGTACGTCCGTAAAGCTGCCAGTCAATTTTCGAGATTTCATCGCCCGACTGATAGGCTTTATAATCTTTAAACTGAGCAGAACAGCCGTAGTTAATGGCTTTGTGACGACCGCTGAAATAACCGTCGACAACAGACTTTGCAAAGACAAGCATATTGTCAAAACGACTGACTTCTTCAAGGTCGAGAATCTTTTTCTTTGAGCCCTCTATCATGATGTACCCCTAAAATCAGGCGTAGGTTTCTTCGCGAACCTGCTCGATCAGCATTTTAGTGACATCTATAGCAGTTAGCCCTTGGCCGGTAGCTTTGTAGTTAACGACAATTCTGTGCTGCAGTACAGCAGAGGCTACGCTGCGGACGTCTTCTGTTTCTGGGGTTAGGCGACCAGCAAGAAGTGACTTTGCCTTTGCACCTAGAATGAGGTACTGAGAGGCTCTAGGGCCTGCTCCCCAATCGATGTAATTTTTAGTGGCATCAACACTTTTATCGGTATTCGGTCTGGTGGCAGCAGAAAGGTCAACGGCGTAATTAATGACGTGGTCAGAAACAGGTAAGTCGCGAACCAGTTGCTGGATGCCAATGATTTCTTCAAGTGTGATGACTGGCTCAAGCTGGACGCTTTGATTCACAGTAGTTTGTTTGACAATTTCCCTTTCTTCTTCGATGCTCGGATAACCAACATTTAAAGAGAACATGAAGCGGTCTAACTGCGCTTCAGGAAGAGGGTAAGTCCCTTCCTGCTCGATTGGGTTTTGAGTCGCAACAACCAGGAATGGGTTCGGAAGTTCGCGGGTTTTTCCGCTACTGGTGACACGACGTTCCTGCATAGCTTCGAGAAGGGCTGCCTGAGTTTTTGGAGGTGTACGGTTGATTTCATCTGCCAGCAGAAGGTTAGTGAAGATAGGGCCTTGCTGATACTCAAAAACGAGTTTGCCTCCTTGGTCAGAAACGAGTTCGGCACCAATAATGTCTGCCGGCATAAGGTCTGGAGTGAATTGAACCCGATTGAAAGAGACACCGAGTACTTCAGAAAGAGATTTTACGAGGAGTGTTTTCGCAAGTCCTGGTACACCAATTAACAGGCAGTGCCCCTTCGAAAATAAGCTGACAATTAACTCGTCTATGACTATTTCTTGACCAACAATAACTTTTGAAAGTTCAGATTTGATTTTTTGACATAGTTCTCCAGCTCTTTCTGGGGTCATTTCCATGGTATTCTCCTCTTTTTCCCTTTGGCGTTCTTATCTTAAGATATTAACAAGGTGACATTAGTGTCAAATTTAAAATTGCTATTTTTGTCATTTTATATATTGCGAAGTAGGTGCCCTGTACAGAATGAAATGGCCTACAAAATCAGCCATAGCTTTTATCATACATGCATCGATACGATTAGCCATTACTTAATTATCATTAATTTGTAATAAAATTAAAGTTTCAATTTTTGACAAATTCGTGAAAATTATGTGAGAGATTTGTGAACTTTCACAGTGACAAAGGATCGATTAGGTAACTGGGGGTGACTCAAAGAGGTTTAGTAATCATTGGGGTTTTCAAGACACTTGTCAGTGGTGAAAGTGTCGACACTTTCTGCATGACCGTCGCCAAATAACATGGCTACTTTAGAGTTGTGATGCCACCAATCGAGGCAGCCCCAATCTCCTGTTCTGAGAGGAGAGCACCTGTCCCACTGTGGTGAAGATTCGACGACAGCTCCATCTAAACCCATCGGCCTGATTGAAGGGGGTCGTAAATCCGAGAACTTCATTCCTCTGTCATGGGTCCGAGCGAAGTACCATTCGCCTTATTCATTAAAGATGTAGCTGGCTCTGGCATTTTCTCCGCTGAATTTGGGCCGGTCAGCGAAATTCCAAAATTTGAAATTTTCGGATGAGGGATCCGAGGAGCATATGAAAAAATCGAAAGATTCACTTAGTTCGCTAAAGAGCATTTCCACAGGAGGTTTTGAATCTGTTGGTAGACTCCAGGTTAAATCTTTGGGATCGATTTTTAAACCGTACACAAAGTGATCATCATAGGTAGTGGCATAGCTCATGAAAGCAGTGCCAATTTGTTTTTTATTACTTATACAGAGAGAGACCATAGTGCCAAGTTGGGTTTTTTGTACCGTTGGCAATAGCATGCTGGTAAAAATGCCGATGATGGCAATAACGACTAATAACTCAATAAGATTAAAGTTTATTGCATTCCACATCCTCATAGAATTTAAGATAAATTTTGTAAGGAGCCAAAACAAATATTTGTGAGTAATATAGGAAGAGCGAAAAGAGTGGTTATAAGGTGATGCATTCGTTGATTTTGTTCTACTTGTTCTGTATTTCTGTCTTTTTGAACCTAATTTGTATATAACTTTTATTGGGGTTAATTGTGAAGATTTTTAGTTGGATACTTTGTTTTTTTATCAGTCTTTCGATGATGGCGGAATCGTCGATTTCTTTGTTGAATCAAATAGGGCAACGATTAGATAGAATTGATAATGAGCTGGTAAAGAAATTACTTGAGGAGAGGATTCAGAAAGCCTGGACAAAGCCAAGTGAAGAAGCCAAAGTTGCGGCATTGCAGGCTATTTTAAGTGAGCTTTCTAAAGAGAAGAAAACCCTGGATAATAATTTGGATGCAGATGTAGGTGCAGAAGTTGAGTTGTGTAACTACCTCATTCAGCAAGCGTGTATTTTAGAAGCTCTTGATGGCGCAGGGGTTAAGATAGTGCGCGATGATTTAACTGGCAATCTCAATGATCATGGCTTATCGGTAAATGGCAAACGCTTGTTGCGTCGTTTAGTGCAGTTGTGTCAGGAAGCTGAGAAGAGTTATAAAAATGTCAGCTATGTTGAGGTCGATGGGTCCGATGCACAGGCTGAGCTGCTAACTGAAAATATAAGTACTGGTGTCGGTATTTCTTTAGCGATGGGCGATGTCACTCCTTTGATAGCTGCGGCAGTTAAGATTGGTCGGGGTTACAACAATATTAACAAAGCTAAAAGCCGACAGTTAGAATTACTGATTCAGGCTCACAAAGGGCGTATTAATAATTTTTTATTTAATGTAAATTCGCACAAAAATGATCTGATAGCAGAGAAAAATGTCAATAAAAAATTGATCATTACACCAGACTGGTACCGTGAATTTTTACAGGTATTAACACTAGAAGATACACAGGAAAAATTAAAAAAGCTGACTGAACTTACGGAATCGCATCCGGCTTTTGTTACCTCAAGGCTTTATCTTGCACAATTATATTTTGATATAGGCAGTTTAGCAAAAGCAAAAGGCAACGTTCAAAAAATATTATCTGCTCCCAGTCACCTTCTACATAAAGATGGGATATCCGGGCAGGCTCACTCTTTATTGGGACAGATAAGTGAGTTGGAAGGTCGTTATGACGATGCCATGGAGAATTATAATGCTGCACTTAAAATCAATTCTCTGAATGCTTTTGTTTATAATTGGCGCGCAGGTTTATTTTTAAACTTAAGTCAGCCTGAGAAGGCCTTGGCTGATTTGAAAAAAGCCAGAATTATTTTACCAGAAAATGGCGATATAAGTTTTAATTATTTTAAAGCTTCTGTGTTAACAAGCATGAAGCCAGAACTAAATCTTTTAAAGGAGGCGTTTAAGCTTGGTTTTAATGATGTGCAGAAGATTTTTGATTGGTCTACTTATGAACGGTACGTGAATCAATGGCCAGTTAAAAAAGTCTTGCAGCCAAGTCTGTTGGTTAAATATGATCCTGGCATCTTTAAGGATGACGCGGTTATTGTGAACTACGGAGATTTTGATTTAACAAAGTTAAAATACTCTCTCAAGGTCAAGTACCTTAAGAAAGAAAATTGGGAAGTTGTCACGTTGGCGGGCGAGTTGCCAATGCTTAAGGCGGGCGAGTCTTTTCAATTAAAAGATAAGTTCAGCATGCCAAAGAAGTCACGGTGTGAATTTGCCCTTTCCTTTACTTGCGATCAACTATCAGAAAGCTCTTTGGCAAAGTCGTACTACAATTCTTTCGGCAACAATGAGAATCATTTTGAGTGGCGGTTTTTACGCGACAAGACAGAGATGGCTTTACTCGGTATGAATGATAAAGGAAAGCTGCTGAATAGTCTTATAGATATAGAAAGAGCGGTGACTTTATCTTGTCATGCAGACCCCAAAAGTCTGGCAGTACTTGCTGCAGTTCATTACAAACTTAAAGAGTTTGAGAAAGCAGTTGTTTTTCAGAAAGAAGCTTTAGCTGTTTTAACAGGTGAAGCCGCAAAAGAAGATTTGAGTATTATCTCACAGCCTTATGTCGAAACACTTAAAAAGTATGAGGGAAAGCTTAAGTGAAGTTTAAAGTTTTAGGGTTTGATGTTGAAGTTGAAATGACCTTTGGTCTGATTCTTTTACTTTTTTCAAGTCACTATATAAACAGCGGTCAGATGGGGGCCTTTTTTGAACAGTCACTCATTTTATTTTTAAGTATTCTTATCCATGAATTAGGACATGCCTTAGCCTTTAAGAAATTTGGTATCATGTCGCGAATCCAGCTCCATGGTATGGGGGGTGTTTGCATTCCTTTAACTAACAGGGAAGTAAGGCATAAAGATTCAGTGTTGATTAGTTTGGCAGGGCCTTTTGCCATGTTTGTTATAGCTGGAGTTTACTTCGCTGTGGATAAGGCATTGGCTTTGCCGGACTCGGCTCTTAGTGCAGACAGGAGAGCTTACATTATCTATTTTATTAATGTTGGTTGGGGTATTTTTAACTTACTGCCGGTTTTCCCCCTTGATGGAGGTCAGGCTTTTCGCAGTTTTTTAAAGGCGATCCGGCTAAATAAAGCAGAAGAGATTGCCCGCTTTTTTTCTTTTGGCTGTCTGGCCATTATAGGTTACCTGAGTTTTAAAAGTGGCCAAATTTTCTTAATGTTCTTGACCGCTCTTTTAGCGATGGATAACTACCGGCTTTATGATGCGACGAAGAGAGTTCACTGAAAAAAAACTATTTTCCTTCGTATTTATCTTTCCAGATTTTGTCGCCACGCTCGATGTAGTATTCAGTTTTCTTCAACCACTTTCTGTTTATAGAGTGTCTGTAGTTCAGAAACAGTCTGTCATCAAGAATCTTAAAAGAAGTTGGATCAACTGAAGCCAGGTATCCGCCATCACCTAAACCATAGGCACAGTATCCACCATACTCAGGTATGCACTTTTTGGGATTAGCTTTAAAGAGTTTAAGGGTTTCTGCGGAGGTAAAATGCCAAGTGAAGCCATTATATCTAAAAGAGTACATACTTACCCCTTTAGCGGCAGTTCCTTTAGTGAAGTAGTTAACTGTATCGTAACCATCGATAGCGACGCCATTTTATAGTGAAAAATTTATCTTTTACAAGACCGGCATAGGCTAGAAAAATAGCAGCCATTACAAATAGGTATTTCAGCCTTTCTCCTTGTTTTGTAGGTTTATTCAAGAAGAAAGGAAAGTGATGTCAGAAGCTTAATTTTTTATTTTTCTTCGCCGTAAGCGTCGAGGATGCGTTCAATCATCAAGGTAGTGGAAAAGCCATCTTTGAATGGAATAAACTGGATATCTGTGCCAATTTTTTCCAAGGCGTGGCGTTCATTTTGGTTAATGGTGTCGATGGTGTAATCGCCCCCTTTAACGTAGATTTCCGGTTCAATCGCGATGAGTGAGTTTAAAGCTTCAGGCTCCTGGAAAATAACGACTTTGTCGACACACTTCAATGAAGAGAGCATGAAGGCTCTGTTCTGTTCGTCAATAATTGGTCTTTTAGGGCCTTTGATCGCTCTTACAGAGGCATCGCCATTGCAACATATGAGAAGAAAATCACCAAGTTCTTTGGCCATGTTCAGGTACTGAATGTGTCCAGGGTGCATGAGGTCGTAGACGCCATTTGTGACCACTACTTTTTTGTCGCCGAGAGTTTTCTTCCAGGTAACTGCTTCTTCTATAGTAAGGATATTTTTCATAACAACCCCATAAATAAAAAAACCCGCCATGAGGCGGGTTTGAAATAGTCTCTAAAAAAGCTACAGCTTATTTTACTACTAAACCAGAACGAATACATGCTGTACAAACCAAGCCAGAAACCCTTTTGCCGTTAAGAGTCATCTTAACTTTCTGTAGGTTTGGTTTAAAAACTCTCTTTGTATTCTTTACAAGCTGTAGACCAATACCGCCGGCTTTCTTAGCAATACCACGGTGAGTGATACTTCCACCAACAGTAGCTTTCTTTCCACAAATAATACATTCTCTAGCCATGATCTTTCTCTAACTGTAAATAAATTTTAAATATTTTAAAAATGAGTTGTCAGGGGCTCGAACCCTGGACCCACGCCTTAAAAGGGCGTTGCTCTACCGACTGAGCTAACAACTCATCTGAAATTGTTTCGTTTTATCAACGTGGCCCCTAAAATATCGTTGAGTGTTTATATGTCAAATACAAAAAATATCTTTTTTTGCTCTTTAATGGAATGCCTATAAATGAGGGTTATAATGAGCATAAATTTGTTAACAACAGTGACTCTTTAATGAACTTAGATTCCCTAAATCCGCAGCAACGCGATGCAGTTGAAACTATATACGGGCCGGTCTTACTTTTAGCCGGTGCTGGAACAGGTAAAACGATGGTTATTACTTATCGCATCGCTCATCTCATACGAATGGGGATTCAACCTGCTAATATTCTTGCTGTAACTTTTACGAATAAAGCTGCTAAGGAAATGCAGGAGAGGGTAGGAACTCTGGTAAGTAGACGTCAGGCGAAGGAATTAACTGTTTCGACATTTCACTCTTTTGGCTTAAGAATATTAGCGAAATATGGTGCGTTGCTAGGTTATAGTCATGGCTTTACACTTATCGATTATGGTGACCAGATTGGCATAGTCAAAGAGGCTATGAGTCGTTTATCCTACCTAGATGAAAGTGGTATGGATGCGCCGGCATGTTTGGCTGCTTTAAGTCGCGCCAAGAATAAAAATCTTACACCTGATGATCTTAAGAGTTCTGAGTCTATAAACGATCTTAAAGTCGGCAATGTTTATGAGATGTATCAAGACTACTTACAGGCAATAAATGTCATGGACTTTGATGACTTAATTATGTTACCAGTCAGACTCTTTGATGAATTTCCACATGTACTGCGTGAGATTCGCGAGCGTTATAAATTCTTGATGGTTGATGAGTTCCAAGATACAAATTACATACAAATGTTGATGATTCGTCAATTGTGCGGTGAGCGTCCCAATATATGTTCTGTAGGGGATGATGATCAATCGATCTACAGTTGGCGTGGTGCTGAAATCACCAATATTCTGAATTTCGATAAAGAGTTTGAGAATAGTAAAGTCATTAAGCTGGAACAGAATTATCGCTGTACAAATAATATCCTTGCTTGTGCAAACAAGGTGATAGCTATTAACTCGGCTCGTCATGAAAAGAATCTTTGGTCTGATAATGGAGATGGTGAGTTAGTTAAGGTTTTAAAGAATGACACCGCAGAACAAGAAGCTCAGTCAATTGCCGAGGTAATTCACGATAGAGTCATAGCCCGCGAGAATGAGTATGGTGATTTTGCGATTTTATACCGTTCCAATAAACAAAGTCGGATCGTTGAAGAAAAGCTGAGAGCCATGCGAGTTAAGTATCATGTCATTGGCGATAAATCTTTTTACGAAAGGCGAGAAATTCGCGATGCTCTGGCTTACTTGAATTCTGTTTATAACCGTCATCATAACTTGAGTTTACTGCGAATAATGGACGTACCTCCAAGAGGTATTGGTGCTAAGACAATGAAGGCCATCCGAAATATGGCGGATACTGAAAATATAAGTGTCAGTGATATTCTCGAAGATGAAGATATGGTCGACAGTCTGGGACCAGCTCAGGCGAAAGCTGTGCGAGAATTTAATGAGAAGATCAAGCACTGGAGAAATGTTTTCGAGGAGCCTGGTGAGCTTTATAATAAGGTTAAAGACTTTCTTACAGATATGGATTATCTGGAAGGTCTGGGGCGCATGTATAAACCTCGCTCAGATGCAGAGGCACGCTACCAAAATATAGAGGAGCTTTTAACGTCTATTGATACTAAAGAAAAAAGAGCTGAGGGACCATTGAGTCTGGGAGACTTTTTACAGACAGTTTCTTTGGCGGAAGAGTATAGCAAGAAGAAAAGTGAATCTGAAGAAGATCGAGACAGCGTAACACTATTGACGGTTCATGCTTCGAAAGGTCTTGAGTTTCCATTTGTATTTATAATAGGTGCTGAACAAAACTTATTCCCACATGAACGCTCTCTAAAGGAAAGAGCTTTAGCTGAAGAAAGACGTTTGTTCTATGTGGCTTTAACTCGTGCAAAGAAAGATCTCGTGTTGAGTTGGTGCCATAGCCGCAAAATTCGTCAAGAACAAATCATTCGCAAGAAATCACAATTTCTTTTTGAGTTACCAGAAGAGTTTACTAAGGAAATTTCTAAAGCTGAATTGATTAAACGCATTTCAAAAGATGACATGGCTGATCGTCTACGGCAGCTTAGAGATATGTTTTAATCAAAAATAAGATTATTTTTTTTGAGTCGTTCTCAAAAGTGAAAATAGCTTTAATCTTTTCTACCTATTAAAGCCTTTGGTGTTTAACTTGCTCTAAACATTTTAAGTTTTTTTGGAGTTTTGTTGAGATGTTAGAAAATATTTAAAGAATTATAGGCTTTAAAAGAAAGCCAAGGGTCAGAAAATGTTCAGAGGCTGAAATGGATAAAGCACTTAAGGTGGCTGTTTGTAAAGCTGAGACTCAGGCCAATATAAGATTCAATTAAACAATCTATTGACCCTTACTCAATATGTAAGGGTTCAATTAGGGACGACAGAAAAGCGACTATAAACGTCGCTTTTTCTTTTTACTTAATTTACGCTGATTGGTAGCTTTAAGCTTATCCAATTTGTCCTGAGATTCAGCTACTTCACTTTCGACAGCTTTGTCTGTGAAGAGCACTCCATTTAAATGGTCTATTTCATGTTGAGCACAACGAGATAGAAGGCCTCCGCACTCAAGATCGATATTTTCGCCATCAATAGTCTGAGCTTTCAGACGAATCACTTCTGGTCTGTAAACTGTCGCATTCACACCAGGTATACTCAGGCAACCTTCCAAGAATGGTACTTCAGAAGCATTAGAACTGATAATTTCAGGATTAATTAGCGCTAGAGGCATCTTTGGGGTCAAGTAAGCTTCACCCGGAGTGGCATGCATTGCATCATCTTCAACATCTGTGTCGATGACAAAAATGCGTTTGTTTATACCGATTTGTGGAGCCGCTAAACCAATGCCGTTTTCATCGTACATGCATTTAATCATTTCCTCAGTGAGTTTGCGGATCTCATCGGTAATTTCCGTAACGGGTTCACAGTCCCTGCGCAGGACTGGGTTCCCAAAAGTTTTTACATCCATCTTCTTTGTAAATATTCCCATAGTCTAACTTATTTAGAGTAAGTTAGGGCATAATTGCCCTGACTTCAAGAGGCTATGATTTAGAGTTTATACTCACGCATAGTTGATGGATCAATTAACTTGTATTCCTCGATGTGGAAGTTCTCGTCACTTCTGAAGCTCAGATTGCCGCCAAGTTGTCTTTCAAGGTCGCGAATAATATCTGCATCTTCATTCTTGATTCGACTTAAGATTTGTGGATGAACAACTATGCGTACTTCGATAGAATTTTCAGCACGCTTTAGGAGTTCCTGAAGCTTTCTTTGAATTTCAACAGAGATACTGACTTTAGACTTTACTATGCCTTTACCATTACAGTTAGGACAAGTCGAGAATAGGGAATCGCGCAGAGATTGGTGCTCTCTTTGTCTAGTCATCTCGAGAAGGCCAAGTTGTGAAATAGTCGTTATCTTTGTTTTAGCTCTGTCGTTTTGAAGAGCCGCCTTAAGTGTCCTGTAGACCGTCATCTGGTCTTTCTTGGAACGCATATCGATAAAGTCAACGACGACAAGTCCACCAATATCTCTCAAGCGTAACTGACGAGCAATCTCTTCTGCAGATTCAATATTTGTATTCAAAATTGTCTCTGGGTGATCTTTACCCTGGCGTGCTTTACCCGAGTTGATGTCGATAGCAATAAGAGCTTCTGTTTCATCAATACAGATATAGCCACCACTTGGTAGGGCAACTTGTCTTTCAAAGATAGAACTTATCTGATTGGCCAAGTTAAACTTCTGGAAGATTGGTTTCGGCTGATCATAAAATTTAAGTTTGTTGATGTTGACATCTGAGAACTTAACGATCTGCTTGCGAATAGTTTGATATGTTTTCTGGTCATCGACAATAATTGAGTCGATGTCGTCCGTGAGGAAGTAACGAGTTGAACGCGTTACCAAGTCAGGTTCTCTATAAACACAGTAAGGTGCACGCATCTTAGCGTTACCTTCTTCAAGGTTCTTCCAGATTTCGAGAAGCATTTCGATGTCGTTGTGGAAAAATTCTTCTTTTTTACCTTCACCAAGAGTACGGCAAATGCAGCCCATTCCGTGCGGAAGCTTCATTTTGCGAAGGATGTTTCTCAGGCGGTCGCGCTCTTTGTGGTTCTGAATTCTTTTGGATACGCCCACGTGGTGTGTGTGTGGCAAAAGAACAAGGTAACGGCCAGGTATTGAAAGATTAGTTGTTACACGAGGGCCTTTTGTACCGATTGGTCCCTTAGTAACCTGAACAAGTACATCAGTACCCACAGGGAAAAGCTCTGGAATTCTTTCGATTTCCCTTTTCAACTTATCCTGGTGATCTTTAGCGCTGGCAAAGGTGTTCTTCATAGAACTGACGAATGAATCGCCAAGCTCGGCATCCATAGCGGCCACAGTGTCTTTCGACATGGCATTTTTGTCATTGCCAAGTTTGCCGTCATAGTTGGCTGCTGGAATCATATCCCAGTAGTGCAGGAAAGCATTTTTTGAGTAGCCTATGTCCACAAATGCAGCTTGAAGAGAGTCTTCAAGGTTTTTGATCTTTCCTTTAAAAATAGAACCTACAAGGCGTTGCTGGTCGTAGCGCTCTACCTCGTATTCTGCGAGTTGGTTTTTCTCAGTGAGAGCAACACGAGTCTCGAGTCTTTCAATGTTAACGTATAAATCTTTCATGTATCTTAAAGTGCTAAATTTGTTAAATTATTTACCAGAATGCTGCCTGGCTTGAGCTGTCCACCACAGAGGAAGTCTGACGCATTCATAAGTCCTTTTCCTTCAGGTTTTACCTGTAGGAATTCAAGAGCAGTTCCATCCCCGCACTGAACAAAAAGTCGCTTTTTGTCACCGCCAAGAACTGTCCCTGGTTGTTCATTTTTTTCAGATACATCGCTTACTTGAGCTGCTTTAGTGATTGCCAATCTGCGAAGTCCTTTCGCAGTTTCGAAAAAGGTAAAAGTGCCTGGCCAAGGGAAGTATGCTTTAACGCGATTGTTAATTTCCGCGGCAGTCATATTCCAATCAATAAGAGCATCGTTTTTAGCGATCTTTCTGCAATGAGTCGATTTCTCATGGTTCTGTTCTTTTGCAATTACATCTCCAGAGGAAATTTTATGTAAAGAAGAGACAATGTTGGCTCCAGCTAGTTCCGCCAAGTGGTTCTTGAGGGTCAGAGCATTGTCATCTTCGGAAATGGGTTGAATTAAGGTTTCATATACCGGGCCGCTATCCAGGCCTTTGGCCATTTGCATGATAGACACACCAGATTCTTTGTCGCCATTTAGCAGGCTGGAGTTGATAGGGGAAGCACCACGGTAATTAGGTAAAATTGAGGCGTGAATGTTTACACATGCCAGCTTAGGAAGATTGAGGATGACTTCTTTAAGTAGCTGACCAAAAGCAATAACCAAGATAAAGTCAGGGCTGAGAGCTTTGATTTTCTCAACAAATGATTCTTGATTGATATTGTCGATTTTCCAAGGATTTAACTCAAGTCGGTCAGCAGCTTTGCCAATTGGTGTAGCAGTCATCTTGTTACCACGGCCGGCTTTTATATCTGGTTGAGTGCCAACTCCGACGAGGTCTATAGATTCAGAATCGTACAGGGCTTGTAGCGATGGGATAGCGATATCTCCTGATCCCAGGAAGAAAACTTTTAGCCTATTTTCTGTCATAAATCCCTATATTCACTGCTACTAATCACTGTATGAAACGAAAAATATTAAATTTTTATAAAAATTTAACCACAACCTGATGAAATCAGGGGTGCCAATAACACTACAGACGCAGTCAGGTTTTTTAAAGTTGGATTTTAGGTCTATTTGATTTCAATTTAGCTATTTTTAGCTATTTTTGTTAATTTTATGCTCTAGTGTTTCCAAAAAACTAACAGTTATGGTGAGAAATGGCTTATATGAAAGTGGCGTTGGCCTATGGCAGCAATCTTGGAAATCGGTCAGAGAACATAACTCTGGCTGTGGACAAGCTTAAAGAGAATGGCTTAGGGAATATCTGTTGCTCAAAACATGTAGTTTCCAAACCAGTAGACTGTCCGCAAGGGTCTGGTGATTTTTTAAATGGTGCTTTGACTGGAGAGTGGCAAGGTAGTTGTCGCGAGTTATTAGATTTATGTCAAAAGATAGAAGGCGAAGTCGGTCGGTCGAAAGTACGTGAGATAAATAGCCCAAGGCCAATTGACCTGGATATATTACTTTTTGGTGAAGAAATGTTTGCTGAAGAAGATTTAAAAGTACCACATGAAAGAATGTTGCAAAGAGGTTTTGTCATGGGGCCATTGGCAGAAGTTGCAGCAGATTGGATTATCCCTGGAGAGGACAGTACTGTAGGTCAATATTTTAAAGGAATGAAATGAAAATTTTACACTTACTGGTTTGTTTGTTTTTGGCGACGGCGCACGCGGAAGTTGTGATCAAACCGCGTTTATCAAAAACCAAGCCAGTGATTGACGGGAAATATGATTCTGCTTGGTATGGTAAAGAAACTTATGAATTTAGCCGAATTGGTTTCGAGGGGAATTTGAAGATTAGGACGATGATTCATGAAGATTCTGTTTACTTTCTTATTCAGTGGCAAGATGAAGAAGAGAATACGCAACACAAACCATGGCGCTGGGATGGCCAAAAAGAAGCATACGTTGTCGGTGATGAAAGGGAGGATACGTTGATCCTCAGATGGGGAATCAATATAGATGACGAAAGAATCAATAGTGCAAATGACCTTTGGATGTGGGGGTCGGTTCGTACCAGTCAGGATTATGCAGATGATTTGTATGAAATAGTAAGCAAGAAACCTCTTCGGTCAGGAATTAAAAAATTAGACTTTAAAGGTGATGCATATTACCTACAAAATCAGGGAGATGTTGGTCGCCGTTGCTGGGAGGCTCTTTTTAGAGAACCGACTTTTTGGGCAAAAGCTGATCGATACAATAATCAAATCCAGCCAACCGGCAGTAGAGCAGATGTTAAGGCTAAAGCTTTTTGGAAAAATAAGATTTGGACAATTGAAATAGAGCGGAAGCTTTCAACAACAAATTTTGATGATGTCGAATTTGAGTGGGGGAAGACTTATTTCTTTGATATTTGTAATCAGTTGCTGGAGAATGCCCACATAGTACAAAATGTTGCTTTAATTGATGATGGGCTTAAAACACAGGAGCGCAATCCTTTGGTCTTTGAGATGCCTGAGTTTAAAGAGCCTAAAAAGAAAGATGTGAAAAAGAACAAGGCTGCTGATGAAACGGATTAATTATACAGTTGCACGTTTGCTTTCAATTCTTGCCTATGCGTTACTCGTTTTTATCTTCTGTGCCATAATGATTGGCCAGTTGGAAAAAAATATTCAGCGTTCAGGGGTCATTCATACGGATGCTCAGGAGAACACTCAGAGACTTGGTGAGATTTATCAACTCCATAAAAGTATAGAAGATATTTTTCCATTGAGAGGCTCTTTTCAGGAAAAAAAATCCTTGTTAAGACATGCCGATAATGAGATTTACCAAATCTTGAAAGCTCTGGAGTCTTTAAATGACGAAGAAACGAAGCACTTGAAACGTGCTTACATTTCAGCAAGAACTTTGGTGTTAGCCTTAGTGGTAGAATTAAGTGAAAATCAATATTCTGAAGAAGCGGATGAGATTCTTCAGGGATTGGGTATTCATTTGGCCCACAGTTTAGACAAGATCGTGACTACAATTAATCAACGAAATGTTGAATTGCTCCAGTTGAATAGCACCTCAAATGCTCTTTTTGTTGATCTGAAATCTTATATGTACAACTTCTGTATAGTCATTGCGTTGATTCTTCTGGCATCTGGTATTTACCTGAACAGGCTGCTGCGTCAGCCGGTGAGTGAGTTGGCTAAAGCTGCTGACGAGATTCGCTCAGGTAATTTAGAGTATACTCTGGATGTGCGGGATATTCCTCGGGATGAGTTGGGGATGCTCATGCGTAACTTCAATGTTATGGCGCGACGTTTGTCGCATACTGCAGGACGTTTGGAGGATGCCAACTTTAATTTGCGTCAGGAAGCTGATGTTCTTCAGGCTTTAGCTCAACAAAAGACTAAGTTTATTCGCCATCTTGGGCATGAGTTAAGAGCACCTTTGAGTTCCATAATTGGTTTTGCTGAGCTTTTACGAGAAGGTTATTATGGAGATTTGACGGAAAAGCAGGAGGATTATCTGGGGCGAATAGATAAGAGTGCAAATTTTTTGCTTTCGCTGGTGAACGATTTGGTAGACCAGGCAAAAATGCAAGTAGGTACTTTGCGTTTAAGATATGAAGATTTTGAAATTAAGCAGTTTGTAAATGAAGTGGTAAGCTCCTTTGAGGCAAAGGCGGATATCGAAGGAATTGATCTGGGTTGTGAATTTCGAAATGTTTCAGACAAGCAGACTTTTAGTGTCGATGGTAAGAGAATAAAGCAGGCGATGATCAATCTTATAAGTAATGCTTTGAAGTTTACACCTGCTGGTGAGAGTGTAACAGTCGTTGCTGTTGTGGAAAGAGACTCGTTGATTATCGATATTAAAGATACTGGGATTGGTATAGCTGAAGATGATCTGGAGGATATTTTTTATGAATTCAAGCAGGCAGATACAGTGAAAAGTTCTGAAGGTGCTGGATTAGGCTTGCCGCTTTCTCGGCAATTGTTGATTATGCATGGAGGAAATATAACTGTGAGCAGTGAACTCGGTAAAGGAGCCTGTTTCAGTATGGTTGTACCCCTAGAGCGGCCTACTGATCTGCCGGACATAAAAGAGACGACTATTAATATTTTTTAGTAAGTCTTAATTTTCTTAAAAGAATTAAAAGAGTTTGCCTTCTGGCATTAATTGCACATATTGCTGCAAATTTAAGGATTTTTTACACATGACTCAGGAAGAACAGGTTTTAGATAAGCTTTCGGTAATTATTGACCCGGATCTTGGCCGTGACATCGTCACTTTAGGATTTATTAAAGAGATGAACATCGATAGCGGTAACGTTTCATTTGCTATTGAACTAACAACTCCAGCATGCCCGGTTAAGGAGGAGTTCCGTCAGCAGGCTGAGACTGTAGTTAGCCAGCTTGATTGGGTTGAGAAAGTAAATGTAACTATGACGGCCCAGCAATCAGCTCCTAAGTCAAATAAAAATATGAAAGGTCTTAGTGGAGTCAAAAATGTTATTGGTGTTTACTCTTGTAAAGGCGGCGTAGGTAAGTCGACTGTTGCAGTAAACCTGGCTTACTCTTTGGCTAGAACAGGTGCGAAAGTCGGTATTTTTGATGCAGATGTTTATGGCCCAAGTTTGCCAAGCATGGTGAATGTTAAAGATACTTCTATTTACCAACATGATGGTCTTTTGGTTCCTCTTGAGTATGAAGGCGTCAAACTCATGTCTTTTGGATTTGTTAATCAAGAGCAGGAAGCAGCCATTCTTCGTGGTCCTATGGTAACTCAAATCGTTGGTCAGCTTTTAGGTGGAGTTGGTTGGGGAGACTTGGATTACTTGATTATTGATTTCCATCCGGGAACAGGTGATATTCAGCTTACCCTTCTTCAAACTGTCGAGCTTAATGCATCAGTTATGGTGACGACTCCACAAAACTTAAGTTTTATCGATGTTATCAAAGGTATTCAGATGTTTGAGACTTTGAAGGTGCCTACTATCGCTTGTGTTGAAAACATGAGTTACTATGAGTGTTGTGGCGAAAAGAAAAGAATTTTCGGCGTGGGTGCTTTGAGAAGACTCAAAGAAATGTATGGCTTTAAGCATAGTTTCGAAATTCCGGTTATGGAAAAACTTTCTACCATGGGCGATACAGGTGTTCCACTTGTCTTAGAAGAGCCGAATGGCTTGGCATCTAAGCTCTACAGTGATTTAACTTCTTCAGTAGTTCGCGAACTCAGTCGTATAAAATTCAGTCAGAAAGAACTACCTAAAGTTGAGTACGTGCCAGGTAAAGGTATTGGTTTCACGGTTGATGACGAAACCAGTTATATATCCCCTAAAGTTCTACGTGGTGAATGCCGTTGTGCAGTTTGTGTTGAAGAGTTTACGGGTGAGCAAATACTTGACAAAAGCTCTGTGCCAGATAACATACAGCCCACCAGTATTGCTCCGATGGGCAATTATGCAGTTTCTATTCAATGGACTGATGGTCACACATCATCTGTTTATCCTTATGAAGTTTTGCAAAAGCTGGCAACAGAAAGTTAAATCTTAAGGATTGTAAATTTTTATATGTCTATTGATGACAATATCTGGTACGCTGTAAACCAGACTAGAGTAATATCGGAGCCCAAGAGTACCATTGAGACATTTGGTGTAACGCGTATCAAATATTTCATTGTCTGTGAGAAGATGGATTCTGTTAACTCTGTGAAGATTCATGAAGGCGTTATTACTTCTGAAAAGCCTTCGATTATTACTCCGTCGCATTTTGCCCAGCAATTAATTGAAGGGTTTGGTGCTGAGGCCAGCGAGTATGCAGAATGGCTTAGGCAGCATGGCGAGTTTATGAAGATACTCCAGTATGGCTTACAGATTCGTAAAGAAGAAATCAAAGAAGAAGTTACTAGCGGTTCACTTGAGGAGGTGACTGCCAGGGTTCGTCAGTCAGCGGATCAGGGACGTGAATTGACCACTGTTATTCAAGGTGTTGAAAATATGTGGGAAGTTTCTTTGATGAAGTTCATGCAGGCTTATGTGAATAGGTCGGCAGAGAGAAACTTTAATGAAATCCAAAATCATCATCATAGCCTTCAGCAACAGTCTGAAAATCAGATGTATGAGCAGATAGAAGAAGATTTTTATCATGCACGTGGAAAGAAGGAAAGACTACAAACTTTGGGGCAAAGGCTTCAGGGAATGGGGCTTTTTGGGAAATATGAAGACAGATTTTATGCATTGCTGAGAGAGTGTAGTTAATTTTCTATGGTTTGTACTGTTTTCTAGTTGGTTTGTTGTGAAATTGAATTGTGTTGTGGGGGATTTTGATGAGGGGCAATGGTCCAAAAGAAATACGTCTACAAGTCGTACATCTCGCTGTGTTGGGAAGTCGAAAACTTCAAGAAGGGGGCCTGTTAAGAAGAAAAAACAGGACAATACTAAGCTATTTACAGGTATTGGTGTTGGAGCGTTTGTACTCATTTTTGTAATTATTGCAGCAGCTTCTGGTGCGAGTTCTTCGAGCAACAAAAGGGGTAGTACTGTTTTTAAAGAAGCTTATTCACTACCATTGTCGGATAAGAAAATTATCTACAGAGATTATACAAAGGTTGATGATAAACTTGAGGATCAAACTGCTGAAAAAATATCAGCTCTTCAGAGAGACGAATTGCGCCAAAAGGGAAAATCGATCCGCAGTGAAAAGAAGCGACTGTTGCACAATGCAAAAGTAGGGTTGATCAGTAAATGTAAAAAGAAGTATTCTGGTTTAATCAGTAGCTATTTTAACAAAAATATTAGTGAAGGCATAGATAAAAACTGGTAGTTGGAGTTTTCGTCTTTTTTGTAATTGTTTTCATGTTATCTTAGTTTAAGCTCGAGGATAATTATGAATAAATCGCTAATATTCAGCTTAAGACATGCAGAGGTTTCTTTAGTAGAGGAATCTCTTGACTTGTTGATTCAGTCCCCATTCAAATATTTTGAAATATCTGGAGAATTGTTTGAAAGCTCTTTTTACAAAACTTTTAAGAGAAAGTGCTTTGAGTCCGAGAAAACTATTTCCAGTGTGTTTGGGCTTATACCTGCAAGCTTATCGAGAAACTGGCCGAAAAGTTCGTCACAAATTTCATCAGAATTAAAAGTATTCCTTGCGGAGAGACTGTCTTCTCTAGTGAATGAAAATATTTACTTTGCTGAAATTGATTTGGCTTTGGACGAAGTAACCAAGGGGCAAGAAGTTTTTGATATTGAGCATAGAAGCCAATTAATTTCTATGGCCTTAGCAAAGACTAAAGGTGAGATCGGTTCTTTATTGATTCCATTGCGTTTTCCAAAAGCTTTACCAAAAAGTTTTGAGTGGCGTTATACCAGTATGTTGCAAAATAAAATAGCTCATTCGAAATTGGCAACAGTTGTAAATGTTTTTCCATATGAGTGTCATGCCGAATCTTTTAATGACTTCTTAAAAAAGACTTTTTATACAGCAAAAGTTATGCGCTTTTGTTTTGATCCCGTATCTGATGGTTTTTTGAACCGAGAGTCTATGCAGAGGTGGTTACAGGTTTTTTGTGATCAAGGTTTTGATGGTCGAGTTATTTTATCTCCAAGGCTCGAGAGTAGCGCCGTATTACAGGGTAGTTTGAGTCAATTGTCCCTGCTGTTAAAGTCATATGAAATCTAACTATTCAGTATAGCAAGTAAGCCGACTGTAGCCGTTTCCACTCGCAGGATATGTTCGCCGATACATATGGATTGAGCATTGTTTTCTTTGAGCATTTGTTTTTCTTTCGCAGAAAAGCCACCTTCTGGGCCAATCCATAGAGATATCTCATTTTCCTTACTAGAGAATTTCTCAAAGTTATCCTCAGGGACGGCACCGATTAATATGGGAAGTTGACATTCTTCAAGAGCTTTTAGGAAAGTTTTAAGTGGGTGTATTTCAGGGAAATAACAGTTGCCTGATTGTTTTGCCCCGCTAATGATGTCTTTTTGTAGGCTATCTTTTTTGTTTTTGGGTTTTGCTACAGAAAATTCACAATCTATGAAGTGAATTTCCCAGACTCCAAGTTCTACGCATTGTTTGATTAGTCCAGTCAATATGTTATGTCTGGGGGACGCAATGTAGAGATGGATTTTTCTTTCAGGTTCAGGGACGTCAGAAATAGTGTTGATCTGACAGTATACAAGTCCTTTATTTTTAGGAATAGAAGTAACAGTGGCCTCAGCTTTTTTTCCGCACCCATCAATTAAGTGAATGGTGTCGCCCACTTTTGATCTAAGCGTTTTTGATATGTGTAGGCTTTCTTCTTTTAAGAGAGCGACGTCTGAGGTAGATTCGTTTATTTCCTGGCAATAAAAGTAGGGCATGGAGATTAATTTGCAGTTTTGTTTTATCTAGCGATAAATTTAAGGTGAGTTTTGCAAAGATCAATAAGAGGCGAATTATTCAGTATTTTGATTTAAGGCAGCAGAAATATTTATATTTATTGTGCTTTTAGGTAAATCTTTAAAAATTACTTTTTTCATGAGGTAAACGCGAGATCGTTGGTTATATTAGGCGCCTTTTATTTTTGCAAGTAGCTAAATCGCAAGTTGTACATTTTATTATATATAGAGTTTAACGGGATTTTCATCAGGAGTATAAAATGCCAAAAGATAGAATGAGAAGTGTGGACTCCACTGTAAAAAAAGAATTGGCAATTCTTTTTTCTAAAGATGTAGTTCCAAATTTTGAATGTTTAATTACTTTGACGGATGTTAAAACAAGTCCGGATTTACGCCACAGCCAAGTGTATGTGAGTATTTTAGGTTCACCTAAACAAAAGCGTTCAGTGATGGATTACTTAGAGAAAAATAAACAGCAATACTACGAGTACTTAGGCTCAAGAATCCGTATGAAATACACACCTTCTCTAAATTGGATTTTTGACGATACTGCAGAGAAAGCGGATAAGATTTCGAATTTACTGGATAACCTGGACATACCTGAGGATTAATGAACCTTTCAGAACATAAATTAAATGACCCAAACAGTGGGTTGATGTTAGTTGACAAGCCATCTGGCTGGACCAGCCACGATGTCGTGAATTTTGTAAGACGCCGTTTTGGTTTTAAGAAAGTCGGACACTGCGGAACTTTAGATCCATCGGCAACAGGATTATTGATTCTAGTTGTTGGGCATGCGACTAAAGTTGCAGATTATCTGGCAAAGGATCATAAAGTTTACAGAGCAACTATGACTCTTGGTGCTTCTACTTCATCGCATGACTCAGATGGCGATGTTGTTGAGGAAAAGTCTTATGCACATGTGACGGAAGAGCAGGTTCGTCAGACTCTCGGTGAGTATGCTGGTGATCAGATGCAGATTCCTCCTATGGTCTCAGCAGTGAAGAAAGGTGGCAAAAAGCTTTATGAACTAGCTCGTAAAGGGATTGAGATCGAGCGAGATCCACGAAAAATCACTATTCATGAATTGTCAATAAATAATATTGACCTGCCAAATGTAGATTTTACAGTTGATTGTTCTAAAGGGACCTATGTGAGGACAATTTGTCATGACTTGGCAATTCAGTTGAAAACACTTGGTCATATGTCATTGTTGGTTCGTGAAAAGAGTGGTGATTTTGATTTAAAAGATGCTTTTCAAATTGAAGAGCAACTTAAAACTTGGGAGCGAGAAGAGTTTATTGAAAATATGATTCCTCTCGGAAAGTTTGTTTCAACTAAGTTAGCCGGCATAAATAACTAGAATATGCAGGTAGTTTCATCAATCCATGAGCTTTATGAAGCAGGTTTTAAACGTGTTTCTATTGCTTGTGGTAATTTTGATGGGCTTCACTTAGGTCATAGAAAGATTATAGATCAGCTTCTTGTTGCTGCAAAAGAATCGAATTCAGAGCCTGTAGTTCTTACCTTTAGTCCTCACCCTCGTTTAGTTTTGACCGGCAAACAGTTTCCCATTTTGGCTCCGATGAAAACTAAAGTTAGGCTTTTCGAGGCATTGGGTGTGAAGGCGATTATAAATATTAATTTTACCAAAGAGTTTGCCTCTCAAACGGCAAGTGATTTTGTCAAAAATGTTTTACTTCAAGAAGGCTTAGAGGTTCGCGATATTTGTGTTGGCTCTGATTGGCGTTTTGGATCAGGCCGGGAAGGAAATGTCGAGTTTTTGAAAGATAAACTTTGGGGCTTTAAAGTGTACCCGATTGCCGAACTTGAGGATTCTGACGAGTTCATAAGTAGTTCTAGAATCAGGACTGCATTAGCTGAGAATGATTTTGTCTTAACTAAAAAATTGCTTGGTCGTGATTATTCTGTTCGTGGTAAGGTAGTTCAAGGAGCAGGTATCGCTACTAAGCAGTTAAATTACCCTACTGCAAATGTGGATGTACAAGAACAATGTCTTCCTCTTGCTGGTGTATTTGCTTGCTGTGTCGCAGTAGGCGATCAACCAAAATTGCATAATGCAGTATGTAATATAGGCTCAGCTCCGACTTTTAATGACTCCCAGAAAATGAAAGTTGAAGTTCATTTGTTGGATTACAGTGGAAATCTTTATGGTGAGGAGTTAGAGATATTCTTTATGCAATTCCTTCGGTCAGAGAAGAAGTTTTCATGTGCAGATGAGCTTAAAAAGCAAATATCAAATGATGTCGCAAAAGCCCGAGAAATATTCGAGTAGTTATAACTTTCCTGCTAACGGAATTCTATTGTTGGATTCTGGCGTAGGGTCTATTTTAATTGCATCTGAAATTAAAAAACTTTTACCAACAGCACCACTTCTTTCTTTGGGGGACCAAAAATTCTTTCCGTATGGAATGAAAACAGAAGATTTTTTATTAAGTAGAGTACATCAGCTGCTTGATTCAGTGTTTGAAAACTTTTCACCTTCCGTGATCGTCATTGCCTGCAATACTGCCTCGACATGTGTCTTAGATTCACTTAGACAAAAATTTGAAGTGCCAATCGTGGGCGTTGTCCCGCCAATAAAGCCCGCGGCAGAATATTCTGCGAACAGGAAAATAGGTTTGTTGTGTACAGAGGCAACTTTGAATAGACCTTACTTGGATAGATTAATTCTCGATTTTGCTTCAGATTGTTCTGTTACCAAAGTGGGGTGTAAGGCTCTTGCTGAATTAGCAGAGAAGAGAATGGCTGGAGAGTTTGTTTCTTTGCAAGAAGTAAAAGTGGATTTACATGCTTATATGAATAAACTAAGAATTGTAGACTCTCTGGTTTTGGGCTGTACGCATTTTTCTATTTTTAGAAATGAACTTGAGGAGATCCTTGGTTGTCATATTAAAATATTTGATCCGGCAATTGCTGTAGCAAGGCAAGTAGCAAGAGTTTTTGAGCAGTCAGGTTTTCAACTTAATAGTCCATATTGGTACATGACAACTGACAAAGATTTATCAATTTCTAAAGAAAAATGCATAAGTCTTGGAATTGAAGAGGTATATTCTTTATAATCTCCAACTTAACTATTACTTACTAGCGGATTTTGAATGTCAAAAGTATTATTAGTCGATGATGAAAAAAGTTTAAATGCAGTCTTGTCTAGAGGCCTCACTTATGAGGGCTTTGAAGTTATATCTGCTTTTAGCGGAAATGAAGCATTGGAATTACTTTCGGATTCAGAGTTTGTTGTTGATCTTGTAGTGAGTGATTTGTATATGGACGAAGGGGGCGGACAGCAATTAATTAAATGGCTGAAAGAAAATCGCCCCAATCTTAAAGTTCTTGCAATAAGTGGTGAAGACAAAGAGAGCTTTATGAGTGCTTTAGATCTCGTCGGCGACGAAGGAATTCCCACAATGGAAAAGCCGTTTATGGTCTCCCAACTTGCAGACGTCGTCCGTGGTATGCTAAACAGTAATTTATTCTAAAGTCGCTCTCTCTTTATAATCAATACTTTACAAAAACATCTGCGGATTCTTCCAAAAAACTTCCTAAAAAAGTAAAAAGTTGATTTGCTAAAACAGCGGCTGGCGATAATCTAATGGCCCGTCGCTGATACAGCACGGAACGCAGTAAGCC
>JAKVBD010000230.1 GCA_022446985.1 Lentisphaerales bacterium
CATTCCAGGCATTTTAATGATGAAAGGGACTCTTGTCCCCTGCTCCCAAAGAGACATTTTACGCCAATGCTCTTTTTCTCCCAGGTGCCAGCCATGATCTCCCCAAAGGATGATAATGGTATTTTTTGCATATGGAGATTCTTCGAGTGCTTTCAGGACTCTCCCGACATTGTAATCGGCGTAGGAACTGGTGGCCAAATAGGCATGCACTAACTTTCTCCAGATATCTTCTTTTGTTTTAATGATCTCATGTTCGTTTTTCTTTAAAAAAGAATAAACTGTCTGAGCCATAAATTTTCCCGCATTTGGAATATCATCAAGATCGCCTTCCGGGACTTCAGAAAACTGGATTTTATCGACATCGAATTGATCATAGAATTTCTTTGGAGCAATCCAGGGATTGCATGAGGCTTGACTAAACCAAAGCCATAAAGAAGGGTTTCTTATGTCTTATTTTGAGTTAATCGATGGCCCAATTAACAATCGCTCCATCTAATTCATTCGAGTCAGGGGCTGCTGCACTGACTCCAACTCTGAAATCTTTTAATGGTCGACCGGCATCTTCACCAAATACGGATGTAACCTCTTTACTGTCTTTGTCTTTGTCTTTAGCAGGGACGAAAGTATCCCAACCTCTGGAGTCATGGTAGCTTCCATGATAAATCTTCCCGCTTCCTATGGTGTGGTAGCCATTCTTTTGAAAGGCAAGCTGAAGAGGAAGTTGTTCAGGAGGAATCAACTTTTTTGGCGAGTAGGTTTTATGGTGAAAATAAACGCCGGTACGGTGTGGGTATATGCCATACATCAAAGATGTTCTGGAGGTGCCGAGCAATAGGCACGGGTAAAGGCCACTGATTCACCGGCTAATTTGTCGATATTTGGCGTTTTGGACTGGGGGTGACCTTTTAAATAACCGACCCAATCGTTTAAGTCATCCACTGCAAGAAACAAAACATTCGGGCGCTCTTTTTGCTCTGAATCTTGAGCGCCCAAGCTTATACAGACTAGACAAAGACAGGATATAACAAATCCCTTTGTTAAGCTCCTGAAAATTAGATGATCAAGTTGCTGATGATTCATAAAATTATTTATTTTCTCTGAAGCTTAATAACTTCGCCGGCAGCCAGTAAATAAGGGCCGATGCCATGTAGATCGTGAGTCACCCGTGGACGTTTTAAGAAATATTTCACATCTTCAGACATATCGGTCGCGACACAGACGTCTTTCAGTTGATTTTTAACCGTTAACTTTGTCTGCAGTCCATGCCAGCCTTTTAGACCAGCAGTACGCGCCGATGAAGGTAACCAACCTTTATTTGAGCCTACTAATAGACTGTAGGTAAACATGCCGGAGCTGGATGTCTCGGTATAACTTTCTGGATGATTTAAAACCTGATGCCATAAGCCATTTTTGTTTTGACGGGCCATAAGTCCAAGCATGACGTTGTTGTAGATCTTTAGGAGCTCGGTTCTTTTTGGGTGATTTTCAGGGACAAAGTGCAGTAAATCTGTAATAGCCATCACAAACCAGCCATTTCCCCTGCCCCAGTGTTGAATTTTTACTTTGGGCTTTTTTGCGAGCCAGAGACAATGCATCAGCTTTGTGTCAGCATTCCACAAGTGTTTATAGTAGCTAAAAGTTTCTTCTATAGCTTTCTCAAGGTATTCTTCATTGCCACTTTGTTTGGATTTACGCACCCAGTATGGCACAAGCATATATAAGTCGTCAATTTGTACACCTTTAGATTTCCATCGACGTTTATAGCGGGCGAATGTTCCATCTGCAACTTTAGGAGCTTTGTCCAGCATATCTTGAAAATAGCCGATGCCACGGGCAATTTCAGGATGATTACTTGAAGCTTGTAATTCAGCAAAACCGGCAACAAAGCCGCTATGCCAAAGTGCGCTTGGCTTGAGATAGTGTTCTTTTGTGCGATCATCAATATTATTAAAAGAATCACAATAATACCTGAGCTGTTTTTCTTTAAAAGAGCTGAACTCTGGACGCCCCAAGGCATCTCCCATATTTTTTATACCTTCAGCAAGCATGTAGTTCTGGTACATCCAGTAATTGTAACGCGTAGGCTGTTGATCTTTTTCTAAAGCCGTTTCAGCGATGACAGTCTCCGCCATATTAATAGCGGCTTTCAGCGGTAGCGCTTTCGGTTCTTCAGCATAAGTGCTAGTCACTAAGACTGTACAAAGTAATAAGATAAAATTTTTCATTATTTACTTTAAGATCCTTTAGTTTTGTTCTTTTAAAATAGCTCTGGCGTGAATCGCATAATGACCACGAAAATCATTGCTGTAAGCCTCAAGAGTTTTCTTGCCCATCCCCTGGTAATCACCACAACGGTACAAAGCACGAGCGACAATGAGCTCTCTCAATGAAACTTCGCGGCTTGTACAATCATAATTGCTTTTAGGGGTCATTTTTTTGACATCATTAATTTCTAAGTATGCATTGCCTTGAGTCTTAGGTAGCTTTAAAAGTCCGGCAAGTGCTTTTGATGCTTCAGGCTTTTTGAGAGTTTCAAAAGCTACAGACAGGGCGCGAAAGTGAGACAGGGCATGATTTGTCTTGAGTTGCTTAGATTTTTCGATGAGTATTGGCAGAGCTCTTTCATCGCCTGTACGTCCCAGTGCAATGATCAAGTTGTCTAAAGGACTTGTAGTGGGACCAAAATTACCACAACCTTTAAACTTCCAGCCTTTATCCCACTTAGCTTCACGAGCTGCAGTCATTAGATCATCAACACCAGTAGCATCGTAAAAAAGACCAAGTACATGAGCATAACGCAATTTAACTTCTGGATCATTTGAGGCTTTGTAGGCTTCTTGCAACATTGGAATTGCGGCGTCCACTTGAGTTAAGATTTTCTCAATACCGGAGTAATCCTTACCAAGGCTTTTTACTGCTTCGCGAATAGTCCTCTTGCTTAAGGGGAAACTATCTTTCGCACCTAGAAACTTCTCTGGAATTGTACCTATCTCGACTAAGTGTCTTTGCAGTTCTTTGATATCAATCTTTCTCACAGTTGATTGGTCTCGAGCTGCCATAGCAGAGGCATAACCCGCGGCATAGCTGTGGTTTTCTATATCGCGCTGCATACGGATAACCGGCATGGCATCGCCATCGCCACTGATACCCAATCCTGTTACCAGAATGCCATCGTAGCCTTTGGGCAACAAGGCGCGGTATGGTATGTTGCCGTACATGTACTCTCTTTCCTGGCGATAAACCATAAACATGTCATGTCTGGAGAAACCATGGTTATCAAAATCACTTTTGGCAACAGTGATCACATCTGGGAAAACTCGCTTATTGAGAATGTCCATCGGGGTGATGTAAACATCTCCATAGATGCGGCGTCTAACTCTTGAATCGATGAGCTGCCCTAAGTCATAGTCGTTTTTGAATTTTTGTTTTGCTACAACGTGCATGCGCCAAATATCCAGAACATCGTCATCGTGGCCAAAGGTCCAGTCTGAATTCATCATATTATCTCCGGGATGCCAGGGAGGTAAACCCGTTCCTTGAACTGAAATATGCTCGTTGTCAATCATTTGAGTTTTCAGTCCGGCGCAATGCGGGATGACTGAGTTACCGGTTGAATCAATAACGGTGTTGGCGAGAATGACACCGCGACCTTCTGGAGTGGCGACAATAACTCCAGTAAAACGCTTATCCTGAACGACTGAACCTACACCCAGAGTCAAGTACCAAACCTCACCACCGGCTTTATTAATTTCTTTACGCAGCCACTCCATCTTTGTTTCGATATCAAAGGGGATGTTTTTGTGGATACTTCTGGGCTCAAATGTCTCATCTGCTAAGGCCGTAATTTCTCGCTCAACTTCGGCATTAAACCCGGCTTTATTACCGTTGTAATAAATGGCAATACGACCAAGTGTACCAACGCCGCCAAGACCGTGTAAATGTTCAATAACAAGCGTGCGAGCGCCCGCACGAGAAGCGCCAATACCAGCAGCTGCGCCACCGGTACCGCCACCGACAACGACAGTGTCGTAACGACCGATTACAGGTAAAGCTCTGGCTGGACTGCGAACAGCTCCCTCGGTTGGTTTCCAGCGTAAGCCAGTTAAA
>JAKVBD010000231.1 GCA_022446985.1 Lentisphaerales bacterium
CAGTTCGCTGGTTGTCGGCGTCGCCGATGTTGGCATCTGGTCGAATGGCAACGATCTCGGTCGTTTGGCCAGCCTGGTAGTCAAACCAAACTTTGGAGACTGGGCGTCCTTTCAGGGTGGTTATAACTGAAGCCGGACGGCTGGCATAGGTGAGGTTGTTGGCATAGGTGTAGTCAACAACTTTATGGGCTGAGTCAGGGTCATCGAAGTCACTTCCGAGGAGGTCATTTACCTGTTTTGAAAGGCGACCCATGTGGTCGTACTCGTATCTTTCAAAGGTACCGTTGGAGTGGAGACGGTAATGCAGGCGGCCAAAGGCAGGACTTGCGATGGAGGTGATGTAGTTCATGCTGACAGACTCACGCACGCCATTTATAACGGACTCTTCGTATACTTTTCTTATGGAGCCGTTAGCCAAGCGAATGAATTGCTGTTTATCTGAAATGATGGAGTTGGAGTCTGAAATAATGCGTTTGTTGCTGATTTCCCAACTGCCGGTAGCAATGAGGCTGGCGGTCTTTTCGGTAATTTCTTCAGTTCTGGTCAGAGGAAGTTCCTGGCTTTGCGGCAGGTCTTCGATTTCAATAATGGTTTTATCGCGAATCACACCTTTGGTCACACGGGTGGTTCTGGTCTTTGAGCCGTTTGTGACAGTGGAGTAGTAACTTATGGCATGGAGCTCACCATTTTTTTCATGGATGATGTCTATGGTGGAAGCATGTGCAGTAATGTTACGTCGAATGACTGATCGGCTATGCGGCTGAGCATCTGACTTGAAAGTTTTAAGGCCATCGCTGGCAACGGACTCGATGTCGCTTATGTGGTAGTAACGAATCGACTTAGAACCGTTAGGGTTGTCGACTATATCGACAACGCTTTTTGGTGTTTCGACCTGTCTGAGGACTTCGGTATCGCCGCCATCTGGAACCATTCTTACTGGTTTGTAACCTGGTTTGGCACGTTTCATGGATGGTGTACCGATACTTGGGCTTGAAAGGTCAAAACCAGTTCCTGAGGAATTTAGTGCCGGGTTCATGACGGTGCTTAGTGAAGGTGCTCCTTCAACGCCACCAGCCAAGGCGGTGTTATTTGTAATGGAACCATGGTCGTCTTCGCTTTGCGAGTTGTCGTTTTCAGTTTCATCGCAGTCTGTTTCACAACTGAAGCAGCTACCGACTCTGACTTCGGTGAGAATCTCATAGTCGCCAACTTTGGCGGAAATTTCAGCAATACCAGGGGTTTTGCCAGCGAGAATCATGAGTTGATCAAAATCGGTGTCGTTGACGTCGTCTTCGCCTTCAACGGCATAGGGGTAAACACCGTTTGGCCCAATGACTTCGATGGTTGGCTCTTCGACTGTGTCTTCTTTGTTGTAAGGTTCGAAGGTTTTGAGTTCGTAGGTTACTTTTTCATCTTTTGGATCAACGATGGTTTTAAGAATGGTCCAGTTATTTGGCTGGATGTCATCTGGCTTAATGTAAGGTTCAAGCTGATTACCGGTGTCTGTCCAGGCTAGATTAATACAAATGGATGGGTCATCTCCGAGGTTCTGAGGCTGAGAACTGGCAGTTCCCGGGTTGAAGTTAAACCAGTTGCTAAAGCTGTAGTTATAACCACCACCAATGGTGCCGCCACCACCGGAAGGGCCGGAACCACCGGGGCCACTTGGACCGCCACCTGCAGGGCCGGAACAGTTGCCGGTATTTTCAACGGTCGACAAACGGACTTCAAAATCTTCTTTGATATCGGTACCGTAGGTACAGACGTACTGAAAAGCTGAGCGGACTTTAGTGGTGATACGCACACAGTCGTCACCGGTAACTTCGGTGCTCCAATCGCCGTCGTAGTAAATCTTTCCGACTTCGTAGCCGTCAGGAATGGACTCGTAGCCACCAGAAGATTGGGGATCGAGGGATTCTTCTCCTGGAGATTGCAGACAGGTGACTCTGTAGGCCATGGTGTACTGCTGTCTTGCCGCCAGGTTGCGCGGTGGAGGGTTGAGAACTTCAAACTTGAAGTTGTCGTTGCTCTTCGGGAAGTTGAACTCAAGTTCATCGGCACGGAGCGAACCGTGATTTGTGTAGACGATCTCACCGGTAAAGGTCTCGCCGGTTTTGAGAGCCGGCATGCTGATGCTGGCCGGTTCGGCGACAACGACGGCTGCAGGTACCTGGGTTACAAAGGTGGTGTTGAGGATGATTTCATAGCGGTCGACTATGGTGACCGGTTCTACGGACCACTCAACTGTGACCAGGGAGTTTGGCAGGGTGACTACTTCTGAAAGGGTAATTCCCGGTTTAATGGTGATGGTCCCACCACGGGACTCGTGACCGGAAGCTGAGGCGCGGAATTTCCAATCGCCGGCTTCGAGGTTTTTAAAGAGGATCTCGCCGCGTTCATTGGCGGTAAACTGGTGAATGAGTGAAGGCAACTGAACGTTCTGGACGTTGATGGTGGCATTTTCGACACCGAGGCTGGTCTTTCCGGTCTCAGGATCTGTCCAATTGGTATAGATGTCAACGACTTTGAAGAGGCAGTTACCGGTTTCACTGGTAGTGATGGTGACAAATACAGGGAAGTCGACGGTCTGGAAGTTGTCGGCCTGCATGCGGACGTAGAAGGTGTAGTAGCCTTGAGGTATGGGGTTTTCTACAGTCGGCGCAAAACTCAGCAGGACGTTGTGAGTGCTGCCAACAGGCAAGGATGAGAGTTCTTTAGCGGAGGTCAGGTTCACCCAGTTTTCGAGATTGTTTGCCGGGTCAACCGGTTGGCGCAGGCTGTTGAGCAGTGAGAACTTCATGTTGATGATTTCAACGAGGCCATTGCTGGTGATGTTGAAGCTGTCAAAGTCTGTTTCGCCATACTTAACACCGGTGCGGATGGAATTTTTGGAGATCTTCATGTTGGCGACAAGGTCAACTTCGTGAACAAAGAGGTCGAGGTTCAGCTGCGTCTGGCCCCATGATTCTTTTTCGTCACTGACGACTTCGAAGACAAGGTCAACGTTAGCACCGGCGGCTTCTTCGACTGATGCAGTGACGGTGATGCTGCCACGGTTGCCATGCAGGTTAAGGTTTGACGAGTAAGAGAGGTTAACTCCGGCAGGGACGTTGACTGGCTCGAGGCGAAGGTTGGTGGCTCTGGTGCCTTCTCCAGCGGTGAAATTGTAAGTGAAGCTACGCTGGTAGTCAAATGGCATTTTGAAAACATGCTGTCCCGGGTACCAACCGAGGGAGTCAATGACGAAGCCGGAGATAAGGTCTGATTCAAATGGTTTGTCCTGTCGGTCCGGGTGAGTTGCCCAGGCGGTGTAGGCGCCAGACTCGCCTGCAGGAGGAGTGAATGTAGCTGTGAAGGTGCCAGATTCATCTGAAGTTATGGGCTGGGTGACAATGTCTGCCAAGTCATAAGTCAGGTTTCCTGATTCATCAACCAGGGTATAGATACGGTCAAAGCCACGCACAGTTACACAAGTCTGACTGTCTGGCCAGCGACGGCGACCTGATCGCGGTCAATCGTCTGACCTGTGATGGTGACTGTACCGTCTTCATTGACTAGAGCTGAGGTGATTTTGGCGGTGTAGTCGGTTTCTGCCAAGGATATGGTTTTTCTGGCATTAAGACCGGAAAGGGTCACTTGATTGTTTTGCCCAAAGTCGGCATAGAAGTTGTCGATGATGACTTTCAGGGTGGCTGTTTCCGGAGTATTTCCCGGAGCAAAGATAGTGGTGTCGTTGGATTCGAAGGTGGCGCCAGGAGGAATGGTGGCGACAACATGGCCAGATGCTTTGCTGACAAAAGTTACTGGTGAGTCCGGGTCGATTTTGACCGGCATGTGGAAAGGAGCTGTTGAGTAGGTGAGTTGCTCATTTGAGTCCTGAATGGCGAAGTGGATGTCGCTGGAGATGCCATTTCCACCGCCTGTTGCAGTGATGATCTGGAGGTCTGTTTCTGAAGTATTGGTGAGGTTGAAGCGAACCTGGCCATCCTGACCACGGATTATTTCGGTATTCAGGACTTCGGCGAGGATAACGCCATTTGTCACAGTCACTGGCAGGTTACGAGTAACGGAAATATTTTCGCCTGCCCCTGGTTGCCACTT
>JAKVBD010000232.1 GCA_022446985.1 Lentisphaerales bacterium
ATGAACCCATATGATACTGGCGGACGAAAAACAAATTGGGGAATGTGGGAAATCAACACTGACTGAATGTATGGATTGCTGATCTTATACTCGGCATAGTCTCAAGCCAATGCCGCAAAGATTGCGGCGCTCCCAGCAGCAAGTAACAATTCCTCTAAAACTTTCTTCTATAATCAACCTTAATTATGATGGTCACTTTATGAAATACTTTTTGCTTTTAGCCCTCTTCACTTTTTTATCTGTAAACGCCGAGCTACCTTATGTGAAAGGCGCCAAAGAAAGTGACTTTCACGGTTACAAACGCTACGATTTTAGATTGGGCAAACGCAAATGTTATGTGATCGAACCCAAGAAAAATGCCGAAGGAAAACCATGGGTTTGGCGGGCCAGATTTGACTCTCGTTCAAATTCTGATTTTGATCTGGCAATGTTAGCGGAAGGCTACAATGTTGCTCAGGTTGGCGTCGGAGGTTTATTAGGCGGACCACAAGCCATGCAGAGCTTTGATGAATTTCATACATACCTGACAGAGAAATGTGGTTTTGGCAAGTGCCCCGTTCTAGAAGGTTTAAGTCGTGGCGGCCTGCCTATTTTTAACTGGTCTATTCAAAATCCAGACAAAGTCAGCTGTGTTTATGCAGATAATGCTGTCTCCGATTTCAAGAGTTGGCCGGGTGGAAAAGGTAAAGGCAAGTATTCTGAAAAGCTCTGGAAAGCCGTTCAGAAAAACTATGGCTTTAAGTCTGAACAGGAAGCTCTTGATTACCAAAAGAATCCCGTTGACTTAGTCCACATCCTCGCCGAAAATGACGTCAGAGTCATGCTTGGTTTAGCCATGAAAGACGCAGTCGTTCCAGCTGAAGAAAATTGTCTGATTATCGAGAAAAGGTATAATACGGCTCTTAAATATGTCGGCACTAAAGTTCTCGTCCTCAAGAAAGAAAATGCCGGTCACCACCCACACGGTTTTAAAGATCCATCTCCTTTAGTCGAATTCGCCAAGAAGGCAGTGGCTGACTTAAGTCGATAAACTTTTTAAACCTTCTTCGTAATCTTTGTGCCCTTCGTAGTTATCTAAATCGATTTACTGCTAAGCATACTAAAGTTTTCACTTCCTCAACTGATCAATTTGAACATGTAAGTCAGCCGCTTTCTGAAGAGCTTGATCTATCGAGTCTGACTTTACAACATCTCCTCTGGTGTAGCCGATATACTCCAACCAGGCCTTTGACAGAAGACCACTTTTCAGTCTCAAGCGTCGCCATAAAAGATCAGCATTTACCAACTTCGCTTCTTCTTCCAAAGGAAGGTTTCCATGCGGTAAATTCATACTTTTAAGGAGCGTACGGGCCATAAGCAAATGCCCTATAGCGTGAGGGTGTATACCATCGCCATGCAGGCTATAACCAGGATCCGTTTGACGCATTTTTTCGAGATGCTTTTGTAACGGAGTATGAATATCATAGGTCGTCACGTCCTCGATTTCCAAGCTCTTCACCCAAGCGCCATACTTCGCCAGAACATCGTTGTACTTGTAGAAAATATTGATAAAACTGTAATCTGCAGCCCCATCTTTTAAGAGAGTTTTACGCGATGGAATAGAGTGTGGATCAAAAGGCGGTGGCGTCAAAACTATGACTTCAGCTCCGGTGGCTTTGATCTTATTGATCAAACTTAAAATGCCTTTTTGATAAGCTGCAAAACGTTCGCTGCTGAAGGGGTGGTAAATCCCGTCGTTCATACCATAACAAATCGAAACGATATCCGGCTTAATCTGCGCCAGGGCGCGCCCTACCCTTTCATGAATGCAAGGGCGTGGAAATGGATGCTGCTTCTCTGATAGACCTGAGGCTGTTTCGCTCCCAAGACCAATGCCAATTATGTCGATTTTATCTTTCGGGAAATTCTTCTGCAGGTAATAATCCATATATCTGTAGTACAAGCCAACTTTGGTAATACTGTCGCCAAGAACCATCACCCGTTTATTGTGAAAGGGGGAATGCTTTTGTTCAGCTATACTCAGGTTAATAGAAAATAAATAGAACAGTCCACTCAGAAGAAATTTATTAAGCATAGACTTCTCCATACAGAGAAACTGAACTTGTTCGAAGTGCAATTTTTTGGTAAAGTAAGAACATTGACATGAGTATAATCCTCAAAGTTGTTAACAAACATTTGGGAATACAGCACAAGTGCTCATGATATAACATCAAGCTATCAAAAATAGCCTCAGCACTTTCTAGTTTATGATAAACTCTTCGTGGTCCCGGTCTCCTTCACAGTCAATAAAAATATGAATAAACCACGGAGTTCATGAACAACTCAGAGAAAGGCATACCTCCATAAAATGGGTTCTTGAAAGATCAATAAAAAAGCCCGAAACAAATTGCTCCGGGCTTTTTGGGTTTTGTGTGTGAGATGAAATTAATCGATTAAATCGAGTTCAACTTCTTCCATTTCAGGTACGGCTTCTTTTTTAGCCGTTTTACCGCCGATGGCCCCTTTGGAAGATGGCAAATAACGATAATAAACTGTCAGCATGAGAGCACAGAGAGTGGTCGCATAAACCTTATTATCCAGACCTGTTAGTTTGGCTGTTTTAGGATCCTCCCAGTAACCTTCTTCATGTTGATTGTCATTGAGCTCTTTTTGGAACTTTCGATTCCAGGCTTTCCAATCCTTGCCACCATGCTGAAACATCGCCTGAGTTGCATAGTACCAGGAATAGAGCTTTGGAGTGCTCCAACTCAGAGTTTGAATATCCACATTCGCTATTTTTTTGATTTCATCTTTAATTTCCGGTGCTTTACCTTCACCGTATAATTGTAAACAAAGAACACCGACTGCACGCATACTCTCTTTGCCAGCACTTATAGGTGCTCCACCTTTTATGGCATAGGGAAAACCATTACCCATATCGTTAGAGGCTCCTGTTTTTTTCAACCACTCAACAGCTTTCGAGATGGACTCCATTAAGCCCGGCTCTTCACAGCCGGCTCCATATGCAGCTTTTAAAGCCTGGTAGTTCCAACCGGCAAAGGACAAGTCCTGACGTGGGGTGTGTTTATAATTGTAATCGTATGAGCCGTTTTCCTGTATTCCTTTAATGAGAACTCGAATGTTTTGATTCATCGAATCTTCAAGTATAGAAATACCAGTCATCGCGTAAGCTTCTGCTATAGCGTAAGTTTTAATTGCATGAGGATAACCGTGAGAAGTACCGGTTTCTAATTTACTATTTGCCAGCCATTCCATAGCCTTGCGAACAGTCGAACCAAATTCCTTCGAAGCCTGCGTCTCACCATAAGCAAGAAATGTCAACAGAGCTAAACCGGTCATAGCCGGTCTAAACCCTTCTGTATCTGCCCAAGAGCCATCTGGTCTTTGAACTTTTTTAAGCCAATAAAGTGCTTTTAGAAGGTTTTGTTGACCGGTTCTCGAACCACCAAATTTTGAAACAGCTGAAGCGCGACCTGCTGCTGAACGACCACCAAAAACATTTGGCGAAGCAAACGCTGAAGGTGAGACGACTATATCGGATACAGCTTCGACTGTGGAGTCATCTTCCGTTGATGGTTCTTCATCACTGACATCTTCCAAAGCAGCGTCACTTGTTTCGACATTTTCAATTGCTACTGCTGTCAAAACCGGATTTACGACATCCTCTTTTTCAACCTCCTCCTGTTCCGGCTCTTCAATCGGTGGTGGTTCTTCTATAGCAACCTCTTCCACTTCAGTCATCACAACTTCTATTTCATTGGCTTCTTGTTTGTACTTGTCGGTAATTATTAAAGCCAAAGCAACAATAAGTCCCAAATGGAAAATTGTAGATATGACCGGTCCTATTAAAGACTCAATTAATCTTTTGCGGCGATACTCTTCCTGAATTGCCAGTATATCTGCATGTTCATACAACTCATCATATACTTCTTCCTCAATATCCTGAGGGATACCAAATTCACTCATTTTTTACCTCACAACATTTT
>JAKVBD010000233.1 GCA_022446985.1 Lentisphaerales bacterium
GATGCGGGCAAAATTTAATTTGGCCTTAGGTTCAGAAGTTTTAGCATACTCTTCTTTAAGAAGCGATATAGACTGATTCGAGTGACTAATCACTACAGCCAGGGCAGGATGAGTGTCGTCATAATCAGCTTTTTGGTGCACATCTATCGTCAGTGCATGCAGTTCTTCGACCGCTTGTTTTATTTTTTCCTGACTCAGTGGAAATGAATCCACATCCGTAAGCACGCGTTTTTCCAGACAAGTATTATTCACCAGATCTCTCTGCAGTGATTTTATGTCGATCTCGCGGACATTTCCGCCAGTGGTCATAACTGCCATAGCAGCGGCCATACCGAGAGCATACCCCTGATTCTGCAGATCAGGCTGCATACGAACCAGTGTCATGGCATCGCAGTCAGCACTTGCTCCAAGGCCTATAACCAGAAGTCCTTCCAGACCCTTCGGTATAACTGAGCGGTAAGGCATATCACAGGTAAAAACAGGGCCTTTCATATCTTTTATTAGGAACATTTCGGTATCTGGATGCGCTCCGGCATCGAAGTTACTTTTGTGATGGCTGATGGTGTCCGGGAAAGTTCTCTTGGTAAGAATATCTTCAGTAGTCAAAGTATATTCACCAACGATGCGACGGCGATCACGTGAAGGAATCAGCTGTCCCATATCATACACCTTAGCGGCCTTGTAAGCTTCCTGTCTGGCGGCCAGCTTGAGATGCCAGCGGTCAAATATATCTTTATCATTCAACATGTAACGAGCTGGATTATGAGTACCGGCACCAAGCTTACGGACGGCATAATTAGAAATCTGAACCGATAAGTCACCATGTTTAGAAATACTATAATGAGTGCTTGCATTGGCAGCCGCGGCTATATCTGAATTTCCGGTTCCATCGACAATGACATCTGCCAAAACAACGCCGCGTCCGAAAGGGGTAGCGACAATTACGCCGGAAACTTTATTATCCTTCATGACAACGCCACAACCATAACTGGCGAACCACAATTCCGCGCCACTTTTAAGTATTTGTTGACGAAGCCACTCTGATTTTTGAATCTGATTCCAGCTTTCTTTAGTGCCAAGAGCTTTATCCACTTCCGCGGTGTAGCCAAAGCGGAAACCATACCAGTAAGTTGAAATCATACCGGCAGTCCCTACTCCGCCCAGTTCATCCATATATTCGATTGCCAGGGTTTTCGCCCCTGCCCTGGCGGCGCCAAGGGCTGCCGGTGCACCTGATGTACCGGCACCAACGACAACAACATCCCAGCGACCTAAAACCGGCAAATTATGCTCGGACAATTCTAACTGAGGTCGATCTTTAAAACGAAAACTGTTAGCAGATTCAGTAACTTCTAGTTTACTACTTTGACTTTGAGAAGACAGATAATCAATTTTCTTTGGCAGATCAGTTTCCTTGGCGATTTTGGCAGCAGCAACGCCAATTTCTTTGCCAATAGGCGCAAATTTATACGGGCTTTTGAGAAGTTGATGACGTGCCATTTGATCTTTGATTCCAGCGTAGCCATTTAACGCAAAGAGATTATCAAATCCTTTGGGCAGGTAATTCCCAATAGCTTTTATATCCTTGCTACTCGCCTCTGTTTTGATCATTCGCTCAGGAAATATCAATAAACCCTCTGAGTGATCAGCCATTTGTGGGTCAGAAACCATTGATCTAATCTTATGAATGGCTTTACTGCGTTCACGGTAACTGTCTTCTTTTAAATCTACTTTGGCCTCGTAGTGAAAAACTGAATAGTTTTTACTTATCGACTCCCTCTTTTTCTTTTTCCTGACTGTGAATTTTGAAGAAAATTGAAGGTTGGGGATCTGCTTGCCGTTGATAGTTTCGTTGGCTTTTTTTAAGTCGCCGCCAATCACAGTGAAAGAGGCTTGTTTTTCACCTGCTTGAAAGTCTGTTAAAACATTGGGGAGTTGACGGATTAAAACTGCGTGTGGAGTGGCATCGATAATCACTTTAGCGCGAATAGCCTGGCGACCACTGCGATTAACCATAGTCATGCCGGCTGGCTTACCATTTTCGTTAACTAACAATTCGGCAGGAAAGCTGCCGGTAAGGAATTGAATATTTCTCTTTAAGAGAACTTTATCAAAAAGGCCCTTGACCTTGAGGGGCGTCGTTTGGCGTTTATTATCAAATATCCATTGGCTGATTTCTGTTCGCGGTGTTTCACCATCTTCAAGCCAGAGCTTTTGATTGGCACAGATGTCGTAGCCAAGATACGGTCTGGCTTCAATCACCAGTACCGAGGCACCATTATCCGCTGCGGCACAGGCAGCTTCAATACCGGCCAGAGAAGAACCGGCAACCAGTACATCGACGTCGTAGGCAAGCGGCAGTGATTTCTTTGATTCAGTAACTGCCGTAACGGCATGGATCGCCAGCGGGCAAAATGCCATTATTAGAGTAAGTATCAGGCCGTAAAAAGCTCTCATTAGCAATATTCCTTTATCCAAATTTCATACTATCTAATTTGAACTTCAGAAAAAACTGCCATGCTTTTTATAGAAAAACTGACAATTTAAGTAAGCATGAAAATCAAAACTTAGATAGCCTCCTTGCCCCAGACGATCCCAGTGTATAGAATCGAATCTATAAACTACAAGCAACACCTCTAGTCGCTAACAATGGGAAAGGAAAAATTTCTTTCGCCCTGGAGCTACCTATTCCAGGGCTCTTTTAGGATATAGGGACATAAAACGAAAGGACATAAAATATGAAATTTATTTTAATACTACTGTTATTAAGCGCACTTGCCTATGCAAACGAAACAGTTGATAAAGCTGAGCAAGCCTTTTTAAAAAAGGAAGCTGAATACAAGCAAGAGTATGATAAAAAAGTCTTAAAATTGACTCTTATATACTTAAAACGTCTTGAGGAAATACAAAAAAACATAGTTCGTTCTGGTGACCTTGAAGGAGCATTAAAAGTCAAAGCGAAAATTGATGCTATTAAAAAAGGGATGAACGTTACCGTAAAACCAGACAAAGACCAACTTTCAGCCCCAGGCGTCGATATAGTAGTAGGCAAATGGAACTGGTCTTCAAAAACTGTTGTTACTTTCACCTCTGATAAAAAATGGTCATTCCCTCATGGTAAAAATACTGTAAAAGGTAAATGGTCAAAAGACAAAAAACAATACACCATGCATTTCCCTAATGGAGGAAAAGATAATTTTACGATTAATGGTAAGACCCTATCTGGAACAAGCGGAACTGGAATCAAGTTTAGTGCAACAAAAATTAAATAGTTTAATTGAGTAGTATTAGTTTTTTATGCAGCAGTCTCGACTGCTAAAGATACGTTCTCAAACACTCCAAGACGCTAACAATTAATCGTTTAATCAAGCAGCTAAATAAAAAAGTTTATTCAATTCCTTTAACTGGCGCAATTGATTGATCATGGGTTTAAAGCACTCCACGAGTTCTCTTCTTTCTATATCAATTTGAGCAACAGAAAAAACTGCCGTGCTGTTTTCATAAAAATTGAAAAATTTTGGGTTATTCTTAAATTTACACAATATAAAAAGTCTAATTTCTTCCAAACAACTTTTGAATAGAAAATTTAGAAAACTTTCATAAAGACCGTAAGATTCGAAATTCAACGGTTAAAGTAATGATATGAATAAGCAAAAAATCAGTAATGATCCGGATATTTTCCGTGAAATAATCCGTGAATATGGACCAACTGTCAGAGCCTGGCTTTCCAGGCATGTCTGGGATAATGATACAGTAAATGAACTCTCTCAGGAAACATTTGTTGCTGCCTGGAGTTCCCTTGATCGCTACGATGGGACGAGCAGTGTAGGAGCCTGGTTGACAGGTATCGCCCGTAACCGACTGAGAAACCATCTGCGCTCTAAGTACAGGAGAAATTCAGCAATGGA
>JAKVBD010000234.1 GCA_022446985.1 Lentisphaerales bacterium
AGTTAGCATCGTAGATTCGTTTAGTTGTTTGAGGTAAGGAATCTACTGCTCTAACCTGGGATGTTACACGGCCACGTGAATCATAGTCTATTTCATGACGGATACCACGCGGGTCTATAGTCGCAATACGCTGTCCAGCTTCATCGAGTTCGTAATCCGTAATAAGGTATTCGGTATTATTGTTATAGTTTCGACCAAGGCTGATAACTGCACTGTAATTGGTAAGTGTAAATGAAGGAACCAATCCTTTAACAGTTCTAATTAATTTAGCATCTGATTCACGGTAGTAATTATAGGTATTCCTTCCATATGCATCGGTTGTACAGAAAATTTTGTTATCTATAAAAGTCTTACTAGTCGTTAAAGTTGAGTTAGAGTCAGCATAAACAGTAGTTGCAACAACTCTATTTCGATAATCAAAAGAATAAACGGTTTTTTCACCGGCAGATGTTTTTGTTTCTATCTTATCGGTACCAACTAAATAGGTGTAAGTTGTCTCTATGGCAACTGAGGTTCCAGATGCAACAGTTTGTTTAGTTTTTCTGCCTGCACTGTCGTATTCATAGCTAGTCCAGTTGCCGTTACGGTCTTTTTGGGCGATGACAAGGTTTGAATCAGCTCCAGTTCCATAGGTAACTTCTTCAGTTGAAGAGTCATTATATGTTGTTAGTATTTGACGATCTCGATCATCATAACCATAAGTTGTCAGACGGCCGACAGCATCTTGGGATGATTTAAGTCTTTTCGCATTATCGTAGGTAAATTTCTTAGAAATAATGTAGTCTGTTCCTGCATCATTTGGCTCTTTGACTTCAACTAGAAGATTATCTGAATTATAAATATATTCAGTACGATTGTTATTTGCGTCCCATTCATACCTTAAAAGGTTTTTATTGGTATGACCTGCAGGGTAATACTCATAATTAAATTCAGCATAATCTACAGTTTGTACTTCGATAGTTTCAGGCTCTTGAATGATATGAGTTACAAAATCATCATTCACATCGACATACTGATCAAGGGTATCTGGGCCTTTAAACCTTAGGTTTAAGTTACTTCCTCCAACAATTTGCATATAAATGAATTCAAGATCGTGTTTACCGGTTTCGAGAAAGATTTCCTTTTCAATCTCATCCAGTTCATCAGTGATATTACTTATAACATTTGATCCATTAAGATTAAAGAAAGCCTGTTTCGCCGCTTTAACTTTGAACGTATACTCTCCTGCCGTAACTATATTTAGAGTCCCAGTAAAAATGAAACCAAGATTCTTTGAAATTTCCCCTAAACCTCTGTCAATATCATCACAATGAGCAATGGTCACTGGAGTGAAATTATTAAGATCGTCAGATTCTGAAAGATTTTCTTCATAATATTTATAATTAAAACCACTCACTTCAACATTTGCTAGATTCTGGCTGCCTGCAGTTGTCATTTGATAACCGACTTTTTCTTTAAGGATATTGCCAGTTACTTGATCGTATTCCTTATAAGTTACTCTACCAAGTCGGTCTTCGTAGCGAGTTGCATTTTGAAATTTATCTACAGTATAACGTTCAAAGGTTCCATCACCGTATTCCGCTCTCTTGATGCTTCCTGATTTGTAATATAGATACTTGACAACTTTACCATTGCCAGAAGCGAGTTCTGGGCTCTTGCCTTTGGTGGATATTCCATTTGCAAATTTAGATTCTGAAAGACCACTTATTGTTTTATTTTCTTGATCGATTGTCCATTCATTAAGATAATTAACATATTTTGAGGCGATTTTCTTAAGTTTATTTCCTCCTTCATAAATCATACGGCGATTTAGCGCTAAATTATAACCTTTCCAGGAAGTCTCATTTTCACCATTAGTAATTTCTTTAACAAGCAATGCTGAATGATTGAATAGTTTCTGACCATTCTTTTGAACCTCGTCTGCTATATGAGCAACATTATTGTGAAGGTAAGCAGATTTTTTACGGTGTGTAGATTTTGCCCCAGCCTCAAAATAGTCAATCCTCACGGATTTATTTTCTTCGTCACCGACATAATTAAATGTTGACTGGGTATTATCAGGATAATCAACGGTTATCAGAGCACCGTCTACTGCATCTTCGTAATTATAATTAACGCTTGAACCATTAGGTAAATCAATTTGGCTCACGACCCAACGACTTTTTCTTTGTTCAGGTAAATAATGAAATATAAGAGATCGATTATTAGAATCAGTAACTGTTGTTTTTTGCCAGTAACGGTCTACGGGTGTAATATTTTCATTAATTTGATGTACATAATTAATGTTATAGCTATAACCTTGTGTATTTGTGAAATTAATAAGTCTTCCAGATTTTAGACTTTGATCTTCTGTAAAAAGCTCATAGAGCTGATAACTTTCTGAAAGGTTGGTCATTTTTGCATATATTGCTGCTTGCCAATCTGTAACTTTTTGCATGTTTGCATCAAGAAGCTCCAACTGCTTCATCTGATCAAGTTTAGGGTCGATAAACACTCCCTTTTTTTCTCTCCAGAAGACATGCCATTTCACATCATGTCTAGGATCAAATATTTCAGCTATTGGATTTCCATCTTCATCTTCAAAAATTGAAAGACTTATATCGTAAGTCAAAAAGATACCTGGTCCCAACGAAGAGGGTTCAGTCATATTTCTGAATCTATGATACCTTTTTAGTCCAAGTGTTACTTGAGCAGATTTAATTGGATTTGATGATCCACATGGAGCGCAACCATCTACGCCACTTTTACCGGAGGAATAATCTATTGCATCATGAATATGATTATAAGTAAAGTTATCAATTCTTGATCCTGTTTGAGATGCTTGACTTATACAATCCTGCTCAGCATCCTGCTTCGTATCTCCAGTTCCCGTGAAAGTTTCACCTGTACATTCATCAACACATGTCCCTGACCATGATGAAATCTCTAAGTTCCCACAAACAGTTACAGTTTCTGTAAAGTCATCATTAAGCACAACTTCTGCGCTTACATTCAATGTACTCACAGATAAAGCTAATATTATTTTTGTTAAATAAGACTTTAATTTCATTTTATTTCCCTTCTTCATTAAACTTTGTATAGACTAAAAATTTCACCTGACCTGATGCTGCTGGAGATGACGCAAGAATATTTACATTTGCAATTGTGCCAGGCATACCATGAAATGTAACTTGAGCATGCCCCGATTCATCAGCTTCTACTGTTTGAGTCGTGAGGCCGTTAGAGAATTTCCCAAGATCAAAACTTGTAAAAGTAACTGGCATTTTAGGTGCAGATTTTAAGGTGAGGTTAATAGTTTCACCTTGAGCAACTTGTTGATAGTAAGGGCTTATTCGTTCAGTTTTTGGGATACTTTTTCCAGGATTAACAGACTGAAATACTCGACCATATTCAGCTGTTGCTAAATATTTCTTTCTATAGCTTTCATCATTTGAGTATGCATTAGAATCAAATGCTGTTGGTCTGATAAGTGGACTTAGTCTTTCTGGGTAACCACCATTTATCAATGCTTCTTTAACACTATCTACTTGAGGGTTATTTTCGGCGACTTCAGGTGTTTGCCCATAACCTTGGTTCAAAGCTTTTTCAAAAGTTTTGTCATATAGCTCATGAGTGGTGTTTACGTATTCTTCATCTTCCTCTATCGCATCGATATTGTTTTTAGGTGTTATCCTGGAGTAATTAGCAATTAATTCTTCTTTAGAATGAACACTCTTTATTGAATGTCTTTTAGCAGATGATGATTGAGGGGTAACTTCAGATTCAATATTAATTGATTTTATTGAAGTTTCTGAGAGGTTCTTATTAGGAATGAAATACACCATGATCGCAACAACGGCAATC
>JAKVBD010000235.1 GCA_022446985.1 Lentisphaerales bacterium
AGGAACTCGAAGAAGCTTTTGCCGAAAACAAGAAAGGCTGATTTTTCTGGGTGCCGCGGTTATGCAGCACCAAAATACATCCGGCCCGGATTCGATAATAAATTTATCGGACGCAAACCCCTGCCTCGATGAGTTGAAGGGGGTTACAGGGGACCATGCACAAGGCTGACCGCATATCTAAAGATCCTACTGTGCCGAACACTTCTGAGGTCAACCACTTAAGTTTTCCTGTAAATTATAACAGGCACATGTATTAGCTGTTGATGATGATCCTTAAATTTATCTGTAATTAGTGTACAGCTACGAGATACTGGTCTCAAACTCTCCTATGTAAATTCTGCAAAAGAAGCATATGAACTGCTAGAGACAAAAGTGTAGATTTGATACTCATGGATTTAAGAATGCCGGGTATTGATGGATTGAAATAACCGAAAATTTACGTCAAAACAAAAAATTTGAAAATCTGCCGATCATTGCTCATCCAGCAACCATAATGACTGAAAATCAAGAACAACTAAAAAATCTGTTTAAAACCTTTTTAAGAAAACCAATTGGCCGCAATGAATTACTGCAAACTCTAGCAAGTTATCTGGAAAGTGACACTTATGCTATAGAAGAAGAGAGAAATAATTTATTCTTGAATGATGCGGCAATTGAAGCCATAATAAAGCTCCTTCCAGAAACCTTTTCGAAAACTATGCACATACATGAATGGTGGGAAATTGCTGAAAATATTGAAAAGCTTTGTGACGAATACCCCGAAGTAAAGCCTTACTCTCAACAGCTCAAAAGCTTAGTGGAAGAATTTGCTTTCAACGAAGCCTGAACTTCACTGACCCAGCTTAAAGCATCTCAAACTATTTACTTAGAAAGCTGTGTGTAGATGCCAAATTCAAAGATAATTTCTTCTGAGTCTCAATGGCTTCTGACTGGTACTCATTTTTATCGTAACCTGAAACTACAAATAACCCCATGATCGCAACAAACATCAAACTGTTAATTAAATACTTTTTCATATTTTCCTCTATTTTTATAAGAGTGAAATTGCAGTTAATGTGCCAATATTCTTAAAAGCTAAAACTTTATTGTAAATATGTTCCCTTCAAGTGCTGAATCAATTTCCAAATGAAAACCGTGAAGACTACAGATCCAAACTACTATGTTCAGACCTAAGCCTATACCATTCTCTTTTACAGCTTTCCGATGAAAAGGCTCTAGGATCTTCACTTTATCTTCTTCTGATAATTGATCAGCCCCGTCCTCTACCGAAAATTCTTCCCTATTAAGAACAATTTTCACCCGGCTGCCACTCTTCGAGTATTTGATCGCATTTTCTACAAGATTGAATATCGCCTGACTAAGCAACTTCTGCCCTCCAACTATTTCACCGCCGTCCTCCTCATAGCTCAATTCAATACCTTTCTCTTTAGCCAGAATCCTTAATAAGTCGATTACATCATTCAACGAGTCACTTACATTAAACTCAACGAAGCCATGTTTACTGATTTCGCCAGAGGAAGAAATAAGTAATAGATTTTCAATTATTTTACGGTACCGGTAAATCTCTTCCTGAACTTTTAAAAGACAGCTTTCATATTGCTCTATTTCAGCTGGCCCTTGCATACATAAATCGATCTCCCCCTGAATAACAGTGAGTGGAGTTTTTAATTCATGAGCCGCATGAGCATTAAAGCGCTTTGACTGTTCAAAGAGGCTTTCTAGACACTCAAAGGTTTGATTTAAACTTCTGGAAAGACTTTCAACTTCGATATGGTATTTCCCTTCAGCTATTCGCGATTGTAACTTTCCTTTTTCAATCTTTGCGAGAACCGCTGAAATATTCTTAAGAGGATTAGCTAATTGATTAAAGATTCTGTAGGAAAAGTAAATAGCAGGAATAAGAAGCAGTGGCAAAGTCAGTAAGAAGATCCAAAGAGTATCGTCTATTAAATCCAGCTCAGAATGAACTGAAGTGTAAAGAACGTATTCTGAAGTTTTTGTCTTCCTGTAAACTGAAAACTTTTTGTAACCTTCGAAATCAAAACCTTCTCTGAATGGAAACTTTCGCAAGCTTGCTACTTTTTGACCAGCTTCTGTAAGCTGGCCATTGCTCAACTTCAAAAAAAATGAAAAACGGCTTTCCTCGCCCACTCCTAAAGTATAAAAGTTATAATTATCATCTTGCTCACGCCCATCATTAATCGCTTCAATCAAAGACTTTTCAAATTTTGCTAATTCCCAGTCGGCAGACTTCTTCAGATTATAAAGGGTTATGATATACACACTGACCAAGGTCACAAGTGTGTGAAGCAATACAATGACCGCAAAACGGATCATTAAGGTTGATTTCAAAGAGCTCATTTAAGCTATGGTATATCCTCGCCCACGACATGTTTCAATAATCTTTTCGTCAAAACCTTCATCTATTTTTTTACGTAAGTAACGTATAAAAACATCTACGATATTTGTGTCGCTATCAAAGTGCATATCCCATACATGCTCGATAATTGCAGTCCGACTGACAACGCGGCCTTTGTTTCGGAGTAAATACTCAAGTAAGTTAAATTCTTTCACCGTCAAATCTATCTTTTTTTCAGCACGATAAACTTCACGTTTGTACAGGTCCATTTTTAAATCATAGACAGTAAGTACAGTAGCATTTTGAGCTAAGTCCTGCCGGAGTTGAACCCTTATTCTTGCCAGTAGTTCGCCGAAATCAAAAGGCTTACACAAGTAATCATTAGCCCCGGCATCCAGTCCATTAATCCGACTATCAACATCCGACCTGGCCGTCAACATAATAACCGGAGTCAACAGGCCTTGCTTACGCCACTTACGGCACAGCTCTACTCCGGAAGAATCAGGAAGCATAAGATCCAACAAGATCACATCGTACTCATAAAGAGACATATTCGAATTCGCCTCTTTTCCATTAGAGCAGTAGTCGACACTGTAAGCTTCTTCTTTTAAACCTCTGATAATAAATGAGGCTACTTTAGATTGGTCTTCAACTAAAAGAATTTTCATTGTCTAGCTTCATTATTTGACTAAAATAAGAATCCACATTTATTTTTAAATCTCTTCCCCTTTACGACAGAAATCACTTGTTTTGTATATCCAACTCTGAATCATGAACTTCAATCATTTCTTTTACTAAATAATAAATAATGACATTTCCGTTAGTCATGCTTTTCTTTCCCTCTTCATTCACATGCACAACTTTAGCATTGCCAACCAATGTCACTTTAGAATCCTTCGCGGAATAATTTGCATGATCCGAATAAGATGTCGATTGCTCTTTGCGGATGATAACATTTCCAGAGCAGATAATTTTTTTTCACCTGATCTTGTTCATCAAAATAGACTTTCATATTCTCGCACGTTAGTTTTGCTTCACCATTATCAGCATGAACATCTCCATGAAAATCTACATAATTTTTTCCTGTATGATACCTGGCTGTTTTAGATACTATTCTCAGAGAATCAGCGTCCTGTAATTCAACACCACCAGCATTTATAGATGCAATCATTAACACAAACATTGTTGTGAGTATTGCCCAAAGCTTCATTATCTGTCTCCATCTATTTTAATTCAGACAGTAAAGCATATTTGTCTGAGATTAGAGGAAGCTTAAATTAACATTAAAAAATTTTAATCTTCTATGTTCATTATTGGAGTCCCCAGAAGTGTTCGGCATCTTTTCTCAGGCATCAATCCCATACCCCCAACTAAGAACAATTCAGACATCTAAAAAAAAG
>JAKVBD010000236.1 GCA_022446985.1 Lentisphaerales bacterium
GGATACTTGGTGTCCGATTCGGTGCAAAGGTTGGCTTGATTTGGATAATTATTCTTGATGTAAACAAAATCTCCGAAGCGCACCATGCGTTCATGATTTTTATAAACGTGCCAGTTATGCTCGGCAAAAACCATATCGCGAATCTTCGCCTCGGGATTTTTCAGAATGGGAATGAAACTTTGACCTTGAATAGCATCTGGCTTTGCAATGCCCGCAAGTTCGAGACATGTTGCACTGAGGTCGATAACACTTAACAGACTTTTCGATACAGCAGCCTGCTTGATCATATTGGGGTAATGAATTATCCAGGGGGTTTTAATCCCACTGTCATACAAGCGAGATTTATCACGCGGAAAGGGTCTGCCATTATCGGCGGCAATGATGATCACGGTATTTTCCAGGACGCCTTGCTTCTTGAGTTCTGCTGTCACCAAACCGATGTCGTAATCATAACGACTGACTTCGTGGTAATAACTGGCGAGATCTTCCCTGGTAACTTTTGTATCGACTAAATAAGGGGGAACAATTACTTCTTCCTGGCTGTAACTTCGAACATGTTTAGTTTTCTGCCAAGGACGATGGGCATCAATCGAAGAATACCAAAAGAAGAAAGGCTTGTCTTTTGGGCGTTCCTGCAGGTGCTTGAGCCAAAACTCAGTGCAACCAGGGTCCTTGCCCTTGGTGATTTTATCAAAGGCGCGATCTTTATTACCAAGCATATGATTCTTACCGGAAAGTACGGTGTAGTATCCCGCTTCTCGCAAGAGTTCAGTAAAGCGGATTTGCTTGGCAGGTAATTTGACATGTAATTCAGGAGCACCTGTGTTATGGGGATAACGACCGGTAATAATACTGCAACGGCTGGGGCTGCAACTACTGGTGGTCAGGTAGGCATTATCAAAGCGCATACCGTTAGCGGCCAAAGCATCAATATGAGGAGTTTTTATCGTCGGGTGTCCGTAGCAGCCGAAGTCGACCTGCGAGACATCATCGGCAATAAAAAAGACAAAATTGGGCTTCTCACTGCCGGCCTTTTCTGCGGCATAACTGCAGCACATTAGCCCAACCGCTATGTAAATTGTCATTAATAAAAAATATCGATTTATCATATTTCTTTTCCTCTAAGCTATGACCTTGGGTTAAGAACACATGAGAGATAGCCTACATATATTATGTTATCTATCGTCAATCGCAGGCAACATTTCATCAACATCTCAAACCGTTTACTCACAAGCATTATAATTTTTTAGTTAAAAATGCAGGAACTATGCTGTTCTGCAGTAGGGCTAATAGCTTTCTTTTATAGGCTTTTTCCGCAGTAAATACAACGACCATATCAAATTCAGGAACTACATAGATCATCTGACCTCCGGCGCCAAAGGCCGTCTTTACTTCATAGCTTTTCCCTTTGACTGTGATCTGATTGACCCACCAGAAGTAGCCGTATGATTCCATCTTATTGACTGTCGCATGCGCAGTAGTGGCCTCATCGATATAGGCTTTATTTAAAAGCTGCTTACCGTTCCAGACTCCTCCATTCAGTGTCAACAGTCCAAGTTTGAGTATGTCGCGCGAGCGCAGCTCCATATTATCAATCGGATTGGTTAAGCCATTGCCAAAAGTTCTGAATTTATGTTTCTTGATACCCATCGGCTGGAAAAAATGCTCCACAGCCATTTCCTCAATCGTTTTGCCGGTGGCATTGAAGAGCACATGGCTGATGATTATCGGATCGGAATAGGAATAGCTGAATCTGCGTTCACCCGTCACCAGCTTTTCAGTCCAGTCCTCAAGAATCCAGGGAATAATCTCATCTTTTTTGAGCCCCTTTGGCTGTTTATTCTTCTTATTGCCACGAAGCCCGGCGCTCATCGAAAGGCAATCTTTTATAGTTATCTTTTCCACAGCTGGAAGTACTTTGCTGGTATCCACCTCAGGCAGGTATTTGAGGATAGGATCATTAACGCTTTTTATTTTACCTAGTTCAATAGCCTTGCCGACGACAAAGGAAGTCATACTCTTGGTGTGGGATCTTGTTGGATGCAGTTTATCTATATTCGCACTTCCGAAATACTCCTCAAGGAGCAAAATATCTCCCTTGGCAATGAGGAGACTACAGACTTTGCCGAACTCCCCACCTTTCAGTTTAACGACCAATTGCTTAAGAGCTTTTTCATCGAACTTTACCGAGTTCAAATCCGCCACTTTCAGCCCATCGTCGGCCCGACTACCAACAGCCAGCACTAAGATTAATAGCATGAATTGTTTGAACATGATTATAGCTCCATTGCTTTGATAGTCTGTAAGGGCTTTGGCTACTTATTGTCAGAGACTGCCCAGCTGCCGTTGTTGGTCAAACCGTTTCCGTCCTCAATATGGTTTATATCGTCCATCTCAAAGGATATGGGATCCAGCCTTTTCAGTTTTTGACCACTCTGGTTCAGTTACTTCTTTTTCGACTTCATTTCTTGCTTCTTTTGAAAGTTGTACTGCCAGATCAGTTCTTCTTCCCAGGTCAAGATCATGTCGCCGTTGAGATTGGCCTGTACCCATGCTTTATTTTTAAATTTCTTCGCTGGGACTTCCGGAACGGTAATTTTTCCGTCTTTGTTCTTGTCCAGTTTTTTAAACATTTCGACTGCCTGTGTCATTCGCTCTTTGTTGAGAGATGCTTCCAGGGCTTTGATGCCTTTAGGTATACCCTCATTGCTTGTTGGGGCTTCTTGTGCCGTGGCGCTCATCAGCGCTAGTAATAAAAGTGTTGCTAATTTTTTGATTTTGCTTTCCTTATTGTATGAGTGGTCGTCCATTCAGATTATTATCTCTTACTTCTTCTTTTTTGCCGCCTTCTTTTTTTGAAAGTTGTACTGCCAGATCAGTTCTTCTTCCCAGGTCAATACCATGTCGCCGTTGAGATTGGCCTGTACCCATGCTTTATTTTTGAATTGCTTCTCTGGAACTTCCGGAACGGCAATTTTACCATCTTTGTTCTTATCCAGTTTTTTAAACATGTCGACTGCCTGTGCCATGCGCTCCTCATTGAGAGATGCTTCCAGGGCTTCAATCCCCTGGGGTATGTCATCGACACTGGCTTCTGAGGTGGCCTTCGAACGGGTTCCTTTGGATTGCCGAGTGCTATCTGAGTCCAATAAGTGCTTGTAACGGCTTAAGGCTTTACGTCTGACCATCAACATCATCCCATGCATTCCACTCGTGTTCACCAGGGTTCCGATCGCCGTTTGTCCGTCAACGCTGACTGTTGCGGAAAAGATGGCTTCAAAAGTTCCTGTGGGATTCGTGCGATGCAGGTAGAACAGATTGTGCTTGGATTGGGATTTCATAAATAGTCCGGTAAACTTCCCCTTCACCTTTCCGGAATCGGCAAGAGGAATTCTCTCCAAAGCGCTAGCGTTGATCCACGGATATGGGCCATAGATCAATTGTTCCAAGGTACCGGTGA
>JAKVBD010000237.1 GCA_022446985.1 Lentisphaerales bacterium
ATGAATAAACACGGAGACCTTAATTGAGTTCTTTACAGTTACTCAAGGTGATCGTCAAAATGTTTGATGCGCATCTCTTTAAATTGCACAGTCATCTTTTGTTTGGCGTGAAGCTGTAGAGCTAAAATCCCTTCCTGAGCTCGAGCTTTAGTATCCTGGTCCACAACGTCAACCATGAGCTGACCATTAATCCAATGTCTGTGGTGATTTCCTTTAACGACTATTCGGTATTCGTGCCATTCCCCGGCAGAGAATTTCTGCTTTGGCAGCTCAGAAATCAGCTCTACAGCTGAGTTATCTTTCACTATGGCTTTGTTGCCTGACTTAACGATAATTCCACGGCCTTTTTCTTCATAGAACATGCCATTGTAATCGACATTATCCGGTACTATGTCACATTGGTAGCCAGAGACCGAATAGAGCCCTAAATCGGGACGCGATTTAGAGCGGTATTGAATGCCGCTATTGCCGCCCTCACTGATTTTTACTTTGAGTTTCAGTTCAAAGTTTTGAATCGTCGAGCCCTTCCAGGAGAGGAAAGTATTTTGTTTCAGTGATCCGTCGTGCTGACCGGTAATGACGCCATTTTTTAATTTCCAGTACTTACTGTCACCGGCCCAGTTGCGCAGTTTTTTAGAAGGAATCAATGAGACAAAGCCTTCCTTATCCGGTTTATGGGAAACATAGGCAGAGGCTTTAGGGAATGGACTGGTGGAATCGGCAACCGCTTCTTTCAAAGGTTTAAATTGGCCGCCCAGCTCTTTGATTTTCAGATCAGCCCGCAATCTCATCTCTTGCAGAATCTCTTTAAACTCTGGGTTATCGGCCAGATTGACCAGTTCATCTGGATCACTTTTTAAGTTGTGCAGAAACTCGTAGTCATCATAATCGAAATAACGGACGTACTTATAATCGGCATTGCGAATGCCTTCATAAGCAGGGATCATAGTACGCCCTGAGAAAAATTCGTGAAAACTCTCTGTCCGCCAATCTTTGTTCTTGCCGGTATTCACCAGCTTTTGCAAACTATGACCTTGGTAGTGCTTAGGGATTTCAACTCCGGCCCAATCAAGAAAAGTCGCCGGCAGGTCGAGATTAAGAGCAATAGAATCGACAACTTCCCCCTTCTGTTTTACGGGCAGTCTTGGGTCCATAATAATCAGTGGCACACGGAGAGATTCCTCGTAATGGGACCATTTACCGGCAAAACCGCGGTTGCCCATGTAAAAGCCATTATCAGCCGAATAGACGATGATGGTATTATCCGCCAGACCTTTATCTTTCAAAGCTTTCATGAAACGGCCGATAGCCTGGTCAATTCCGGTCACCATACGGTAATAGGCCCGCATGTTGGTTTGATACTTCTCATCTGTATTCCAACGCCAGTAGTAACGTTCCCGGGCTATAGTCGTTTTGAAAAACCGCGGGTGGTTTTCAAATATCCCGGAATCGTTAAGCCTGGGAGCATCAAAGACAATATCTTCGTACATGCCATCCACTGATCGCGGCCAAGGGAAATGACCAATTCCCGGGCGTCGGTCATTATCTTCTGCATGACAGGCATTGAACCACAGGTTTAAAGCAAAAGGCTGCCCGTCTTTTTGTTCAGAAATAAAATCAATGGCACGATCGACAATTAAGTCAGTTTCATGACGCAGGCTGCCATCTGGCATTTCTTTATAAAAAGGGTTACGGCTTATGGCTTCGAATTCATCGAAGTGAGCCTCTCTTTTCCAGCCTTTGGGCATGTGCGCATGCCATTTACCGATAAATCCAGTGCGGTAAGAATTGGCTCGCAAAATATCACTGTAGAGAGTTTCTACTGTATCTGGAATAACCTGCTTGGAGTTTTCCTTACTGACAAAACTTCGACCAGTGAGCCCCGTCAGGATGGTGGTTCGACTCACCCAACACATAGACTGACTTACGAAGGCATTTTCAAAGCGCACTCCCTGAGCTGCCAGTTGATCGATATTTGGCGTTTGAGCAATCTTATTGCCATAGCATGCCAAGCTGCTGCTGGTCTGATCATCGGCAAAAAAGAAAACGATATTCGGTTTTTTGTCGGCGGCAGTTAAGCCGGAAATCAGGAGGAGCAGTATTAACGCAATATCTTTTTTCATTTATAATGGCCTGTTAAAAAAATCATAATTCTATTCGATTGATACTCTTATCACGGAAGACTCAAAGTCTTTCTTTACACTTCAGTATTTCTTCTCTCTTGGGGAAGCCAAGTTCTTTCATGATCCACTTCTTAGAACTACCTGCAAGAAACGATGTGACTGTTTCTTGTCAACTACGTCCTACTATTGAGCGCTTTTTTAATAATTTTCATATCTTTCAACCATTGCAAAAAAAGATCCGGCCAAGTGGATAGCGGCTGCTGTTTTGGACGCAGGGAGAAGCCGTGACCGCCCTTTTCAAAAAAGTGTGTACGAATAGACGCTCCAGCTTCTTTCAGAGCATTGGCATAAATTTGATTGCCAGGATAAGAAAGCTTGTCGTCTTTGGCTGTTATAATCAACGTTGGGCTAAGTTCACTGGAAACTTTAAAGTCCTTAGTCAGCTCCTTTCCCTTATTCATATAGGCCGGGTAAAGCAAAACTGTGAAGTCCGGCTTACAGCTGACTGCGTCAAGCTTATCGACTTCCTCATAGGCTTTAATATCAAAACCTGTGCTGACCCGGGCCGCGAGGTGTCCTCCTGCTGAAGAGCCCATGACGCCAATGCGTTTGGGGTCGAGGTTCCAATCAGATGCTCGCGAACGGACAATTCGAACAGCTCGCTGAAGATCTTGAAAAGCCTTACTGCGATTCTTAGGAACGTGATATAAGAGCATAAATACCGAGATCCCCTGTTCATTGAGCCACTTTGCAATCGGGGTTATCTTCGTTGTCACAAGAAGATTGTACCCTCCTCCCGGGCATATAACAACCGCTGGTACTGTCCCCTGCCCTTTCTTGACCGGAGCCGGAAAATAGCGCATAGAAGGCTGAGTTATATCAGTAAGACGGATATGACCATCACCACGATCTGGCTTCTTGGGCGTTCCCATTGCTCTCTTATCTTGACTCGCTGCATCTTTGGGCCAAAGCATAATAATGTCGTTGGCTTTATACTCTGTCGAATTAGCAATAAGCGCGGAGTTTAAAGAAAGACAGCAAAAAATAAAGGCTATCAATCTCTTTGTATCTGAGATTTTCATATGTTGACTTCCTCTTTATCTTTAAATTGAAGACAAGGATTGTGAATTTTACACACTCCACGCCAATAAACTATTTATAAATTTTTTCATAGAGGTCACTGAGACCATTGATAGTGATAGTTGGAGAAATACCCCAGGGGTCAAAAGGGCTATGATCATTTCGCTGAATCCATGCAGTCTTGAAGCCATAAGAATTGGCCCCAAGGATATCGAATGGGTTACAGGAAATCAGCCAAGTTGATTCAATTTGA
>JAKVBD010000238.1 GCA_022446985.1 Lentisphaerales bacterium
CTGAGTTCTTCTCATTTTCACGGCACTCTACAGAGTAAAGCTGCACCCGGTCATTGGTTTGTTCTTTCAACCAATTACTAACATAATAAGAGATACTCTTAGCTTCATTTCTAACATAATAAAAAATCAACAAACTTTAGATATTGCAATTAAACTCATTCTAGGTAAAGTGTTTTAAAGAGCGTTAAATAGGGTAATAATACATACCTTTTTAGCTTTAAAAGACTAACTCAAATAAGGTTAAATCGTGAAATACCAAATTCTTATCATCTTAACTGTATTCCTTGTTCTGGGATGTGTACACCAAAATCAGAAACCAGCCGTATTACCTCAAACTGTGAACGCAGATAGTGAAGGTATTGGAATAGGTATAACTTCAAAAGAAATTCGTGCAATGACTGACGAGATGATGCGCGACATGCTCAAAAACCCTATTCTTTTCCCTCCGGGAAAGGTTAATTTAGTAATCGTGGATGATGCCCATTTCCGTAATAACTCTGCACAAAGAATTGAAAAAAACTTAATTGTCAGCCGCTTGAGAGTAGAACTACTTAGAGCAGCACAAGGAAGAATGCGTTTTATCGGACGACATGTTTCTAGTGTTCTTGAAGAAGAACAAGAATTAAGAAAAGAAGTAAAACGTAAAAAAACAGTAGATTTTCGTTTAACTGGAAGATTTGAAGACCAAAGAACACGTGGTGCAGATGGCACAATGACTAATTATGTTCAAGTTCTTTTTGAAATGATTGACCTCCACGCAGGTGAAATTGTTTGGACCAATATGTACTCCTTTAAAAAGAAAGCGCGTGAAAGTGAAGTTTATCAATGAAACTATTACTAAAATTAATTTCATTTACACTTTTCCTATTTTTTACATCATGTACTAATCTAGCGAATCAACAACCCATTGCTATTCCTGTAAAATTAGAGCAAACAAATAAGGCCTTACATCAAGGTTATCAGCACTACAGTCTTGAAGGTAGAAGAAATGAAGTTTTAAATCTTCTTGAAATTGGTCTTGATGCTTTTCAAATTCAAGCATATAAAGATGCTGAAACTGCCTTTGATATGGCGATTGATAATATAGAAAGTATTTATGGTGATAATGAAGCTGCTCAAGCAGCAAGAAAGTTATGGTATGCTGAAGATGTCAAAGACTTCAAAGGAGAACCCTACGAACGAGTCATGGCTTATTATTACAGAGGGCTCCTATATCTTAAGAAAGGAGACTTAGATAACGCCAATGCCTGCTTCAAAGCAGGTGCTCTCCAAGATGCCTTTAAAGAAGAAGATCAGGAGATCTCAGACTTTTTCATGCTTACCTACTATAGGTTATGGATATCAGACTTACTAAATGAAGATTCAATAAGTCAAGATATTAGACATTTTTTTAAGAATATCCTTAAAAGTAAAATGTCCCTACCAAAAGATGGTGACAATATTCTAATTGTAGCTGAAGGTGGTAACGCACCTCGAAAACTCGCAGATGGCATTGGACACCATACCTTGGTGTATAGAAAAGGAAAAGCTAAAGCACCTTACAAAATTGAAGTCATTATTAATGACACCGTGAAAAAGGATTTGACACGTATTGAGGATATTTTTTATCAAGCTAATTCTCGTGGTGCTCGACCAATTGATCGAATTATTGAGGGTAAAGTCAAATTTAAAGAGAATACAAAAAATATTGGAAAACCTCTTTCAAGTATTGGTGAGTACGGTATGATGGCATCTGTATTATTAAGTAACAGTAAGTCATCAACTCCTCTAGCTATTGCTAGTGGAAGTCTAGCAGTTGTGGGCTCTACGTTTCAATTTCTAAGTCTTAAAACCACTGTTAAGGCAGATACTCGTAATTGGAGGAATCTACCCGAATTCGTCCACACCACGACAATTAAATTGCCCGCTGGATCACATAAGCTAAAATTTAACTACTATGACCAAGCGGGAAATTTGATTGGATCCAGTAGTAAGTCCGTAAATGTCGAACCCAAAAATCCAACATTGATATATTCACGCCAAAAGAATAATCTTATATCATCAAAGAAAAGAAAAAAGATTTAAACAAAGGGAACAAAAAATGAAATACGTACTTATTGCATTCATTACAATCTTCCTAAGTGGTTGCTCTACAGAAGGTGCTAAATTTGGAACAGCAGTCCGAAATATTGGGATCAATTACAATGGAGTCGGTTTATTAAATGATTCCATCCATGATTCTGTAGCAATTGAAGGCACTGACTGGACAAGATCCGCCACAGATACAGCACAAGTATGGGCCAGTCTAAGGAACCGCACAGATTCTGAACTGGTTTTACAAGCAAGAACTCATTTTTATGACCGTTCAAAAATGCCCATTGAAAAAGTCAGTGGTTGGCGCCAGTTTTTTATTCCAGCCAATGGTAGTCAAACATATAAAGAAAGTTCCATAAGCATAGACGTCGGCTACTACTATATCGAAGTCAGGGAGGCAAAATAATGAGGTCGCTCATACTTGTTTTTATAACTTTTCTCTTAGTATCCTGCCAAAATGAAGAATATGTAGTTACAGCAGCTGGTCCTCTAGAGGCTCCATCGGGAAAGTTTACTATATATAAAAATGGTAAATACACTCCATATGAATTTAAGGATACTTTTAGCACCCAAGAGTTTCACACAGTCTACAAAAATGCCGGAAATCCAAGAATTCTTGTCTTCCTCAATAAACACTCCTCTGAAGAAATTGAGCCTTGGGTAAAAAAAACTCACATAGAGAACCAAGTGGGCTGGATCACGAGTCTTGAAAACGGTTTTATGAAACCTCTGCTTGATCAAGGAGCTTTTATTGTTAACCGTTCTAAAGTTCCTAATCTTATTGATCTCTATGAAAAACAAAGTTCCGAAGGAAAACGTACTTTTGACTTTGAAAACATCGCTCAGTACGCTGATATATTTGTAGAAATCAAAGTCAGAAAAAACTCTGGAGTTAAAGGTGGATACGACTTCCTTGCATCAGCAAAACAAATTCACGACAGAAGAATACTTGCTAACGTTCAGAGCGGAAAATACTCAAAAGAAAATAAAGATAATGAACTCTCGCCATGGGGAGTCGGTGAAGGTATTGCAGATGCAATGTTAATGGGATTGATCCGCGTATGGCGCAGCGATGTGTATAATCGCGACCAAAAAATTCCACAGGCTTTACCAGACGTTATAATGATGAATTACGAAGAAACAAAACCTCCGGTAGTGAAAGCTTTTACCGTTTTGGACAATATAAACCCACTTAAATAAATCATACAAATATGAATGACGATCTGACATCTTCCTCCCAAACAAACTTTGGCAGTCAATTAACTAGAACAATGATCTCTGACTTACCTGTTTCAGGGAATTCATCAGTTGACTGTATTTTACATGAGGGAGATCTTCTCCTTGATCGTTATGAAATACG
>JAKVBD010000239.1 GCA_022446985.1 Lentisphaerales bacterium
ATTGAGATAGGGAAACGTCTGTACTATCAAGATCACTTAGAAGAGCATCTTTAATTTCAACGACGAGATTATTAAATTCATCGTACTTAAAAACATTGAGCGTACCATTTGGATCGAGGACTGCACTTTTGTTGCCGACTACATCGTAAAAATAATTAGTCGTTAAAGATGTACCTTCATTGATTAGTTCTACTTCTCTTTCTTTTAGTCGCCCCAGACCTCCGTATTTACTAAGAGTCCAGTTGCCACGAGCATCTTGTTGTGCCACAGTCTGGCGATTGGCATTTCTATGGTAAGTAATTGTTGGTGTGGAAATCTCCCCCGTATCATAATCTGTTACTGGAGGCAACTCGGTTTTTACGAGGCTATTTGAAGCATCATAAGTATTGAGTGTGGAGTTACCATTTCCGTCAATAGACTCTACCAGGTTACCGACCTTATCGAATCGATTGACTGTGACGATGATATCGTCTGAATTATCTGAAGTAAGATTATTTAAGTCGATATTTAAATCTGAGAATGATCTTGTGTCATTGTAGTTCAGTAACTTAGCAGAGATGTCAGTCCATCCGGAATTCGTATAAATTCTTTTACTGAGAGTCACTCGACCATCCGGATCGACTACTCTTGTCTGAAAGCCCATTTCAAAATCAAATTCGGTGATTTTTCCCTCTGGAGCAATTTCTCTGATTCTATTTCCCTGGTCGTCAACATCATAAACTGTCACGTTGCCATTTGGATCTACAATTCTGACCATCTGGTGAGTTTGTGGCTCATAGCCAAATTCTTTAACTATATGTAATCCATTTGGATTCTCATCAGTCTTGGGATCAAGGATTTCTTTATAGGGCTGGCTGTAACGACTAAAATTATAATAATCTGTTGTTGCAACTCCATTCCTGAAATAGTCAATTTCAACGGGTGTTTCCCGGCCCAGGCCATAGTCATATACATAAGTGACGCCAAAATAGTCAACAACACTTGCAAGGTTTATCGAAGAGAAGCTGTTTGAACTAAAGCGAGCCGACATGGTTTTGGTTGGCTCAGTAGCGCCCTTTGGAGTTAAACTTCTCGAAAACCTGTCCAGTAGATACTCAATTGAGCCATTATTTATGTGCGATTGCCTACGCGAGCTCGCAAAACTGTAAGTCCAACTATCGCCTTTGGTGTCTTCAATAGTATTTACACGAGATAGGTCGGTGTGGCTGTCAGTGCGAAATTTTACTTGACCATCTGGACTGCTTACACTTCTCAGTGCAAGACGCTGACCTTCAGGACTACGAGAATCAATAACATATTCAAAGCTAATTATATTCTGCTGTGGGTCTTGTGACTGAGTTAATACGTAGTGGTAATTTTTATTATTCGGAAGGCGTTCCAATAGTTTATTATAAGAATAGCTGTGGATTCTTCTTCTTGGAACTAAAGTTTTAGGAGAGCTTTCGGAAGCAACATTTACAGTAGGATAGATTACATTCTCAAGTAAACCATCTGCATCGTATGAGTATCTCGTTGTATGACCATTGGGATCTTTAACTGAAGTTAATTTCCAATACTTATTGAGAAAAGTATAACCCAGAGTCAATGATATCGCTGGATTCTGTTCATAATAGATTTTACTGGGGAAATATGGTTGATTAGGATCTTCGTATTGATAAATCAGCTTATTGTCATTTCGATCTGTAACCGAACTTACACGGTATAAATGATTAAGGGTAATCGTGGAAACCGGTATTCTGCCGAACTCGTAAACCGTACCGTTTTTCTTTCTCCACCCTAGTCGTCCCTCTTCTGTACTGTAAAGTTTGTGAAAAGCAGAATTGTGATCACTAAAGTTTTCCTTAATTGGTAGATAACCGTCTTCACCTACTCTCCAAGAATACTTAAATACAGCACCACTGTCATCTGTGACTTCAAAGCGGCTATTATTGTAGATACCGCCGCTGTCAGATTCTTTCCATTCACGGATGTACTGTATACGTGGAGCAATATTGACACGCCAACTAAGTCCCATAACGTGCTTATAACGAGTCGTGTCTATGTTATATGCAAAGTTTTCATCGATATAACTAACGACATCGGGACTATTTGATCTTCTTAACTCTAGTTTAAGGTCACTCCCTTTAAGAGGGATACTGATGTCAGTGGTCGAAAAGCTTGCAGTTAAAGAATAGGCATTTATGTCAAATTTATTTTTAGCATTATCATTTTCAGACTCAGCCTGTGGTTTAGTTATCTTAGCTGGTAAACCATGAATATCTAAATTTGTAAAGCTATTCGAAGGAGCATATCCTCTTCTGGCAGGCATTGGCACGCAGCCCAGTTGCACTTGTTTTGAAATAGTTAGAGACTCAGTCTCCTCCATTTCGCCTTCACAATTTTCAAATTTACCTGTGATCTTACAATAAATAGTAGCTGAAGTTGCATTTGCATCACCTGTCCATTTAAATGTAACAGTTCTATTATCATTAGCTCCTTCAACCGCCAGAGCTCCACCTCCACTCCAAAGATATGAAACTTCAGACACCTTAAGAGCTTCAGGGCTTTTGCCCTTCTTAACAATTTTTCCATCTGTAAACTCTGGATCACATGAAAATCTATCTTCTTCTCCGGGGAAACAATAAGATCCTGATTTTAATATCTTTGAATCGTCATTAGGTTCGGGCTCCGTCTCAACCTTACAGTCATCTTCTTTTGGATTGGTTTTGGATGAAGAATAAGTTGTCCCTATTAAAATAAGGGAACACAATAATATTTGTATAAATCTTAACATTTTACCCTCTTGTCGTATTTAATTTATTTAAAATTTGTTGCGCAGCTCGTCTCAAAATGCGATGACTAGCGTTGTCATTGCTCAAGCGGCGAATTCTATTAATGAAATCTGAGCTGGAATTTAATTGGCTTGCAGTATGCAATGCTGACATTCTCAATGGCAAGTTAAGAGAATTGTCAACGGCTATATTCATGGCTGAATCTGCCAAATTTATCTGTTGCCTCTCTGCGGCTAAACTCAAAGCAGCCATTTTAGTAGAATCTGCCGCTAAATCGTCTGTCACAATTCTTTGAATTTTATCAGCTAGTTTGTCCTGATCAACAATTGAAAAACTCTTGCCTATATCGTGAAGCCTTATAAGAGAAGTTCCGGCTATAGGCCCATCTGCAGAATCCAGCATATTCCACATGGTTTTGATAAACTGTTTCTGAAGATTTTGATCCGATACAGAAGCCAACTTTAATTTTGTTGGTTTTGAAGAAAGAGGACTGTTTTTCCAATGCTTCTCAAAGAAATCAACCGTGTACTGCAAGGTATACTCTCTCATGACTTTATGTCTGGACGGTTCGTTGATTATATCCAGCATCATCTGACCAGTAGATTCCTTAAAGCGGCCATCTTCTATAGTGAAAACCA
>JAKVBD010000024.1 GCA_022446985.1 Lentisphaerales bacterium
CCCTTGCTTTCCAATATCATGCTTCATGAGCTTGATCAGGAACTGGAAAGTCGCGGTTATCGCTTTTGCCGTTACGCAGACGATTGTAATATTTATGTGAGAACCCTCCGCTCAGGAGAGCGGGTGTTATCCTCAATTGCTCACTTTGTGGAGGTAAAACTCAAATTGAAAGTCAAAGAATTCAGAGAAATAGGCTTGTTCAGTCTGCTTGAGAATTGTTAGCAATACAGAAGGAAATCTATTTGAGGAACCGCCGTGGTACGCAACCGTATGCCCGGTGGTGCGAGAGGGAGGTAAGGTGATTTACCTCTCTACTTGATCATTGTAGAATCTGACTGTGATGGTGAAATAAGCATTTCTTCCATCCATGAGAGGAAAGATTTTTCTTTAGTCTCTGGACTATTCAACATAGTCATATTTTTCATCCAGTAGGTTTTGTAAGGAAAGGTTAAGTTCTATATTTCTCTTGGTAAGTCATGTTCAAAGTTGGGTAATATAGGTCCTCGACTTGAGAATTTACTTCCTCACCATCATTTTCCTGGGGAATTGCGTAGTAGCTGTCAAAAGTCCAAAGCTATGTTTTTGGGTAGGTTAATAAATGACACCCAATTTGAACATATGATTTGGGGCGAGAATATCGCCTTCTTTAGTTTTTGATACATGGTGGATCCGCTACTAAAATATTGACTTGAAAGCTGGTGCTTGTACTTAAATTCAAGGCCTTTTACATTTATTTTGTCATCACTGTTTTGGTACATACTTTGATTGGGGATAGCTGAAACGGGAACTCCAGATAATTAATCTGAGTATTCACTATGGAGGCCTGCGAGGTAAGGCTGAGTTCTTCTTTCTCTTAAAATAACTGCAGGTAGGTAGTTTGAATCTTATCAGGCTCTAAGTCAGGATTTCCTTGTAGAGCAGGAGAGTCAATAAATTGTTCAAGAGGCCAGTCACTTCTAAATGCATCTGAATGCAATAACTTTATACCTCAATTTTTTATCAAATTTGTAAACTACCTGAAATCCTGGGACGATATTTTCATCTGTCTAATCAGGGATGATATACTGAGCCCCAACAGTAAATTTAAGTTTTTCATAGAGCTGATAGTCGATTTGGCCGTAGACTGCATAGCTATAGAGTGATTAGGTCCCAGGAAGTAGAGAGTCATCTAAGTCTTCATTTCGGTGCTTGTTATCCTTAAGACCGCAAAATATTAAAATAATATGCTCAGTAGGTTCTCTCTGGAAATAAGCTTCCAGTAACGTGTCAGTGGCTAAATGTACACTTTCATCAATTCTGAGATCGTAGTAATTAAAAGTAGCGTTTGCTTGCAAATCCCAGAAGTCATTTATTTCAAAAGTATAGCCTAAATCAGCAAAGCCGTGGCGGGCTATTATGTCATCCGAAAAATTCCAATAAGGAACAATACCAAGCATATCGTAGTTGGTTTCAGAGTAGTAAGCATTTAGCGTTAGACCTTTCCAGGCCATATTCGAGAAGACTCCAAAGCTTTCTTATGCATAGTCAGTACTTACTGAAACAGTCAGAGTTGAGGGGCTGGGGTGAGCAGTAGAGGTTGAAAAGTACCAACCACTGCTTTGCCGGCGGAAGCTATAAAGAACCATCTGAAACTTTTCTTCATTTAAGGCTGCTTGGAACTTTTGAATATTTGAACTGTTGGTACCGCCCCCATAACTGATGGATGAAGATTTAATGTCTTCGGCGCTTTTAGTAATGACATTTAAGACAACAGCAAAAGTATTTGATCCATAGAGGAGGCATCCAGGTCCGCGAATAATTTCGACATGTTTGATGAGATCTGTTGGAAAGTCTATATAGAATGGGAAATTTTGACAAGTGTTGAACCCTTCTCGTACAGGTCAGCCATTAAGCAGGATGAGCATGTGGTTGTCTGAGTGCTCCCTAAGGTCAACACGGATAGACATTTTATTTTGCCTAGATAAGTGTGAGCTGATAGGCTGAATACTGGGAGCTTTATGCGTGAGTTCCCAGAGGCTCTTGGCGCCATCACCTTTTATTTCATCTTCTGTAATAACTGAAACAATACCAGGAGATTTTGAAAGTTTTTCTTGGCGTTTAGATACCGTAGAAACAGATATTTTTAGGTTCATTAATTTTTCAAAACTCATATCATAAAGATTGATTTTATTATTCTGAATAAAGAGGAGAAATAAGCAGAATGCTAATTAAGGCAGCGAGTATAATTTTAAAAAAACTGGAGATTTTCACTGCATTCCCCTTAGTCTGTCAACTCTTAATAGATATAAAACGTCTACGACAATGTATCAATCAAATATTCTGGTACGCAACTTTTTGTCAACGATATTTCCGAGTTCTTTTTTTAGGTGTTATGGCTGGACTTAAGTTAACAGGCGCTTAATGTCTGGACATAATTTTGTAACTCAATTTCTATAAACAGGTTTTAAATGTCTTTTAGCAGTCTAGAATTTCCGGATTACCTCTTAAATGCAGTCGCAGATCTAAAATATGAACAGCCAACTGCAGTCCAGTTACAGGCTATTCCAGAGATACTGGCTGGTAAAGATGTGGTAGCTGAGGCCCAAACTGGAACAGGTAAAACAGCGGCCTTTGGCTTACCGATTACGAAGCTGCTGAATGATTTACCTGACAAGAAAAAGAAGATCAGTATTTTGTCTTTGGTAGTGGTTCCAACGAGAGAGTTGGCGATTCAAGTTGCCACTGCTTATAAGGCTTTTGCTAAGCATTCTCCTAAGAAAATTAAAATGATTTCTTTGATTGGTGGAGAAAGTATAGAAGATCAGATTCGCGGTTTAAGAATGGGGGTTGATATAGTAGTCGCCACTCCGGGGCGTCTTCTTGAGATAATTCGTCGTGGTGAAATCCGTTTAGTGGAATTAAATACTCTGGTATTGGATGAAGCAGACAAGATGCTTGATTTAGGCTTTAATGATGAACTTTTGGCATTGTTGGAAAAACTTCCTAAAGGCCGCCAAAATTTACTTTTTTCTGCGACATTTCCAGAGAAGGTTCTCGATTTGAGCGAGAAGTTTTTGACAGATCCTGTACGTATATTGATTGAGAAGGAAAGTCTGACGGTTGATTCAGTCGAGCAAAGAGTGATTGAGGTGGACACTGATAAACGCCGGCCATTACTGCAGTATTTTCTAAAGAGTGAAGAGTGGGATCAGGTTATGGTTTTTGTTGCCAGTAAAAAAGCTGCCCGAAATTTAGCTCAGAAATTGACTCGTGATGGTTTTGAATCTAAGGCCCTGCATGGTGACCTGGATCAGTCGGAAAGATTTGAAGCTTTGAAATCTTTTAAAAGTAAGAAGGTCAAAGTTCTTGTTGCAACGGATATAGCAGCACGTGGTATCGATGTCGAAAAATTATCATGTGTAGTTAATTTTGATCTGCCAAGGTCTCCATTAGATTACGTTCACCGAATTGGTCGTACAGGTCGCGCCGGAGAAAAAGGCATTGCTTTATCATTCATAGATGGTGAAGCCGCAGCCCATTTTAAATTAATTGAGAAAAAATCAGGCATTCGTTTAGAGCGTGAGCAGATCGAAGGTTTCGAATACACAGGTGAAATACCTAAAAGAATGAAGGGTGCAGCTCCGATAAAGGGAAAACGCAAGAGCAAAAAGGATAAACTGCGTGAGCAAAAAGCCCTTGAAGATAATCAGAATCAGCAGGATTCTGAGTAATTATTTTTTCTCAAAGTATTGGCTTAAAGAGATTGGCCTGGTCAGGAGTAAGGTTAAAGAGCTCAAGCTTTTGTGAATCAAATTATTTCTCAATGAGAAGTCTGATATCTGCTTGTGAGTCTAGCAACAGACAGCCCATGTTCCAATGATCAAATTATCGAGTAATAATTTTTGAATAATTAAGCAATCTTAAGTCGCCATGCTGTTTATTTTGAGCGGTTTCTAAATAGAGCGAGTTTATATCTTTCTGGTGCCCTTCAAGAATCCGCATAAAAAAACTGTTGCCATAGATGAGCAGGCCGGTGACGTTAAGCTTTCTATTGTTTGCGACAAAAATTCTTCGCGATTTCCCGAAGTTCTTTAAATTTGAGCTTTTTTTAAGCGGCTGGCATAAATTAGTTGATTCGTTTTCATCATGAGTATCTTAAATTTTGAGCGTTATTCACTCAATCTAATTACCTTTTTGGAAAAGAATCGCTTTTTAGTTTTTTGTAGAGATGAAAATTTTAAGGGATGAGGCTTTTGATTGCGTTGTTTGTTGGAACCACATGCTTGTCAGAAAAGACAAATATATACTTTTCGAGATCGGATGATTTTGGAAATATTTGAAAATAGGCAGTGCTACGACGTATTCCTTTTATTTAAAAGATCTTGCAAGATGGAATATTTTTTATAAAATAAAGAGATTTTAATTAAAATAAACAGGGTTCTAATTATGGCGCGTCAACCAGCGGCTAAGAAGACAACAACGGCAGCGAAGAAGCCTGCGGCTAAAAAGCCTGCAGCTACTACTGCTAAGAAACCAGTAGCGAAGAAGCCTGTGGCTAGAAAGCCTGCAGCTACTACCGCTAAGAAACCAGTAGCGAAGAAGCCTGCGGCTAAAAAGCCAGTGGCTAAGAAAACTACAGCGGCAAAGAAGCCTGCAGCGAAAAAGACTATCTCTCGTTTTCCAAAGAAAGAACTTAATGATTGGTTGAAGAAGAATGCTTCATGGGATCATACTGCTTGGGAAGCCTTGATTGCCGATCTTGAGAAAGCTGGTTTCACTAAGTGGATAGCGACTGAAGAAGGTAAGAATGAAATAGGTCTTTACCTGGAGACAAATAAAAAATAATTCTTAACTTGTTAGAAGTTTTAAAGCTCGACTTCAGTCATGAAGGCGGGCTTTTTTCTTGGGGCTACTATGGCGTGAAGCCGTTCTAATTGCCACTTTTTAGATCACTTAAGAAAAACTTGCGATCTTCTTTTTTACCAATCTTTTTGGCTTCATCCAAAGCCATTTGGTAATAGATTTTGGCTTCTTTGAATTCTTTGTTAATGGCTTGATCTCGAGCCCTTAATTCAATTGAGTAAGCAATGTCAAAATCTTTCACTTTATCCTTATTCTCTTCAGTTAGTTCAAAGCATCTTTTTACATGTCTGAGAGCAGCTTCTTTATAGTCTGATTCAGAATTCACTTCGGCAATCAGCCACTCAGTCCTGAGTTATTCGACAATTATTTCAGCTTGTAGCCAATGATAGGCAGAGGCATATGTCGCGTATAAAATTTCATCTTTTTCATCTTCTGTGAGTTCTTTCTTTTGAAGTAGCTGCCAGGTTTTGTCATTTAACCCTGCGGCAAAAGCTTTATGTGCTTGGGGAACAGTAAGGGTTTTATCAGCATTCGTTTTTTGCCCTTTTGTTGAGAAAATAGAGTAAAACTAACACCGATAATAATCGATAGAATGATTGTTTTAATAAGCCCGCTTAATTGTTGGTTTTTAGCTTAATGTTGAATAGTTTAAAGACAAGAAAGATTTGACTCTAGAGTCTTTTGAACTAGTTTGCGCCTGAATTCTCAGAAAGAACTTATTATGAATTACTACAAAGACATTTTCTCAAAGAGGCCCTACTTAAAGGACTTTGATTTTCGAAGGATTGAATCGGCTGCATATGTGATCGATATGGCAGCTTTAGAGAGAAATCTCAAGGTTCTGGATAGTGTTCAAAAAAGAAGTGGAGCGAAAATACTTTTGGCTTTGAAAGGCTTTGCAAACTTTTCGACTTTTCCACTTATCCGTAAATATCTTCAGGGCTGTTGTGCAAGTTCGCCTCATGAGGCCCGTTTGGCCCGTGAAGAATTTGGCAAGGAAGTTCACTCTTATGCTCCGGCTTATACTCAGAGGGATATAGATGATCATTTAGAACTTTGTGATCACATACTGTTCAACAGTTTTAGTCAATATGAAAAATATCGCAATCAGATTCAGGGCTCAAAAAAAGCTATAGAGATAGGCCTTCGTGTTAATCCTTTACACTCTGAGACAGAGGTGGAGCTTTACAATCCATGTGCAAGTGGATCGCGTTTAGGTATTTTACCTGAATTTTTTGAAGGCAAAGATTTATCTGGAATTGATGGACTTCACTTTCATACTCTTTGTCAGAAGGGAGCCGTACCATTGGCAAGGACAGCGAAAGCTTTTGAAAAGCATTTTGGCAAATACTTATACGATCTCAAATGGATCAACTTTGGCGGTGGTCATCATATAACGCAAGCGGATTACGATGTGGATTCGCTCTGTGAAACTGTTTCCTGTTTTCGAGAAAAGTATGATGTTGAGGTTTATCTGGAACCTGGGGAAGCGATTGCGATAAATACTGGTTCCTTGGTGGCTGAAGTGGTCGAAATAGTTGAAAATGAAAAGCAAATAGCGATTTTGGATGTCTCGGCAACCTGCCATATGCCAGATGTTTTAGAAATGCCGTACAGACCTGAAATTCGGGGTGCATCTGCGGCTGGAGTTAAGCCTTATACTTACCGTTTGGGAGGCTTAAGTTGTTTAGCAGGAGATATAATCGGTGATTACTCTTTTGAGCAACCTTTAGAGCCCGGTAGCAAAATTATTTTGGATGATATGAGTCACTATACCACTGTGAAAACCAGCTTTTTTAATGGCATAAAGCATCCTGCAATTATGTTATATGAACCTGAGAAAGATTGCTTGAAGACAGTGAGGGAATTTTCTTACGAGAATTATAAAGGTAAGCTCTAAGGAAGTTGGCTGTTCACAAGGCAATAGGCGAAAACTATAAAAATTGTTATGGTTAATAATAGCACCGATACGATACTTAGAAGTGCTTTTGGGTCATCTTTCATGGAATAAGCGAATGAAGGTTGATGGTAAGATTTAAAGTTTTCATTTTCTTCACCTTCGTATCTATTTAAGGCCCTTTCGATCATTTGAATAGCTTCTTCCCAGGTTTGAGGCCTGTCTTTTGGTTTTTTTTGCATGAAGTGGGAAATGAGATTACAAGTTGCCTGGCTGACCCCTGGACGGACATGGGCAGGGTGCTTTGGGGTGACTTTAAGAACATTGTCAAAAATTTCGTCGGAGTTCCTTCCTTTATAGGGTTCAGTGCCGGTAATTAGTTCGTATAAAGTAGCGCCAAGTGAGTAGATGTCAGAACGTTGATCGATTTCGCTTGGAGTTTCAATTTGCTCAGGACTCATGTAGAAAGGTGTCCCAATAATGTGTGTTTCACCATTATTTTCATGTTTATTGACGCTGACACCTAAGTCCATAATCTTAACGATGTTGGCCTTGGTGATAAGAATATTTGAAGGTTTAAGGTCGCGGTGGATGATCTGCCACTCTTGCCAGGCACTTTGTAGAGCTTTGGCTACAGTGAGGCTAATACTTAGAGCTTGATCTTCATCGAACCTGCCTTCTTGGACGATTTGGTCTTCGAGAGTGTGTCCCTGGACAAATTCCATGACAAGATAGAGTCTGCCTTTGTCATCAGTTCCCGATTCAAAGGCCTTTATAAAATTATTGTGCACCACACGCAGGTTCATGCGAATTTCATTTTTAAACCCTTCAATTTCTTCGTCATTAATAATTGAAGGGCGAATTATCTTGAGAGCATAGTCTTTTTGGTCGAGGAGAGACTTCACGTGGTAGACTTCGCCCATACCGCCTATGCCGATGAGTTTGTCGACTTCATAGTTGCCAACAGTATCTTCGGGTTTGAGGGTAGTTTTAGGGATGAAAATTTTATGTGAACATTCTGGACATATTTGGTAGGAACCAATGAGGTCGGCTCCTGCATCAATGGTGGAGTAGCAGTTGATGCAGATACAACGGATATTTTGGCCCTTACTCATTGTTTAATATCAGCCTTTAACTCATTACCATTAGATGACAGAATTCCTGCTCTTGTTGACAGAAAATATAGTTAATATAAATTCGAACTATTCAAATACACACTGTTATTCCGTGAAAGGCGTGTAATGTCAGAAAAACAACAGTCAAAGTAAAGAGTTTTTATGCGAGTTATTCATAGTTTTTTATTTTTATTTCTAACAATCATTTTTGCACTCAATGCTGAGGATAAGGAGTTGGAGGCAGCCGAGAAAGTTTTCTATGAATTTACTGAAGCCTATTTTGCTCATGACATGGAAAAGCTTAAAGCTGTTACTTATTATAATGATGAGCTGAACCTGCTTTTAGAAATGCCGGGTTACACCAAGGAAGAACTTGTTGAACTCAATAAAAAGCTTAGAGCGACTCCCATCAAGTGGAATGAGGTTGGCGAAATTATCAAGATAAATAATGCACCGATCAGAGTGAATGAGATTATGGTAAATGAGCGCAAGAAAATAGGTACGATTCGCTTACTCGAAATGGTTTACCCTTTGATTGTGAAAAAGATGCGGGGGACAAATGAGTGGAAGGTTGATCCGACATTTATGATTCAGTCGCTTAAGAAACACATTAAAAATGAAATGAAGCGCAACCAGCGTGACTTTAGAATTATTTTTGATGGTAAGACATACCACCTGAATGAGGGTGAGAAGATTATTGTAGAAGATTTACAAAAGGTTGCCCATCGCATAGTTCTATACCGAAACGAAATCCAGCATTATAAAGACGGACGCATAAGTTTTCACTATCACAAAGACATGGAAGTCTTCCCAAATAAGATGAAAGGCGGCTTTGTGTATACTTTAAATACCGAGCTGGGTCCAGAAGTGCACTTGCTTGTTTATGATCAAAATGCTGATTTGCAAGAGGTTGCTGAAAAGTATATAAATATATGGATAGAGAACTATGAAGTTAATGACGCCCAGTTTGAGAAGCAGAAGCTGAAAGATGCGAAGCAGGAAATCAATGGCAAAATGGTTGACGGTAAGGTTATGTACGTTAGGCAAGCCGGTAAGGTTTTTTATAATCAGTTCTACTTCTTTAAGCATGAATATGGGAAAGTTGTCGGAGTCTTTGCGAAGTGCCGAAATATAGATGTTGGCCTTCTGAATAAGTACCTGAAGATCGCCTGCGAAGACCTCCGGCCATTGGCTCGAGGAGTAAAGAGGTAAATGAAGAAAGCTTTAGGGTTGTTTTTGGTTGCTGTAATCAGCAGCGCTACCTACATATATTTTTATAATCCCCAAATGAAAGAGACGATCACTCAATCTGTAGCTAAGATGGTTGCGGGTAGTGAGATGCACTCTGTTAACACCTACGAGAATGATCTCAAGAAAGTCGGCATAGTTCTGGAAGCAGAAAAAGAAGGCTATATCGGCGGTATTAATAATAGTTTGACGATGTCCAGCTTTAAAGATACTGAAGGCGGTAGTCTTTTACTTGCTCATAGCGAAGAAAAAGTTCAGGCTATGCGTGCGGTTTTTGAGCCCGGAAAAGGCGATGTCGAAGGCTTTATGAATAATGAAGTTGCCAGAATCTTTGAAAAAGAGGTCGATTTTTCTACTGCCGGTAAAGTTGAAAATGAGTATGGCGAAGCTCAGTGGAATGTCGAAGGTGGTAAAGTCACTCTTATGATTAACAGCCATGAAATTAAAAAAACACCTGCAGTGGAAGAGCTTCCTGAAGAGCAGCAAGAAAAATTAACCGAGTTGCGCAAGTTGATTACGCAGAAGGTTAAAATGCAGGATGAATGGCGAAAGTTAGACGACGAGAAGCATTTCTGCCTTGATCAAAACAGATTTAAGGTTATAACAAGTCGTATGGCAGAGTTAAAAACTCAGGCTGAAAAATTGACTGTGAATGCTAAAAAGATTATGAGGGATTTGCCAATGCCGCAGATTATGGCTCTTAAGGAAGAATTGGAAGGCGGACATTTATGAATATTTTGCTCATGAGGCATTGTCTCGCAGCAACAGTTTCCCAATCCGGAGTTTCCTACGATGCAGAAAGGCCTTTGACTGAAGAAGGTGAAAGGCATGCAGAATTAGTCGCCGATTATTTAAAAAAGATGGAGATTATTCCATCACAAGTACTCTCAACACCTTTCCTGAGGTCAGGTAAGACAGCTGAAATTCTTAGCCAAAAGCTCGGGGGTATTCCTGTTCAGACTTCGACTGCCATTATGCCTGGAGCCGGAGTCGATGATTTACTGGGGGCCATTTCTAAAAATGGTGGTGGGAAGTCCTGGGTTCTGGCTGTAGCTCATGAACCTGATTGCAGCTATATGCTGGCCAGAATGATTATTAAGCAAGATGAATTCCCGAGGAAAGTCCTACCTGGAGATATCTATGCTTTGAGTCTGGAGATTGAAGATCAAGATGCAAAGGCTGCCATAGTTTCATCATTTTCACCTATCAATTACGAAAAGATTTAAAAAGATTGTATGAAAACTCCTATTCAAATTGCCATCAAACAAGTGGTCGAAAACAAAGACCTTTCTCGTGAACAAGCAGAAGAAGTCATGAATGACATTATGACCGGTAAGTGTACCGATGCTCAGATAGCTTCCTGGTTGACGGCAATGGCGATGAAAGGAGAAACAGCCGATGAAATCGCAGCTGGTATCGATGTCATGCGCAAGAATGCTTTACACATTCCTTGTGAAGATGAAGCGGCTATTGACATTGTCGGTACTGGTGGAGACGGAATTGGTACATACAATATATCAACAGCTTCAGTATTCGTCGCAGCTGGTGCTGGAATTACAGTCGCTAAACACGGAAACCGCGCGTTATCCAGTAAGTCTGGCAGTGCAGATGTGCTAAGCAGTCTTGGAATAAATACAGCTTGTTCCGTTGATGTCATGACAGCAGCTTTAAAAGATATTGGCGTTTCATTTTTATTTGCGCCTATGCTGCACCCGGCGATGAAACATGCTATCGGTCCACGTCGCGAGATGGGAATTCGCAGTATATTTAATCTTCTTGGTCCAATGACGAATCCAGCTAAGGCATGTCGTGGTTTAATCGGTGTGTTTAATAAGCACTACACAAAAGTTCTTGCTGAAGCAGGTGCAAAGCTTGGCGACAAACACGTGATTTTTGCTCATGGAGAAGATGGCCTAGATGAATTGTCAGTAACTGGGCCAAGTTACATCTGTGAAGTGAAAGATGGGGTTCTTACTGAAGCTACTCTTAATCCTGAAGACTTTGGTTTGAACCTTTGGAAGTTAGATGAACTTCTTGGCGGAGAGCCTGCCGAAAATGCTATAGCTTTGCGCAGTGTACTTAATGGCGAGAAAGGCGCTTACTGCGATGCAGTTATCCTAAACTCTGCAGCAGGTATTTATACCAGTGGAAAGTACGAAAGTATTGCTGCTGCAGTCGAAGTTGCTACAAAAAGTATCGACAGTGGTGAAGCTCTTAAGAAGCTTGATCAGCTAGTTGAAATTACGAATTCCTAAAAAGCCTGGTTTTAACATAAAGTTCGTTATAAGTTATTAACCAAAAGTGAATAATTTTTAAGGCTTATGAAGTTTATTTTTGTTCTTAACTTTTTAATTATAGCGAGCCCTTTTGCCGTTGAAAGGAAGTCTTCTGAACTTGTAGAGGTCAATAAAAAAATCGCTGCTATTATGGGAATGATGCATCTTCCTGGAATGGGGGTGTCGACTCTTGCTGGTAAGGGCGATTATAAGTCTAAGTACTTTAAGCAGGCTTCCAGTGATTTCGTGCTCCAGACGCGAAAAATGGCTACGGTAAAACATCCAGATAAAGCTTTCAGAGCATTTAATGATGAGATGTTGAAGTGTTTAAAGACTTTTGAGGAAGCGGTAGCTGCGGAAAAGTCTGAAGAGATAAGGCAAAGCTGGAAAGCAGTAATGACAACATGTCAGAGTTGTCACTCTGTTTATCACGCCAAACAAAAATAATCTTAATCTTCTTCTGGGTTTTCTGGAGTCTTCAAAATCTTTTGCATAAAGGCGACATCCAACCACTTCCCAAATTTATAGCCAGCTTCTTTTATGAGGCCGCATTCTTCAAAGCCGTGATTTTGATGTAGCTTAATGCTGATTTTATTACTAGAGTCGATGGCGCCGATAATCGTGTGGTAATTTCCCTTTTCAGCACGTTCTATGATTGCACCTAGAAGTAAGTCTCCCAGACGTAAACCCCGAAAGTTTTTATGAACATAGATACAGTGTTCAATAGTGTACTTATAGGCGGGAAAGTGTCTGAAATCATCGTAAGAAGCAAAACCTGCTAAAATGCCATCGATATTCAATAAACCGAGAATAGGAAAGCCTTTGTCATTCTTCTTTTGAAACCAAACTTTAGCATCTTCTAAAGTGCGTGGATTGTAGTCATAAAGAGCCGTCGAATTTATGATGCACTCATTGAGAATCTCAAGGATATCCGGTATGTGTTCTTCACTACAATCGATTAATTTCATTAAGAGGCCCTAATTCTTAGTTCGTTTCTTTTTAGCTTTTTTCTTAGAAGGTTTGCCTTAATACTTTTGAGTACGGTTTGTTTTCTTTTTCTCAGCTTTATAGACTTTGTCGAAAAATCTTTTTTTCTTAGGTTTTTCAGTTTCTTCTTTAGCTGTAGTCTTTTGGTGTCGAGGAGACGTTTTAGGTGTCTCACGTTTAGAGTCTTTTTTAGACTTTTTAACGGGTGCTAAAACCGGTTTTACATTGATGTCACGGCGAGCAAAATTGACGTCAGTGACTTTTACTGTTATTTGATCACCGCAGTTAATAATGCGACCATTTCTTTTGCCTTGGACAAAGCGACCTTGAGGGTCAGCGTTGTAAAAGTCATCATCGAAATCGCGAAGATAAATATTTGTATATAAACCAAATTCCTGGATGTATATCTTCAGGTTACTCTGGCCAATTTTGGCAATGTAAGCCGGGACAGACTGGTACTCTCCTTTATCGACCTGTTGGCGAATGTAGTAAAGTTTAAATCTATGACTGGCAGCACGGTAGGCATCGTCATTTTTGCGTTCCATCTCAGTGATGTGAGCTGCTTCTTTTTCGAGGAAACCTTTACTTTTAATAGCGCGATTACACTCTCTTTCCCATAGTTGCTGGTGCACGATTAGGTCACTCATGCGACGGATGGGACTGGTGAAGTGGCTGTAAAGGCCTTTGCCGAGTCCATAGTGCAGTGCCGTTGATTCGCTGTAAAGAGCGCGTTGCATCATTCTCAGGAAGTCGTAGGAGATGATTTCTGCATCTGGAAGTTCTTTAACTTCATTAAGGAAGCTCACTGCATTGGTTCGATTTACAAGGTCGCCTGGATTTAAGCCATATATAGACATGGCCTTAGCTGTAAATTCCGCAACGGATTCTGGATCCGGTTCAGGGTGGACACGGAATACGCCAGGTATTTGTTTATTGGTTAATTCCTTTGCAACAGCGACATTGGCCGCCAGCATATATTCTTCAACAAGTTGGTTGGACTCTGCCTGCTTTTCGTGTTTTAAGCCTTTAAGTTCCATAGTTTTGTGGTCGCACATAACGCGTACTTCTGGAGCTTCGAGGGGAATAAATTTTTCATAGCGGCGGCGCCATCCACGCATTTTAGCCGATAGTTGATAGAGAAGCTTTAATGCTTCTCTAACTTCTTTTGGCCATTCTTTGTGTTTGAAGCCGCGATCGGCAAACTCTTGAACCTCTTCGTAGTTGAGGCGTTTTTTAACGATGATTTTACTGTGGAAACGCTCAAAACTTTCAACTTTACCGGTACGGCGGTTGATGTGAAGCATGACTGTGTGAGCAGGCTTTAGCTCATTTTCGTTTAAACTACAGCGCTTTGAGACAAGGACTCTTGGCAGCATGGGCATCATACGTCCTGGCAGATAAGCTGTGAAACTACGGCTGCGGACTTTCTTCTGCCATGTACCGTTTGGACTTATGTAGGCTGCTACATCGGCGATATGGACGCCAATGGTAATTAATTTGGGGTCATCGTTTACATGAACTGACAGAGCATCGTCAAAGTCTTTGGCATCAATTGGGTCGATAGTCATAACGACATCTTTTGTCAGGTCTTTGCGATCAATAGGTCTTTGTTTAAGACGGCCGGCATTTTGCTCTTCTTCTTCAGTGTATGAAGGCTGAATATCAAATTCAGAGATTATTGCATCTAGTTCAACATTAAGGTCCCCGGCGTCGCCGGTTTTTTCAGTAATTTTACCAGTAATGCACTTCGATGTTCTTTCGAGTAGTTCAACTTTTACCCAATCTCCAGGAACGAGTCCAGCAAACTCAGCAACATCTTTTTCTTCTACTGCTATGTCTGAGGCGCCAAAACGCAGGGGTCTAACAACAAGTCGATTTCCTTCTTGCAGTAATTGGCCGTGAATAAATTGAAATGGGCTTTCGAGAATTTCGATGACTTTGCCAACAGGTCCTTTAGAATTGTGACGGTCGGTGACGAGTACTTTTACAGTATCACCTGTAAAGGCTCCACCAGTTTGATTTGGCGGAATGAAAATGGAGTCTTCATCTTCACTGATATCTACGAATCCAAAGGCACCGTCTTTGACTGTGATGGTTCCAGAAACATGTTCTACTTCGGAAAGACTATAGATGCCGCCCTGTGATTTGAGGACGAGGCCGTCTTGGCGGAGTTCGCGGAAGTTGGATTTAAAAATGTCTTTTTCTACAGCATTTTTACAAAGGGCCCGGCGGATTGCCGTCTTGCGTAATTTTTTACCGTTATTTTCACGTATAAAGGCAATGATTTCTTCTTTCATGCAGATTTTCCCGGGACGATTGGTCGTAGAAGATTAAAGATAGGTGTGTTATTCATAACTACTTTTAATCAATAAACAGGGAATAATCAAGGCTAAGAGAGTTAAGATTAGTGCTTAAGATAAGCATTTGAGTTAATGACCTGGACATGATGAATTAAGAAGTTATTCGTTTTGTAGACCACTTTGTGGGCTCAATTCGGATAACTTTTGTTGATCGAAACCGAGTTTTTTGGTTAGGAGATTTGCTTATTCTTTTGATCTGCTTTTTTGTCCCATGTTTGACTGTTTTTTTGGCGAGCGTCTTAGGAGATTAAGCTTTGTCTTACGATCATAAGATTTTTCTTTAGATGAGTACCTCCGGGTATCCTCTTTTTTACTTTGGCAGGGACGTATTTTGGGCATTTTACGACGTGAAAAAGCATAAGCTCTTTCAATGAGCTTTCTATCAGGGAGATATTTCAGAAGAGTCTTTCTTACTAAAGCGTTCATGGTGGAGCCCGCCATTTTTGTGATAATACCGTTTTTAGAAAACACATTTCACCTCGCAGACATACCGGGCATATTAGCTGTTTTTCTTCATTTTTTGGGTCTTTTAAGTGAAGAGCACCAAGTAGATGAATGATTCGCTTGAGTTTCTTTTTCTGAGTTGAATTCCAAAAGCCATAATACCTGACTTTTTGCCAGCCTTTGGGTAGAATGTGCAGTACTAATCTATCGATAAACTGTTGAGCTGATAACGTGGCTTTTTTCCAGCCTTTTTTGTGGTCACAATACTTAAAGGTGACATGTGCTTTTTGTTTATCTATTTTCAAAATATTACTATTGCTGATTGGCGCTTTAAAGACATATCTTGCGAGATATTCCAAAACTTTTCGAGCACCTTGAACACTTGGCTTAGTAAAGCTTACCCAGCGTACTTTCCAGGCTTTCAATGGGACATACTTCAACAAATCATGTTTCTTTAAAGCACATTTAACTTTAGCTCGAAATATGTCTGAAAGAGCCTTAACCGGAATAAGAAAAGACTCTCGACTTTGGCGCCAATTAGCATCTTTCCCCAAACCTCCTGCCGGAATCAGGCAGTGCACATGAGGATGAAACTTTAAGGATCTTGTCCAAGTGTGTAAAACCTCCATGATACCAACATCCGCACCTGGGTATTTGTTATCTTTACACAGGAGCTGAATTGAAGCGGAGGCCTCCTTCATTAAAATTCCATAAACAAGTTTGGGCTGAATTTTACAAATATTGTGCAATTGCTGTGGAACAGTCAATACTAAGTGGTAGTAAAGACAGTTGACTAATTCGTCTTGTCGATTTTCAAGCCATTTTTCCTGTTGCTTGCGGTAACATTTGGGGCAAAAACGGTTTTTGCATGAATGGTAGCTAAAATGTTCGTAACCGCATTTATCACAATGCATCAAATCACCACCAAAATAGCTTGTTTGGCAGCAAAGTATATCGTTAACACAGTGAATTATGTGTTGTGATACTCTATGTGATTTCTGGTAATCACTCCAGAAATGTCCAAAAACTGTAGCCAATTCAAGCATGATTTAAGCTGGCTGGCTAATAATTAAATTCTGAGAAAAGGCGCTCTACTGTCTTTTGGGCTTCAGTCGTAGCTCTATTGCTCATGTGGATATACATCATCGTTATTTTTAAGCTGCTATGGCCCAAGTAAACCTGTAGCATGCGAATATCTATACCGGCTTCCATAAGGCAAGTAGCGTAACTATGACGAAGGGTGTGAAATGTATAACATTTATTTAAAGCACATTTGTCTCGCGCTACGGAAAAAGACTTCTCAAGACTTTCTCGACAATAGGGTTGAGAAGTTTTGGCATTAACAAAAATATAGAGAGATGAAGGCCTTTTTATTCTCCAGTAGTCTCTCAACAACAGATAGGCCCTCAGCGGCAATGGAACATAACGGTCTTTGCGGCCTTTGCTGTTGGGGATAAACAAAGTCATTGGTAAGGCAGGTAGTTGAAGCTTTGTTCGACCGTCATATTCTGTAGGAGTCATGCCTGGTACCACTGGAGAAGCACTGGCAACAAAGTTTTTAACAGAAAATAAAAAAGTAGTTTTCTTAAATGCTTTAGAAGGGCACAAGGCACTCCAAAATAAGGAAATCAATTGTTTTGTTGATGACTCACCAAGTGCTCTTTGGCCTGAAGCTGTAAGCAAAGACTTATTGAGCCTGCAATGGACAGACGAAAGTGAAAGTCTGAGCTGGGCTGTCAGCTTCAAAGAAATACAGTTTCACAAAAATGTGTGGAATGTTTTCTTGAAGCTGAAAAAACAGGGTAAACTGGATGAAATCATTCAAAAATGGCTTAGCCAACAATAAGGCTTAGTGCATGAAGATTTTCATGAGTTCACCATATGAGTTTACGGCAAAAGTTTTATAGATATTTTTGATGTACTCATTGGCTGAATTTTCACTGATGCCAAAATGTTCTGCCAGTTCTTTTTTTCCAAAGCCATCAATTATGAAAAGCAGGGCTTTATGCTGGCGAGCGGTTAGCTTAGCATAGAGGCTTTTGTCTATTTGTTTTTCCTGAAGAAACAGCCAGGGGATTCTTTTAAAGATATTATCCATAAAGTCCCGCTCTTCCTCATTGAATGGTGCATCTTTCCACTCTTTGTAGAGCATGATTCCACAGTGCTGATTGCCTTCTTGATTGACTGTAAAAGTCAAAGGGTGGTCAACATTTCCAGGTTCATAGTATTTCTTGGTATATTCAGACTCGTACCACCCAGCATCATCCAAAAACTCCTGACGCAGGTAAGAGCTGTTACCAGTCTTTATATGGTGGGCAATTGACGGGACCATGTAAGGGTCTGTTAATTTGGGATCATTAGCAGCTTCAAAGAACAGCTGCTGTTGATATGTCGAGAAGTTAGTAAGTACATTTAAGGCTTTGGGGCCTTTGGTCATACTTGGATCAAATTCACTTTCATACCAGATGTAATTTTTGGCTCCCAACAGTTTAATGAACTGATCCAGAAAAAAACGTCTTCTTTCACAGATGTTGATGTCCATACTAATGAGTTGAGACATAATTTGAAAGAGTTTTTCTTCACGTGAAGCATCTTTAGCGATTGTATTTCTGCGTATCAATCGGCCATTTTTTATAGCAGCCAGCAATTCTCTTTTTGAGCTCACCATATAGTGGTTGAGAACTTGTTTGACATAATCTTTGGCAGTATGAGGACTGATCCCCAGTTTTTCAGCAATTTCTTTGTTACTGAGGCTGTCCATAAGACAAGTGAGAACATCATTTAATCGGGGCGAAAGGCCGATTTGTCGGCGACAACGCTCCATGAAATCGTTTTGGGACTGGTCTATATTTTTGAACTTTTGAGAAAAGCTTGAGATTATCAAAAGCTGTTCGTCTTCAGAACATTGCCTTCCAGTCATTTCAGCAAGGGCTTCAATCCATGTAAAATCCAACTCTATCTTCCCGGTCAAAGTTGTATATGTGTTTAGTTGGGAGTAACCCCCATAAAGTATACCTTGAAACACTTTTTTAGATTCAAAAAAACTATTTTTTTGAAAAAAAAATAAAAAAACCACCTAAATGGGGGGGCTGTAAATATGAGGCGCGGTCTTAAACTTAAAACATAGATGCCGGTAATTGTTCACATCAGAGGTATCAATCACTTTGGTTGGAAGTGAGATTCAAGGGTGGTGTTAAGGGTAACACCAATGGGGCTAGAAGCGAGGAGAGGAGATCTCTCCTCGCTCAAATTTTTTTAGCCTACTTTTTCTTTTTATTCTTCTTTTTCTTAGCAACTGGCTTGCCGTAGGTATCAATGATGACCTGGTCAACGATTGTTCTGTCATCCATATTTTCAAAAGCTTTTAAAATGGGATCTTTAGTGGCTTTCATATTTACAGCTAATTTTGCTTTGAAGGACTCTATCTGAGTTTTGTATTCAGGATTATCGATAAGGTTATTTAGACAATTTGGGTCTTTTTCGATGTCATAGAATTCTTCTTTGATTCTATGTCTGAACAGTTGAATTCGATCAGCAATAGTTTTGTCTGTTTTGGCTGCCTCTTCCATAGCTTTCATCGTGAGGCCTTCATTATTATTCCTGTAGCGGTCTTCTTCTTTAAAGGCGTTATAGATATAACCAAATTTGTGGTTTTGTATTGCTCGCATTGGTACAGCTGCACTACCGGCTTTTTTATCTATTTGGGTGAAGACGAATTCGCGACCTTCTTGGTTATGTCCTTTCAAAAGAGAAGTAAGTGATTTGCCATCTAAGTCACTTGGACCGTTCACTCCGGTTATTTCAAGAAAAGTAGGCAGGAAGTCTATAGTTGACACAAAGTGAGAGTCGTCGTTTTGGCCAGCTTTGATGGCTTTAGGCCAACGTAGCAAAAGAGGTGTTCTCGAGCTGTAAAACCAGGTGTTACATTTTGCAAATGGCATAGCAATCCCATTGTCAGACATAAACATAACCAGAGTATTTTCAGCATAGCCGGATTCTTCCAAACCTTGTATAACTGCTCCAAATGTATCGTCCAGTCGGCGTGTGGAGTTGAGGTATGCTGCATATTCTTGACGAACTCCTGGTAAATCTGGTAGGAATCCAGGAATTGAGACATCTTCAGGCTTATAGACTTTTGAAGGCATTTCAGCCCCTTTTAAAAGCTTTTCAGGATAGCAATATGGACGGTGTGGGTCGTGTGAGTTCACCATAAAGTAAAATGGCTTGTTTTCTTTTTTGCATTTGTCGAAAAAATCTTTAGAACGCTGTTTGTAGAGTTTTGGGCTTCGTCCATTTCCCAGGTCTTTTTGATCAAAGGCAAAATCCCAACTCGATGTAGGCTTTGGGGTTGAGTGAGCCTGCTTGCCAAGTATGCCCGTCATGTAGCCACCTTTTTTCATGAGGTCGATAACATTTGGCACTCCCGGGTGGCTTGGCATGAATCCCATTCCTCCAGAGCGATGACTGTAGAGGCCTGTTCCGATTACAGTCCGGCATGGGTAACAGATGGCAACATTTACATGAGCTTTTTGAAACTGTATTCGTTGAGAAGCAAATTTATCCAAATTAGGGGTTAAGTCCTGAGGCATGCCACCATAAACACCAAGAGATTCAGAGTGCAGGTCATCTGCAGTAAAGAGAAGAATATTGACTTTTGAGTCATTTGCAGATAGCATAATCGAGCTAAAAAGCATGACAAGAATTGTGGAGAGCTTCATATATTATCCTTTCATAATCACATAACGGAACGTACTACGTGACAGGCTGATAAAAGTTACAGTTAATATTTGTAATTGAATGTTAGAAGCTCAGGTCTGGAAGTTTAAATGTTCCCAAAAGCTCTTTGTTATAGTACTCATAATATTCGCCGGGAAGAGAAATAAATTCACCTTGTAGATTATTTGAGAGTTGAACAGAAAAGTTCAGTTTTTCTCCTTTTTCAAAGTCCTTCAAGTACATGATGAGACGATTGTTTTTGATCTCATATTGTCTAAGTATGTTATCTCTTTCTAGTTTTTGCATATGCCATTTATTAACTGTGGTGCCAGCAGTTAATGGCATTTCTATCATAGGATTTAGAGCAGGAGTGTCTTCTGATGTATTTATCTTCAAATTTATTGCAGTCTGATGCTTTGATTTGAAACCTAAGTTAGATTTTACCTGGAATGCAGGTTGAAACGACTCTTCGCTTCCATACCTGAAGTCGACTTCATTTTCTACTTTAAATGGTAGAAAGCTTCCTTTTTCTAAAAAGACTGAATATCTCTTGCCGGGCTTAAGAGGAACCTTGATGGGAGTGGTAGAATTGGGATCTATTTGAACATGCTGTGTGTCTTCCTTGCTGGAAACGATTAGTGTTTTGGGCTGCGGATCGGATAATTGACTGAGGGCTTTAATTGCAAAGGCAGTGGAGAAGGTATCGTACCATTGAGAACCTTTTTGGTGTCTAAGAAGTATAGCTTTTAAGGAAGCAATGGTTGGCAGTTCGTAGACATTGGCTAATTCAAGTGCAAAGGCAGCGGTTGTAACCAAGGCTGGTTTTTTCCTCCGATTACAGGGTGTGATGTAGAGGCCTTCTTTACTGATGATTTTATGGATCACTGATTCAGATAATTTCTTTAACTTTTCATCATTAAAGTTATGCTGCTTAAGGATGTGACAAGCAAGAATTGCGGTCCAGATATTTTGGGAATTGGCTAATGGCAAGGCAGTAAGTGTGAATTGCTTTTTTTCCTCTTCACTAAGAACTTCAGCAATGCCAGCACACCACATGGTGAAAACTTTTTGATGATCTGGTAGTGACTCGATATTTGGTTTTAAGTAAGTCCAACACCGTTTCAAGACTTTAGGGTCAACGAATATGTGTTTGGACATGAGGGAGAACTGTAATAGACCATAGGCAGAGAGCCAGGCTTTTGCAGGCCCTTTTCCATGTAGAGAAAATCCACCACCACTTACTTCGTAACTGAGTAATCTTTGATAGGCCTTTTTGAGTTTTTCCTTAGTCGACCTTTGTAATTCTGGTTTAATGTTTTGTGTTTGGAGGTGTTCATAAATTACTATATTTGGAAGGTTTTTTGAGCTTGTTTGTTCAAAGCAACCTGTAGGGATTCGAATGAGTTGATCAATTGTTGAGAGGGTTTTAGATAACATTCCTGGTTCAATAATGAGCGAATAATTTTGCTTCACTGCGTTTTCTTTGATTGGTTGAGGAATGGCTATGGATTCACCCGCAGAAACTGTAAGGTTTTGGTAGTATTTTCGTTTTATCCCAGATGATTTTACAATGAGCTTTTTCTCTATATGATCATTGTTGATTGAGTTGGAAACTTTTGCAGATAATGTGAATTCACCAGCATCTAGAAATTCGATTGGGAGAGAGATATGATGCCTTGTTTTTCCTGAAGGAAGAGTTACAGGGTGAGTGCCTATTTTGATCTTGCTTGGAGCAGAGATTTGCAGTGTGCCGCCAGCCATTTTTTTGTCGTAAATAGTCAATACCGCAACTGTTTTGTCATTTTTTATAAAGAAGACCGGTAGGGAAAATTCAATAAATAGGTCTTTTGTGGAGAGAATGGAATCCGTCGCATAGAGAGCTGGAGCTCCTTCTGGGAAGCCTAAGATTTCGGCTTTCCACTCGGTTAAGTTATCGGCTATTTTTACAGGAGTCATCATTTGATCATTTTGATCAAACTCTACTTTTTGGAATAGAAGATTGTCTTTAAAGTCTTTTCTAATTTTGGGCACATGAATCACGGCTTGATTCTGAATGGGTAAAATGTTCAGGCGGCCTGCTGAACTTCTGGCCGCACTTAAGGCAGGCAAGATCAGGCTTGCCAAAATGGCCAGCATGGCAATGAGTACTAAAAAGTTAAAAAAGAATTTTGTGAAAAAAGCATAGACGAAGCCAAAGATCAAAGAAATGCAGATGCTCGTAAAAAGGTAACGCAGGCTTTTCTCGAGTTTTCTGGATTCTATTCTGTCAATAGTGCGGCTTTGGCCATCATTTGTAGCAATGCTTTGTTCGAGTAATTGAGGTTGATTGAGAATATCTTGTGGCAGCTGATTGTTCATCTTTTTTTCAGGGATGATTTTGTTACTTAGTGTTTTGAAGCCAGTTTCAGAATTAAATAACGACGTATCGGAAACAATGAGTGCTGCTGTAGTTTTAACTGGCTTTTTCAAAGTGGCTTTTAGGTGTTCTGTCTCACCTGGTTGCGTGTGAGTGTTTTCAAATGTGAGCTTTAGTTCGTTTTCTTCGTAATACTTTTTGAGAGAGTAAGACAGTGTTCTTATAGTTTTGCCATTTTCTACAAATTGGCAGTGTAGAGTTGACCGCTCATTATTTGTGTGAGGGATTTCGAAATTTATACTTCTGTTGTTGGTGGGTATGTAAGACTTTTTTTGCACCGTGTTTTGATCAGAATTAAGCAGGATGAATATTTCATCAGAGTGATATGTGTGATCCCATTCCAGCAAGCCTTTTAGATGGTCATTTTTAACTTCGATATTCCTAAATCTGACAGGTTGAGTTGGCCAATTTTGCATCGAAATAAATTGTTTACTTTTTAGTCCATTATTTGAGATGAGGACTTCAATTTTAGAATTTATATTCGGTACTGTTAGGGAATAGGTGTTTTCCGTGATTTTAGAGAGCGGGATGCTTTTATTTTCATAGAAGACCTCAAGCGTACTTTCTGAGGTGTTGCCTAAAAGTTTAAGGTTGACCTTATTTGGATGACCGGAAAGGATGAAGCCCTTTTCGGGATATGCCAGGAGCTTACTGCTGCTTGCATAAACGGGTAAGGTTATAGTTTGTTTTTCATTTCCCGCTTTATCTTCATAGAGAGCATTGAGAGTTACAGATTTTTTCCATTTCAATATTTTGGCAGGGATGTAAAATTTTGTCGGTTGTGTTCTGATTTCTTTTTGGCTGTGTAGAAGTAATTCTTCTCCATCTTTAAGGGTAAAGGTTATTTTGTTTCCAGTGAGGTCTCCACCGGCAAAATGCATTGCTCGAATACCAATGACATTTTCTTCATTTTCGGAAAGGAAATTAGCAGTAGTTTCTATTTTTAGCTTAACTCTCTTATTGATGAAATTAATGACGTTAAAGTGACATTCTTTAGAAGAGTTATTATCGGCAACTTTTAACGTCCATTCTCCGTAGTTAACTTTTTCCGCCAGCGAGAATTCATGTATGAGTAAGCCATCCTGAGTATGATATTGCTGCTTATCTATGATGTTTTGCCGGTTGTCGAGGACAGTTACTTCAAAGCTTTTGTCGGGCATAAGTCCTTTTTTCGATGAATAGTCTAGAATAAGGGCTCGGACAGTATCTCCAGGTCGGTAACGCTTTCTTTCGGTGATTACCTGTAGGCCTTCTTCTTTTACAGGCTTAGGTGCTTCTATGCGGCCAATAAATGCATAATCTCCTCTATTACTTGTAAGACGAAGATGATAAATAATTGCCTGAGCACCTTCTTTAAGTTGGAAAGGGATCTCAGCTTTGTAATCAGTGAACTCGAACTCTTGCTTTGGGGTAGTTGCCCCCCAAAAAGTAACTTTTGCTTTAACTCTTGCAAAAAGACGTCTCTCAAGTTGTATGTGGATTGATCCTGAGCGGTTGTTTCCTTGCAGGCTTTGTGGAGCTTTAATAATGTAGCGGATATTTGGAATCAGTTTCAGACTTAATGGAATGATGAAGAGTAAAAAAAGTGATAAAGATATGAGCCATGTTTGCCATTTTTTCATTTTTCGACCTCAACCAGGTCCCGCATCATATTTCTTGAAGGGAAGTAACGGTTTTTGGGGTTCTTCATGACTCTTAAGCAATATGGCTGAGGTGTATTCCATGAAGGAAGGAGGTACTCTACTCCGAATTCGGGGAAGTCTCCGGTGTATATGACATTTTGTGTTCTCTGTTCGGGTGAAATTCTTTGGGACAGGCCGATGTGATCACTGAATATTTTGTTTTGCCAGAGTCTGTCAGAATCAGCTTCGAGGATGGTTTGAAAGGCGTCTTGTGAGTAATAGCGGAAATGTCTGTGATATCTATAGGAATTATTTTCGGAGTAAATGATCAGAAATGAAAAACTGGAACAAATAGCCAATACTATAGAAAATGCGCAAAAAAAGCGTTCCACGATGTGATCTCCCTTTTATTATATGATTTCATATACTTTCATTTACTATCATATCTAAAGCCAGGGGATTTGTCAATAAATGACTTTTTAAGAGGAATGTAATACCACAGGAAGGTTATCAGGGAAGATAAATTAGTCTACTCAAAGCAGTAAAGAAACCCATCTGCTGAACCGATAAATAGTTTATTTTCTGCGACTGCAGGAGCAGCGATGATGGCTTTACCCACGTCGTATTGCCAAATTTCTTTGCCATCTTTGGCATTTAGAATGTAGACACGGCCATCGTGGGAGCCAAAGGTGACTTTATCTTTGCAGAGTAATGGTGAGGAGTCGACTTTTCCTCTAGTCTTGTAAAGCCAAAGTCTTTCCCCGGTTTCCTTGTCAAGGCCATAAACCCTTCTATCACGACCTCCAAATATTATGAGGCCTTTGCCTATAGCGGGGCTTGAGAAGAAGGGGAATGTTGACTTCGAAAACTCCCAGACAATCTTTTGCTCGTTTATATCTATGCGAAAATATTTATGGTCATAGTGGCCGATATAAGCCTGACCATTTTCCAAGCCAGGAGAACCTGCAATGTAAGAGCCTAAATCAATTTCAGAAATAAGTTTTCCATCAGTTCCGAGAACATAAATCGAGTTGTCGCAGCCACCAAATATGATTTTCCCATCTTCAATTGCTGGAGTGCCATTGATAAAATTTTCAGTTTCATAGGTCCAGACTTTTGACCCATCCTCAAAATTAACCGCATGCACAAAATTATCGTAATTTCCGGCGACAATAATTTTTTGGTCGCTTTTTGAAAACCAGTTGGCTCCACCTGCAAATCTGTCATCTGCTTTATATAGCCATTTTTGTTCACCAGTTTTACCATCCAGTCTATAGAGATTGCCATCGGCAGTGCCAATGACGATATCTCCATCGAGAATTAAAGGAGAAGATTCAACAATATCGGATAGTTTTGTAGACCAAATTTCTTTGCCATCGATAGTATTTAGACAGTATATCTTGCTATCTTCCGATCCTATAAAGACTTTTTGCTGTGTAATGACTGCAGTACCTTTAATCGGCCCTTCTGTTTGGAACTTCCACTTTAGTTTTGGCGAGGCACTTAGTTCAGTTTCAACTCTACCGAGATTTGACTGAGAGCCGCGAAATGAAAGCCAATCATTGGCTAATAGATTGCAGGAAAGTAGAGAGAATAAAAGCAAAAGTTTCATATGACCGTTCCAGATTTCTCTAATTGACAATATAAAATGATCTTAGTTCCGATAAGAAATTATTTTGTAAAATGCCAATACAGAAAAGTAATAGCACCTATGAGCCCCCAGCCTAGCATTACCCCAGTGTAGATAAGTGGAGCTGTGGCAGCCATCGCTACAGGAGTACCCGCAGCGATTAGAAAGCCTTTGCCTATGGAGTCTCGAAGACCTAGCCCTCCAGGCAGTGGGAATACTGCAGCAAGGGCATTGGAAATTTGCATGGAGAGGATGAATAGAACCGGGGAGACATCCAGGCCGAGTGATTTGCCAATTGTATAGAAACTTAAGCCCAGTAGAACATGTGAAAGCATCGATAAAAAGAGTAGAGCCAGGCAGGTGCGCCATTTGGCCTGGTAAAGGTCACCGGCTTTAAATAGGTTTGCAAAAGCTTCCGCGAGTTTTGGATACTTAAGGCTTATTTTTTGAACTATTGAATTTACAAAGGTTATTTTAATCAGACGCGCTTTAAGGCACCATAAAAATACGCATAATAGGCCTACGACCGCTCCTGCACTGACTATGTAGATTGAAAGTTTTATTTCTTTATGTTCGGTAGAAAGAATAAAGTCAGAGGCAGGGATCAGTGAAAGTAAGACAACAACAAGCAATCCACTTAAGCCAATAAGTCTGTCGATGAAGATAGACATGCCTGCGATCAGTTTGTTATCTTTACGGTCCATTACGGCGGCAATTTTTATGACATCGCCAGTAACGGCTCCAGGGGTAGTTGTGTTGAAAAAATATCCAGAGTAGTGAAGTTTAATTATTTCCCAATGAGGAATGAAGATGTTCTGAGCTTTAAGAAGGGCATGCCAGCGTATACAGGTGAAATAGAGAGCTATTCCGTAGATTGTGAAGGCGATAGCCAGGAGACTTGAATCCGCCTGTCGGGTAGTCTCTAAAATATTTTGCCATTGATCGCCAATTGTCCAGTAAATAAGTCCACAAACAGCTGCTAAAGCAACAGCTTTTATAATTAACTTTTTGGGCGATGTTTTACTCAATGGTGTTTATTCTGATTGTTATTTCAGGTCCTTTAATTCCAGACGATACTTTGTGTATTGATCGTAAAGCGCATTTCTTTCCTTACGAAGTCTTAGAGCCTGAGCAGTATAATCACGTGTTTTACTGAGGTATTCATTAGCCTTTTCTTCAAGTTCGGCTTTTTCCTCTTCGTACTCGGCAAGTCTTTCGCGATGCGGAATGATAGCTTTTTCAGGGGCTGGAGTAATTTCTTCACCATCTTTCGCTTCAGGATTTTCCATGGAGTTGATTCGTTTCTTTCTTGAGGAGATACTGTTATTAACGACGCGAAGTTCATTCTTAACTTTGGTGAATAGCTTGAAGTTGTAGTCCTGTTCCTCTATCAACTCTACCAGCTCATCATTGATTTCTTCATATTTTTCATAAAGCTCTTCAAGGGCTTCTGTACGATTTTCGATTTCAACAAGTCTAGGGCTCATATCTGAAGAGCATGAAGTGAAAAGAGCAGATAAGGTCAAAAGACAGATCAAGGAGAATAAATTGTTCATTTTTTCAGGAATATCCAATGCTTAAAATTTTGCAATACCATAGCTATGTGGAATAGTCTTTACAAGTCGATTGATCGGAATCATTTTTACTAGAAATAAAACCCCAAAAGAAGCATGTATCGTCAAAAATTACTTAAGCTTTTAGATGAATATAAAGAACAGCAGTTTTTAAAGAAGAAGTTCGTAGAATTTATAGAGAATCATACCGATTGTTTTGAGCGTTCGAATGAATATGGGCATATGACGGCTTCTAGTTGGTTAGTGAATAATTCAGGAGATAAAGTTTTATTGACTCACCATAGGAAGTTAGACATGTGGTTACAGCCCGGGGGGCACTGTGATGGGGATGCTGATGTTGCTTCTGTGGCTTTGAAGGAAGCTCAGGAAGAAACGGGTATCCAGGATTGGAAGTTTAAAGACAGGAAAATTTTCGATATTGATTGTCATGTTATCCCAGCCCGAAAGTCGGAGCCTCAGCATTACCACTTCGATGTACGTTTTGTGATGGTGGCACAAAGCAATGAAAATTATGTGGTTAGTGAAGAGTCACATGATTTAGCCCGGGTTCCTCTTAAGAGTTTAGCAGATTATACAACAGAAGAATCCATTGTACGCATGGCGGAAAAATGGTATAAGCTTAAAGCAGAGCCAGCTCACGGAGTTTCCGACGCATAACTTTGTTTGAGGCTGTTCGGGGTAATGCTTGGATTGGATAAATTCTACTGAGTTTAAAGAGAGGGTTTAAGCTTTCTCTAATAAGCCTTTGCATTTTGGCTAAAGGGTTTTCACTCGGCCGGTCTTCTGTTACTACGTAAAAGATGACCAGTTGTGAAGGTCCCTCCTCAGCAGGAGGAACTGCAATGGCTGCAGACTCTTGAACTTCAGGGAGAGTATTTATCAGTTCTTCTATTTGTGTTGAACTGACTTTTATACCGCCTAGATTCATGGAATCATCTATACGGCCATGAGCTTTGTAGTAGTTGTTACTTAAGCGTTCTATCTGATCCCCATGTCGTCGCAAGGTTTTATTTTCCAGCGTGGGGCAATCTTTGTAGTAAACTTCATGATGATCGCGATTTAAAAGTTTGGCAGATAGGCCCATTATAGGGGGGACCAGAAAGACTTCGCCTTTATTGTTTTTCTGACCAGACTCATCTAATATGACAAATTCACTGCCGAGAGCGGGAGTAGAGAAAAGTCCAGGTTTGCCATTTTGCCAAACAGAGCCGGTTATATATCCACCTCCAGTTTCGGTGCCACCGCAATACTCTATAATTGGTTTGTTACCTGCCAGGTTCATTAAGTAGCTCATATCTTCTGCATTTGAGCATTCTCCAGTTGAACTGAAATACTTAATTTTCTGCCAATTGTACGTTTCCATATTTTTGCTTGCCTTCCAGCTTCTGACTAAGCTGGGGATGATACCTAGCATTGTCACTTGAGCATTTTGGATAAATTGGCCAAAGCCTTTTTCATGGGGGGCACCATAGTAAAGGCCTAAGGTTCCTTTGTTTATAAGCGTAGCAAATACCAGCCAGGGGCCCATCATCCAGCCAAGGTTGGTTGGCCAGCACACAGTGTCTCCAGATTGGATGTTATGATGATAGTAGCCGTCGGAGGCAGATTTTATGGGAGTAGTGTGGTCCCAAGGGATGGCTTTGGGGGATCCGGTTGTGCCGGATGAAAATAAGATTGTGATTATGTCATCTGGTTTAGCAGAGTGGGGAGCAAAAACTTTTTTCTGAGAGAGGAAGATTGACCATGGTTTATCATTTTCATCTAGAGTTACTTGGTGAATTTCTGCTTCAGGTATGACAATGCAGGTTGCGGTCGCAACCTGTTTGACTTTTTTGTAGAGCTGTAGAGTTTTGCCATTTCGGCTAACAACATCTTGAGTGAAAATTAATTTCGGTTTAGTAATATCTAAGCGGACTTTGATTTCTTCAGAGGCAAAGGAGTCGGCTACAGTCATAACTTTAGCGCCAAATAATATAGCTCCGAGGTAAATTGCAACAGATTCAGCAGTCATCGGCATGTCTATTGCAATGACATCACCGGGTTTGAGTCCTTCATGCTTTAAGCTGTTGGCGACTCTGTTACAAAATTCTTTAAGCTGTGCATAGGTGATTTCTTTAATCGCGCAGTCAGAGCTTTCCTGAAACTTTATAGCAATAGCTTCATGAGGAGAGGTGAAACAGGACTTTGCTATGTTAAGCTTAGAGCCTTTCAGCCACTGAGGGTTTTCTGGGCCATTAGATAAATCGAGAAAACGGTCGTATCTTTTGTCGAAGATGATTCCAAGCAGCTTGGTGGTTAAAGTCCAGAAGTCCTGTCGCATGGTGATTGACCAGTTATAAAATTTATTGTAGTCGGTGAGGTAGACTCTAGACATGGCTGTGTAAATATTTGAATTTTCTTTTACAGAATTATCAGGTATCCATTCCTTAGTCATTGGTGATCAACTTTTTTTTTATTAAAATAGTATTTATAAGAAGATTTTACATAAAAACTAGATAATATAACAACATTCTAGATGCAGTTTATAACCTGGGGAGAAGCATGTTTAAATATATTTTAAGTTTACTGGCTTTGTGTTTTAGCTCGTTGTCGTTTGGGCAAACCTTGGATGAATTCTATAATCCAGTTTTCAAGATTGAGCAAGAATTACAGAATAAATATGAATTTAGTATCTATTTAGCAGATGCCAACGAGTTGCAGACTCTATATGATTCAGAAGGTTTAGTTTTAGAAATTGGACAGGCGAATAAATTGTTAGGAGCATTAGAGGTTTTAGAAACTGATATATTATTTAATACATATGATCTAGACATTAATAGTATTAAAAATTCTCTCTCGAGTTTTATTACTCTGACAACTGATGAGGCTAATAATTTATTGACTCATATAAGTTATTCCGAAGGTGTTCTAGTAGGTCCTAATGCGCATGTTTACTTAATGTCACTTATCAGTGAAAGAGAAGGTGTCTCGTTTAAGGAGATTATGGAAGCTGTTCAAGAAGAAATTAAGAAGATGGCGCAGCAAATTGAAGAGGAAATAAAAGAAGCTCAAAGGCCAGCGAGACCTGACTCTCCAACCAGTATTTCGGTTAACCGGGTAATTAAGCGAAGTAAGACTTTCCAATTTATTACGTTGCCCAAAGCTTCAGGTGATTGGTTGGGGAATGCTTATACACAAGTCAACGCTTCTTATGTTTCTTATAATGATCGATTGGCAAATGGTTCTGGTACGGAAGAAGGGATAAGTGTGGTACTCGGAGGCGAGATTGCAGAAGATACTTCACTGTCGTTCTCTTTTGGCCGCAGCCGTAACCATAGAAAGGGCGAAGACAAGCTTACCAGTGTTTCACTTGGTGGTGACTTTATGGTACACCACAAGTTTACTGACGAGTACGGCCTAGGTGCTTTTGGTTATTATCAGGATACCGACATTGAAGAAGTGGATTCAAACGCTTTTGGTTATGGTGGCGGTTTGCTTTTTAGTACTTACCATGAGTCTGATCATTTTTATCTTTCAACAGCCAATACCTGGGTAAAATCTCTTTATGAGTATGGCAATGATCAGCTTTATATAGGATCTGTTTGGTTGGGGCATCATTGGAGTGATCAACTCTCAACTGCTTTAATTGCAAACTTTGTTGATTCTTTAAAGAGTGATCAAGTAGGTGATAATACTTACTGGACACTTGGTGGCGAGATCACTTATGCTTTACATGAAAATGCTTCAGTGACGGTTTCATATGAGAAAACAACTTCTCTTGACGATTATGATGCAGATACTTTTTATATAAACTTTATTTGGTTATTCTAATTTTATCAGTGTTGCCGCATATCTAGTGCGGCCTTTAGCTCTTCTTTACCCAATTTTACTACTTCGCTCTTTAGTTTCTTCTTTGATTCTCCCAGAGTTTAATTGTGCTATTCTCTCGTAGCTTTTTCCTGTGTTAACTATCATCTATGGTTTACCATCTAATGAGCAGTAGATGTGGAGAGTTGCACTTTTCTGTTAACTCATTACTTCTCTTAGAATGCATTTTATATCTTTATGTGACTATTTTTTTATGTCTGTGGTGAATGGCAGGAGGTAGCTTGCGTTCTTTCAGTTAATTTTAGCCTGAATAATTCATAAAGGTCTCTTGGCAGTTCATTTGTTTAGTAATTTTCAGAACAAAGGGCTGATATTTCTCAGTCTCTATCGTTGGGAGTCACTCTTTTACATAAAATCATTGATTTTAGATTGAGTTCCACCTTTCCCTCATTGTTTCAGGCAAGGGGAGCCTTTCTTTCTCAGGTTTTATTCAAGCTTTGACTAATCTTTGCAAACCTGTTAAATACCTGCTTTGCAGTACAACTTTTTGGCATATGAAGTCTGATAAAAGTCTTTTTGACTTCGAGTCTTGCTGAAGTCTTTAAAATTCTAAGTTGAATCGTCTTGAAAGTACACTTTGCCCATTGTGTTCCTTTTGGAATATTTGCTCTGAAGGCATGCATGATTTGATATGCTACAGCATTGAGTAAAAGTCGAAATTGATTAGCCTCTTTTCCATGACAGCTTGTTCTGTCTGAATTTAACTCGAGTTTGCTATCTTTGATTCTCAACTCAGCGTTAGCTCGGTCACAATAAACCTTTGCATAGAGAAACTGAGTTTTATCAGTCAGGTTGGTAGCGATATATCTAAGATCAGCTTCTGAGCCATTGCCTTCTGCTCGGCAAATAAAGCGGTGTTGGCGGTTCCAACTTGAAACAGAATGCTGAAAACTATGGAAAAGACCAACTTTCTTAAACTGCAGCTTTGAAAGCATTCGTACTCGCTTGCCAATTTCCCCATAAATATCTCTTGGTAAGTACTTTTTAGAAAGGCCGATAACACAAGCAATTTCATGTTCGTCGAGATATATAAGGACTTCAGTTAGACAATGATGACTATTTGCACGGAAAATTAACTTTGTATTGGAGAAACGTGATCTTATTTTTATTCACTATTCTTTTTAAAACTGTTCTGATTTCTGTTCTTGAAAACGTTTTCCCCGGGCGGAGAACTGTCGTCATTAATTGCCCTGTAATGCCATCATAAACATGAAAAGGCATAAAGCAATAGTCATCGGCGAAACCATTGAATAACGCTAATTGTTGATATCCATAAACTCTATTTTCAGTAGGGTTCACATCAGAAGTGTTCGGCACAGTAGGATCTTTAGATATCCGGGCAGCCTTGTGTATGGTCCCTGGCAAACCCCCTTCAACTCATCGAGGCAGGAGTTTGCGTTCGATAAATTTATTATCGAATCCGGGCAGGATGTATTTTGGTGCTGCATAACCGCGGCCCCCAGAAAAATCAGCCTTTCTTGTTTTCGGCAAAAGCTTCTTCGAGTTCCTCATAATAGAACTGTAATATTTCCATTTGTCTTTTAGTGGGCATCTTGCCGAAGTGATCGTACATCAAAAAGATACTTCTCTTTTAGTTTTGATCATTTTCTAAAGCGCTTTTAAAGTTTATGAACTATTGAGGCTAGATGAGAGTTTAGTTGATTTAATAGGGCTATAAAAAAAGGCGGCCGTAGCCGCCTTTTAAGTAATTTTTAAGAAACTGTATTAACGTTTCTCAAGTTCCCAGATAACAGTTGCTGTATTTTTAAGAACAGAAAGGTCTGAAAGTTCACCGACTTGGCCGATTTCAACAAAGTCAGTAGGGTTTTCCGGGATAAAGAATGTGATGTTACAGTTCTTCTCGGGGAAAACAGCACTCTTACCAAACTTACTGTATGTGTTCAAGATGTGGCTCTTGAATTCAAGCTGAGCAAAGTTGCTGTATGTACCAAACTTCCAATTGATATCATTTTCTCTTGGGACTTCCAATGTGAAACGAGTATCGTCAAGTTCATTTTTCTTGAATTCAGGTACATCGCCTTCTAGTGCGACATAACCTTTAACATGGTCAACAGGAGCTAAACTTTTACCGAATGTAATTTTGTCAGGTCTGATGAACTGAGTCAGTGTCATAGGACCAATAAGGTAGTTGTGAGCATCGCTTGTCTTAACGAGTGAAGTCTCGATAACGAGCTTGTTTTTCTTAAGCTGGTATGTTCTTTCAATTGTGCAGCCGTACTCAGCGCTGTTGAATTGCTGAACAATTACTCTGTCACCACTGATAATTACGTTTTTAAATGGAGCGCCATCTATTTCGTAAGCTGGTGGGAAGTCCTTTCCTGTTAGAGCGTGTCTAACTAGTGTTGGAGCGATCCATACTCTAGAACCCCCTTTGTCAGCCCAGTCTTCTTGAGCCTGAGACTTAGTAATACTAGTGCCTTTGTGGTCTTCATTTAGCCAAAGTAGGTTTGTTTTATTATCCGGAGAACCGAAGTAAACAACACGACCTGCTTCAGGGCTGATGATAACCTGAGCGAATGCAGTACGGATTCTTACACAGTCTTTCCAGCCTTCAAAGTCAACTGTTTCAAGACTTGATTTGTCGCCCTTAGCAACTTTCTTTGCTGTTGGTACTTTTGACATAGAGTCAACTTGCTTTTTCAAACCGTCTTTGTTGAGAACCATGCGAGTTCCGTCATTGATAAAACGGATGTTTGGGACTTTGTGAGACGCAGTGTCTGTATCCAAGTGTTGGAATGTATCTGGCTGGTTATCGACTTCATTGTTGAAAGTCAGAGTTTTCATTATTGGGTTTAAGTTCGCTACAAGCTCGAGAGGCTTATGAATTTTTAGAGTTAGAGGGTATTCAGCTCTTTTCTCTTTCGGAATTTCACCAGTCCATGAGTAGACTTTTTCTTTTTCCGTTAGGCCAGTAATTGCATAGTCTTTAAGCTCTTCGCCTTCTTTGATCCAAACTTCACCTAGATCAACGATTTGCTCGCCATTGCTTTTGAAGACTTTAACGCGAAGCTCTTTGTTCCAGTTAACCTTTACAGTTTGGTCAGAGTTCATGGTTACTGTACCGCTGGCTGGCTCAGCAACTAGTCTTACTGCGTCGTCTTCTGTTGGAACAGGAGATGTAACAGTCCATGTTGCAGTAGATCCAGAAGCCTGGAGGCCTGTACCTGTAACTTCGCCGTTCTCAGATTGAACCGTTAGGTTGTACTGCTTTTTAGCAAAAACAGCTTTAATGTTTTCAGGCTTGTCTATCTTGAATGTCAATGGATTTGTTAATGCAAGAGGGCCTTTAACACCTTCCCATTTAACAAACGCAACAGTTTCATCAGCAGGGATTGCTTCTACGACTGTTTCTGCACCTTGAGGTACCCATACGTCAGAACCGTTAACTGTACCGAGTTTGTTACTGCTTGCCTTGACTAGAAATTCTCTTTGCCAATCGATTTTGATTGTCTTGTCATCTTCAAGATCGATTGAGCCACTGGTAACCGGAGTAGTTACTCTTTCTACATCGGAGATAGTGTAAGGAGATGTGACTGACCACTCGGCTTTTTCGCCTCTTTTGTAAACGCCGTTACCTTTGGGGTCGCCAAATTGAGATTTGACAGTGAGCTCATTCTCATTGGAGGCAAAAACAGCGTAAACAGTTCTTGGTCTGTCCATGATGACGTTGATTTCATTATCTTTAATAGTGACACCTTCAGTGATGTCGCCTTCCCATTTAACAAATGTAGCTTTATCATCTGAAATAGCTTCGAAAGATATTTCGTCACCTTCTTTGAGCCATTGGCTAGAGATAGATACTGAACCGTAGCCTTTTGAATTCTTGGGCTGAACATTTAGCGCGAATTGTTTGGCGTATTCCAAATTGACTTCACGATCTGTGGACATGTCCAATTTTACTTCAACATTATCGGGATCGATATGGTTTGCTAGAGCTTCATTTTTATCCCAGTTTTTACCGAGTTTTTCTGCTCTTTGCTCAGGTGTTAAAAATTTGACTTTATTGACATCAATAACACGTGGCTTATAAAAATTTTCTTCAGCCGCAGCATTCGCTGCTTCTTTTTTGTCCAGTTGTTTACAACTGGCAACTGCTAGAACCACTAAGGCTGATGCAGATAAGCGCTTAATCATACCAAGACACTCCGTTTTAGGCAAGCTATTTTTCACAGTCCAATCTCCGTAGAAACTGTTAATTCCGAAAAAAACTTTAACATGGTACTTTCTTTTTGCCAGTATTAGGATAATAATTTTGTCACTTTCAGTGCAAAAAAATCAGTTTTAAAGGATTTTATGGCTCAAAAACTGCCAAATTCTCTTGAGAAAGAGATTAAAAAATATAAAACTCGGCAAGGGAGGAAAAAGGCGTCCTTTTATGTTGTAGAGGGTGAACGCTGTTGTGATGAGGCGATCTTGGCGGGAGTGGAGATCAAGTTTGCGGTACTGACAGAGAAAGGTTTGGCAAGGCTCAGAGGTTTGCCGGATTGTCCTTTGTATTCTGTTTCTGACAAAGAGTTTGAGAGCTTATCTCAGACAGAGAATGGGCAAGGCGTAATGTTTATAGTGGAAAAAACGCCAATTTTGAAACCTCTCTATTCTGACCCTTATATATTAGTACTTGATGGTTTACAGGAACCGGGAAATGTCGGTACTATATTAAGAACAGCCTTGGCAGTAGGTTTGAAGGAAGTTGTTTTGACCAAGGGGACAGCAGACCCTTATAATCCCAAAGTTGTGAGATCTGGTATGGGTGCTCATTTTAAACTTCGTATTTGTCATGTTGAAAGCCTTAAAGAAATTAAGGAAAGTCTAACAGGAAGTTTGTGGTTGACGACGCCAAGAGACGGAGTGAGCTGTTATGATGAGAGTTTTGAACTTTCTGATGGAGCTTTAGTCTTTGGTGAAGAAGGAAATGGAATCGCTGATTTTTCGTTGGGAGAGAAAGTTACGATTCCAATGCCGGGAAATGCAGAGTCTTTAAATGTCGCTCAGGCAGCTACGGTATTTCTATTTGAGGGAGTCCGGCGAGGACTACTTTAATTCATTTATAAAGTGGCGGTAAAGCGAATCTATAGCAGCCTGGGCATTTTCGAGAAAGCTACTTTGTGATTTTTTAGTAAGGTTGTCGCTGATTGCTTTAACCATTTTTGCTGAGATCGAATATTTCTCACAGGCTTGAGCAAACGAATAGCCTTCCATATCGACTAAATCAATTTCTTGCTCATTGAGTAAAGTGTGGAATTTAGAGCCCCAAACAGGATGAAGCGAGGTGCCTAACCTTTTGCCATTGCAGTTTAGAATGATTTCAGGGTATGAGGTTTGCCAGATATTTTTACTTGATTCAGGGATTGGCTCTGAGCAGAAAATCTGGACCTGAGAAATATTGAGGATTTCCCCGATTTTTCTTGGGGCGACAGAACCGGCTATACCAAGATTTATGTAGTAGTCATTTTCAGATATATCATACTTCTCGAAGTAGCTTGAGCAGTTTATTGCAGATCGGGTAATTCCTGTACCTATAATAATAACACGGTATTCGCCCTCATAAACTTCAGGAGCATTGTTTACTTTATTCATTGAATCAAGAATGAAAGGTGTCGCTTCGAAATGACTGGCAAAGAATAAGTGTTTCATTGTTTTACGGCCTTTTTGGGGGAAGTAGCTAATGTAAATTTGTGTTATTGGATAATGAATTTAAAAGGGTTTTAGTTCGACTATATTGCATCATATCTTCATCTAAAGCTATGATTACTTTCCTTTTTTTCTCAACAAGTTTAGAAAGTCTTTGTAATAGATTTGCAATAAAGAATTTCCTTCTTTAGCTCATTGCTATGAGTGACGCGGATAATGGCGTCATCTGATCTTTGATGCCAGTAAACAGCTGCATCGACAAGATTCCGGTTAATTAAGACAACCGGGTTAGAGATTATTCTGTAAGTTTTGTTGCCTATTTGCAGGTATTCTTTCTCATTACTAGAGAGACATGCACCTAAAAATAGGAGGATAGGGAATATTACGCACCTTTTCATTGAGTGGGGGCCATAAGAGGTAAAGAAGATTTAGGAATAAAACCACGTTCTTCGGCAACTTCGAAAAGTTTTTCGATACCAGAGATACCTTCAGAACTAAGTCTTATGGATTCCTGGTTTACATAAGTTTCGATATGGCAACGTAAGACTTCAGGTTCTATTTCCTGGCTATTTGATAAGATAAACTGCATCATTTCTGGGTCAGACTCCCATGTTGAGCTCATCGCGTCTTGAACAGAGGCCTTTAAAGCTTGATCGATAGCAATTATTGTTTGCTTTGGGAGTTTGCGAGAGGCTATAATGCCTCCAAGTGGAATAGGTAATCCAGTAAGGTTCTCCCACCATACTCCCAAGTCTACAACAAGTTTAAGTCCCAGGTTTTGGTATGTGAAACGGCTTTCATGAATAATTAAACCAGCGTCAACTTCACCCTTTTGAACAGCAGGCATGATGTCACTAAAGATCATTTCTTTGATTTCTATATTATCAGGAGCGTAGCATTTGAGGAGAAGATAGGCAGTTGTGTTTATTCCCGGGACAGCAATAGTCTTGCCTTCTAGGCTTTTTAATGAGTCTTTAGTAATAATTAACGGCCCGCAACCTCTGCCAAGTGCACTGCCTGAGTTTAAGAGACAATAATCTTCTCGTAGTTTACCTAAAACGTGGAATGAGACTTTGCTCATGTCTAGTTTTCCTGCAAGGCAGAGTTGGTTTAGTTCCTCGACATCGGCGATTGTAAGGTTTAGGTTGTTTGTAAGAGGTAATTCACTTTTATTTAGTAGATGGTGAAACATAAAAGTGTCATTTGGACAAGGTGAAATGCCAAGAGATAAATCGTTCATTTCGTCAAAACTTTTAATAAGAGAAATAGCTTTGCACAGAATATTTTCAATAGGGAATTTGGAGTAGGTATGAAAATAGTCACAGCGGAAGTGATGAGGGGGATTGATAAAGAGACTATAGAAAAGGGCTATGTGTCTGGTGTAGTTCTCATGGAAAGAGCAGGGGTGGGGGCAGCAAAAGAGATTTTAAATTTTGCTGCAGGCCTACATGAAAAGTTCAGGAAGCAATTTGTTATATTGTGCGGCAAGGGGAATAACGGTGGTGATGGCTATGTTATTGCAAAGGTATTATTTGAAAAGGGCTATGATGTCAAGGTTTTGGCAACTACATCGTTATCAGATTTAGTGGGAGATGCTTTGTATCATGCAAAGCTCTTGCCGACTGAAGTAATGCTTGAAGAGTTTACAGAGGAAACAAGCTTTGAGTCAGGTCAAATCTTAGTTGATTGTCTTTTAGGAACTGGCTTAAGTAAAAGTTTGAGGGAGCCTTACTTAAAATTAGTTTCAAAAATAAATAAAAGTGGTTTGCCTGTTGTTTCTGTTGATATCGCAAGTGGTTTAAATGGGACAACTGGAAATATCTGTGGCGATGCAGTTGTGGCAGATTTAACTGTTGCCATTGGATTGCCTAAAATAGGGTATTTCTCTTCAGGAGGAGCAGCGTGTACAGGTGTTCTTAAATGTATCGATATAGGTTTCCCGAAAATAATTGTTGATCATTTTGTAGCAGAGGGACAAATAATAAGTTCTGAGGATATTTCAGGTTTATTTGTTAGACGTTCTCATAGTGTACATAAATACCGTTGTGGGAATGTTGCAGTGATTGGTGGTAGCAAGAAATATATGGGAGCAGTGAAATTGGCATCTGCTGCCGCAGCTAGAGCTGGAGCAGGCATGGTGAGCTGTTTTTATCCGGGGTCAGGAGAGGCGCCAAAGCTTGATTCAATTATTTCAGTTGGGATCGAACCATGTGTTGATGGCAACTTCCATGAAACTGCTGCTGAGGCAATAAGAGAGTCATTAGCAAAGGTTAATACGGTGGTATTCGGTCCGGGTCTTATCGCTTCAGCATCAGCAAAGGAAATGTTGGCAGTAATGCTCAGAACTGATTGTCGGATAGTTTTGGATGCAGGGGCTTTGTCTCTTGTGGCAGATTTACATAAGTTAATTTCTGCTAGTGAAAACGATATTGTCTTGACCCCTCATTCAGGTGAAATACAAAGGCTAGGAAAGATTCTAGGTTTATCCGGGAGTGATTTCGAGGTAGCAGCAGAAATTGTTCAACGCATGGGCGTTTTTATTGTTCTTAAAGGTCAGTTTAGTCGAATTTTTAAGCCGGATGGTACTTATGTTATAAATAGTTCAGGTTGTTCTAAATTAGCAACTGCTGGTTCTGGTGATGTTTTAGCTGGTGTGATAGGAGCCTTTTCGGCAGAGTTCAATGATTTTTATAAATCTGTAGGTGCAGCAGTTTTTGTTCATGGTCTCGCAGGAGATATGACAGATAAAGGCATTCGCGGCACAGTTGCTGATGACTTAGTTGAGACTCTTCCAGAGGTCTTGAAAAGCCTCTCTCCTTATGCTTAAACTTACTAAGCATTAAATCAGCAAAGGTCTGTGCTGTATCGAAGGGTTTTAATTGCAATGATTTTTGCCCCATCGGTTTTAGGTGGATAGGTAGGGAGTCGTTATTTGGACGATGAAGTGGAAGTAGAGACTAATGCTACTAGACCAAATTTACCGGCTAGTAGAATCTTGAACAATACCTTAAAATTGGCCAGAGAAACACAAGCTGAAAAAGAGCCTCTAAACAGTGGGGATTTTTTAGATTCACTTAGTTTGGGTATAGATTACAAATATACATCGTTTTGATGATGACGCTTTATATGGAGAGGGGGATGTAGAAGAGGCAGTATTTTCTCTATCTGGAATGTTAAGCGAAAACACTTTTTCAAGATATAGATCAAGAATAGACAAATGGAAATACGTTTACTTATGGCTTGGGTGGATTATTTATGACTTATCACGATTTCGGCCCTGCTGCTTTGTCTACTTCGAGCAGTTTGAGCTGGCTTGATTTTAATTATGGTTACAATACGGTTTTTTTAGTTTTGGCTAATTTATCACGTTATCTTACCGATTGGTGCAGTGTTGGAATGAATGTAAGTTGGACTGATTCTCTTACGCTCGAATCAAGAAATAGACAATAATTTTTGGATCCTTGGATCAGAAATAAGCTTTTTTATTGATAATTGGATGTTAGGTGTCGGGTACGATAGGACAGAGCAGCTTGATAATTATGAAGCAGATGACTTTTCTCTAAGTATTGACCAAACGTTTTAGAATAGGCTAAGCGTATCCGACTGTTAACTTTGTTTTTTAAGTGTTATGGGACTTGCTAAGTTATTGAAAAAAGGCCAGAAGTCATTACTGTCAGCGAGATAATTGTGAAGAGTCAGAACGTACAGGTAAATTAATTTTATGATATATGAATCTTTTTGGGAAGTGATGCAAAAGAGCGGTGCACTCATGTGGCCGATCATCTTTTGCGCAGGGGTTTCTCTTTTTATAGTGATAGAGAGATTGTTTCACTACCATAGATGCCAGATTAATACTAAAGATTTCATTCAGGGTATCTTCAACAATTTAAAGCGTTCGAATGTTGTTGAGACGATTAGTATATGTGATGATACTCCAGGGCCAATAGCGCATATGACCAGGGCCTCTATAATACGTGCCGGACAAGATGTAAGAGATATTGAACAGGCGATAGAAGAAGTAAGCCTTTCTGAAATTCCACGTCTGGAAAAGAACCTGAATATACTGGCCACTATAGCTCACATAACACCGTTGCTTGGATTATTGGGGACAGTGACTGGTATGATTAAAGCATTTCATGCGATTGGTACGAATACGGCTTATATTAATTTGCAAAGTCTGGCTCCTTATGTTTCGGAAGCTCTTTTTACGACTGCAGCCGGTTTAGCGGTCGCGATTCCGACATATGCTTTTTATAATCTTCTTGTTACAAGGGTTGAGACAATTGTTAATGAGATGGAACTGGCAGCTACAGAAATTATTTTTTTTCTTTCTCATAATGAGGTAAAGTTAGACGCCAGCGAAAATTTTGAAGTGGAAAAAACTGAAGAAGTCGAGGCAAGCGAGGAACATGCGCTTCAAGACTAATGTCAGGATATTTAGAGGAAAGATGGATTTGGCTCCTATGGTGGACGTCATGTTCATTCTTGTCATATTTTTTCTAATTAGTACTTCTTATGACTTTCAACCAGGCTATGCAGTTGATTTACCTAAATCAAAAGCTCCTATGGTAGCGGGCGACAAGCTTGTGGTGGTGTTGGCTCCTCGAGGTGACTTAACTAAGGACGAAGGTGTTATCGTCTTTTTCAACAACGAAGAGGTGAGTTGGGATGCACTGGAAGTTAAGTTAGCAGAAAGAATTAATGATCGAACACAGCCTGGACTTGAAGATGAAGGACGCTTGCCGACGATTTCTTTAAAGGCGCACGAAAATATTCCTTATAAATACATTATGAGAATCAGTGCTTTGGCAGTGAAGCTGAAAGTGCGTGTTAATCAGGTTGTCGGTCAACCAATTGAAAGCAACTAAGATGAAAAGAGGTCGAGGGAAACCGTCATTCATTTTGCCTTTAATTGTGCTCGCAGTTCTATTTTTGATTTTAGGGGGCTTATTCAGAATTGAAAGTGTTGAAACAAGTCAAAAAATCAATCAGACTCCTACTTTTTTGACAGTCATGCCACGCAGTGAAACCAATTTTTATTTGTTGGAGCAAGAAGCAAGAGATGAACTTGATGACCCAACGATCATGAGTTTACCGCATCAAAAGCTAGGTTTTAGTCAAGTTTTGGTTAATGAAGGTGAGCCACCACAGCCTAATCTTCCCGTCTATAAAGTGTCGGCTCGCAGTATTTCAGGCTTGGAGAGAGCTCGGGTTCCTCTGGTAGGAGTTTATAAAGAACCTGATGCACATGATGGCAATACTTTACTTAAGCCTGTTCTACCTTCTGTTGAACTTATAGCGGGAGGAAAAACATTTACTCAAAGAGTTGTTTGGCTTGAAGACGGTAAAGAGAAATTATGCCCTGTAGACCTCAAGCTTGTAAAGGACGCTGCGAAGGGTGTAGTTCCAACAAAAAACACCAAGATTCTATTTAAGAAGTTATCTAAAAGTTATGTTTATTTTCTCGTAGGGAAATGTGGTGTTGCAGAGCTGGATAATTTAGTGTTAGAATATGTGCAGACGAAAAAGAAGCTGTTATATACAGGGGATTTATTGTACAAGGATTTGCCAGGAAAAATTGAAGTCGATTGGCGCTTAGTTGTAAGATCTTCTAAGAGTCCTGAATGAGCATGGAAATATATAGCGCCTAGGCTATAGTGGTTTATTCTTATGTCATCGGTTGAGGAAAGTCAGGAATAATAATGAAATTTTTTAAAGAACTCTCGTTTTTCGTTCTTATAGTTTTATCAGTAGCCGTCAATGCTCAGGATTATGGTCCTGTGAAGGTTGATTTGGATGGGTATATCAATGATAGAGCGGGAGAGTTCCATAAGTCTACTGTTGTTGAACAGAAGGGAGAAGAGAAAAAAGTAGTAGAGGCGGTGAAGCCCAAAGAAAAGGTCGATCCTGTTGAAGCAAGAAAAGCTCGTCGAAGAATAGTGGCCCCGACTGATTCTCCTGTCAGAAAAACAACAATACCATTAAACTCAAATCTTACTTTTGGCGGAGCTAAATCAACAGAATCAAACCTATATCTATATATTGGTGTAGGAGTTGCTGCTTTAGTCATAATTATTGTTGCTTTTGTTGTTCTTGCTAAGGCTGGCAAAAAGAAAAGAATGGCGCAACAAAACCAAATGTTGGATGACACTGTTTCACTGGCAGATAAAATAGATGCCAATGAACAGGCTCTTATGGCGGAAACAAATTTTGAATCAGCCCTAGTTCAAACACCTCCTGTGAGTGCTCCTGAACCAACAATGTCTGAAGGAGCTCAAGAAATGGCAGATAAATTTGCCAGAGAAACTAAGGTGGATGAAAGAGGTAGAAATCCGAGTGGTTTGATTATCGACGAAGACAAGTACTTCCAGAGTGGAGTAAGCAATTTTGTCGATGAAGATTTTGACGGTTAATTAAGAGTCTTTATTCAGGAAGGCCTTTTTCGTAAATCTCTCTTATTTCCTTACCGCCCAGTGCACTTGAGAAAATTATAAATTCACCCAATGTGCTTTTTAGGCTTCGAAGCGAGTGATCATTTCTCTGGTTACTGGTCCAGTTACCAATATCGGCTTTACCAAGTTTAATTGGATGTGTCTTAGAGACTTTTCCTTTATGAACTTCACGTCCATCTAGATAATGAGTAATCTCTTTCTTGTCAGGATCATAAACCGTTGCAATGTGAAGCCAGCGTCCTAAATCTTGAGAGCTGATAACAGGCTTGGAGAATATATTTCCAGTTTGTCTAACTCCAAGAATAATTTCACCAGAGTCACTTAGCTGCCAGTGCAACTCATTGGCATCAAAGCCATCTGTTAGAATTAAAGAGCTTAGCCAGCGGTCAAAGCTTTGAATTTTGATCCAGCAGCTAAAAGTCATCGCTTGGTATTCTCCTGGAATATTCAGTTTTATACGGTCACCTGTACTGGAGAAGTGTAAAGCTTTCTTTTGAGGCCAGCGACCTTCTACCCATTTTGCACCAACAATTGCTCCATCAAGATCTTTGGAGTTTATCGAGCTTTCATTTAGGACAGTTCTGGTTTGAGCTTGTTGATTTTCGAAACTATAAAATAAAATGACGTCTGAACGTGTACGAATCGTTTTAGCAAATTTCTGCCAGTTTAAAAACTTACTAGCATGCTGCATCTCGTCTAATTCAGCAAGTTGTTGAAAAGTAATTTCATTTTCACCAATTTGGTAAGGGAGGAAGCTTTTGTTTTGCCATGATACACCTTGATCTTTACTTAGAGTTCGGAGTTTTTTCATATTCTCAGGATCTTGAATAAAAACACTTCCATCATTGACGAATAAATCTGATTTATTAGCAGTAGTAGCAATGGTAAATTCAGTACCCAAATCGACAATGTTAAGTTCATTAGTATTGATTGTAAAGCCTTTCGCTTGACTGGGAATTTGACATCTGAGTTTCCCTATAAGAAGATTTATGTGCATTGGGTTAATGATGTCTAGCTTGGCTGGACCGTGAATCAGAAGAGTGACTCCACTAAAGAGCTCAAGTTGCATGATGCCTTTGTCTAGAGATAGTAATCCAGGTTCGAGTTGCTGTCCTGGTGTAAATGGCTTACTGCTGGTAGTACTTTCGGTATTTAAGGTTTTGCTAATGAGTGCAAGGCTTGTTTGAGTAGGCTCTTCTTTTGTGGCCGGGTTTTCAGTAGGCTTAATCAGATGACTTAAGATATAGATGTTGAAAGAAACTAAAAGAACTGCTGCAATCCATAGGCTCTTTGTTGAGCTTTTCCCAGTAGGGCTTTGACCGGGATCTTCAAATTCAAATCTTTCGGCTTCTTCTTTTAAAGCTGCATCAAGATTAAGAACACTGTTGAATGTATCTCTCCTGAGAGTGTTTTTTTTCAATTCTTCTTCAAGTAAGGTCATTTCATTGGTCGAAAGTGTACCATTACAGAAAGAGTGAACTAAGTCTTCGAATTGATTGTCTGTCATTGATTCGATACTTCCTTTTTTATGCAGCCAAAAAGATTAGTACGGATTCTTTTAAGAGCTTTGTACATAGCAGTGGCAGTTCTACCATATATTTCAGCAACATCTTTAATGTTTTTTTCTCCTGAATAGGCACTTAAAGTAATTTTTCTCTGTTTGTCATCTAATTTGTTTAGACAGTTCTTCAGAGCTTTGCGTTCCGATTCCAGGCGGTCATGGTTCTCAAGGTTTTCATCTGCCAAAATGTTCAGAAGTTCATCACCAAAGTAGTGCCGGTCACGGGCTTTAGAGCGTTTATAACGTAAGACTTCATAACGACCAATGACACAAGCCCATTTGGCAAACTCGGTGCCCTCTTCGTATTGTTCAAATTTTTTCCAAAGTATGAGACTGGTGTTTTGTAGAACTTCGTCAACATCTTCCCAGTCTGGTAGCAGCTTTCTCAATAAAGAGCGCAGTACCGGCACGCTTTGAGTATAAAGCTTCATAAACTTACTGTAATTTTTGTCAAAATGCATAGCAGCCTAGATATTAGTTTACTTTAGACTCCCGTTACAACGGTTATCGCCCGGTTTTATATAAAAGTTATATATTTTCACAGTCTTGTAAAAGTTTTTGAGCGAGTGAACTTTAAGTTTCTGCAGTTTTTTGTGAAAAAAGTGTGAAATTGTCTCTAAAAATTAAGACTTAGCCGACATGTTACGATATACTTAGGGAATTTTACAGATATATGATGTGTCGATGTAACCAAGAAATTCGGGATTTTAAATGAAGAAGCACTGTTTTATTATATTTGCTCTATTTTGCTTGCTGCCCCTGTTTGCTGCGCCGGAAGCAGCCGTTGCAGAAAGTACCAGTATAATCGCGCAAGGCGGAAATACGCTCTATGTACTTCTTGGTCTGTCAGTTTTTTTTGTAGCGCTGTCTTCTTTCATATTTATGACTTTGAGAAGCGAAGTCCTTTCTCCAAAATCTTTTTTAAGAGAAGCTGAGCAGGTTGCTGCCAGCCATGATTTAGAGAAGCTGAAAGTTTTATGTGGGAATGATAATTCACCTGCAGCTAAAATTATCGGTGCGGCAGCAGAAGAAATAGTCCTAAATCCAGAAGCATCGTACAATGTTTTGAGAGATGCCGTAGAAGATGAAGGTTCTCGTCAGGCGGGTAGCCTATGGCAAAAGATTCAGTATATAAATGACATAGCGATTGTATCTCCAATGATTGGTTTGTTAGGTACAGTTCTTGGTATGAGGGAGGCTTTTGGAGGCTTGCGTGTGGATATTGGTTCAGCTAATCCTGTTCATTTGGCTGATGGTGTATCCAAAGCTTTAATTACAACTGCCGCGGGTTTGATTCTGGGGATAACTGCGATGATGGTTCATTCATTTTTAAGAGGTCGTGTAAATGACTTGATTGCCGATCTTGAGAACGAATGCAGTAAAGTCTTAAGAACCTTTGTATCTAAAAACTAGGGACTTTTATGAACTTTAAAAAGAATATCAACGAAAATCAGAACGGCTTTCAGCTGGCTCCTATGGTGGATGTGATGTTTCTGTTGCTGATATTTTTTATGGTTTCTTCCATATATTACCAGCTTGAAAAAAATCTTGAAGTTAAGGTGCCAAAAGCAGAATCTGGAACTGATGTTGATAGAGCGAATGTCGAATTGATTGTAAATATCGATAAGGAAGGAAAGTACTTTGTTAATAATATCAAAATGGATATTGATGGAGTCCGAGAAGTCCTCAATGATATTGTCAAAAAATTTAACCAGTCTCAACCAATTATAATTCGTTGTGACAAAGAAACGCCCCATAGGTTTTTTGTCAAAGTTTTCGATATATGCCAGGCATTGCAAATTGATGATGTGCGAATTGCATCGGAACCATACGAGTTGCCGGAGGCAAAATAGTGCGTTTACTGGGTATAACTCTTTTGCTTCTTTTTTCTGTTACTGCTCAAGAGAAAAAGGAGAAAAGAACTAACCCTGCTTTGCAGGAGGAAACTAAAGGAGATCAGGAACTTTGGGTCTTTGCAGAAGGGCTTTACTCTAGAACCTGGTACAAAGATGCACTTGCTGAATACAAATCATTTTTAAATAAGTTTCCTGATTCCAGTTTAGCTCAAAATGCTCGTTGGCGAATTTATGAATGCCATGAAAAGCTTGGTAATGAGGACGAAGTTCTTGTTTCTTTAGATGAATATATTTCGCATGAATCGAATCTGACTCATAAAGAGCGTGCGCGCATGAATAAGGCGCGGTTGCTCTTTGCTGATAGAAAGTATGATGGCGCTCTTAAAATTTTTGAGGCAATCAATCGAAAAGTAGATAAGGGTTCGCTATGGGAAAGTGCGCGTTATGAATCCGCCAGGATTTATTTGCAGCAAGCTAAGCCAGGAGAAGCCTTCTTGAGGTTCCGGCAATTGGCGTCTCTGGGGTATAAAGGCACGAATCAAACTAGAGCCTATGCTATTTTTGCTTATGCATCATTATTGAGCGAAAGAGGCAAAGCGAAGGATGCTCTTAAGCAATACAGCCGTTTAACTTTGCAGAAGGGAACCGATCCAGAAATCGCTGAAAACTCCTGGTATAATCAGGGGATGATCTATTTTCAGGTGGATCAACAAGAACAAGCTCGACGCTCTTTTGAGCATGTTATTCAAAATTATCCTAATGGCCGTTTCAAAGAAAATTCTGTTAATCAAGCCGCTAGGTGTGAGCTTGGGCTTGGCAGGCCTTTAGAGGCTTTACAAGTTTTAGGTTTGAATGCAGATTCTGCAGGAGTTATTCAACTTGAGGCTCAGTATCTCACGGCTTATGCATATCAGCAACTAAAAGAATATAGCAAGGCAGTTGCTTTTTATGAAAAGTGCATTGAAGCTGAAGGTGATGCTTTTAAAGAAAATTGTTGGTTTAACAAGCTAAATTGTTTGAGCGCCTGGGGTAAGTCAAAAGAAGCATTAGCTCACGCTAGGCTTATGGTTAAGCTCTATCCAGAAAGTGTTCATTTGGCAGATGTTTGTTATACTGCTGGTTTGGAAGCTGAGAAAATTAAGGAATTTGTCTCTGCAGAAGCATTGTTGAGAATGTCACTAAAGAAATTTAATGGCAAATGGTCTTATTTGGATAGTGCTTATTTTGCTTTAGCCCGTGTTTTGAGTGAACAGAAAAAATATTCCGATGAAGCTCAGATTTGGGAAGAGTTGTCACTAAGGGTGGATTCAGAATACCGTGGGAGCGCTTTTATTCGCGGAGGAGAAGCCTGGATAAATGCTTCTAAGCCAGGCAAAGCGTTAGCAGTTTTCAAGAAATATCTAGTTAACTTCTCAGATGGTAAAGAAGCTTTTTTTGTAAAGAACCGAATTGTAGAAGTATTATTGATTGAACAACGTTATGATGATGCCGTTGTTTTCTTGAAAGAGATGTTAGCTGCGAAAGTAAAAGACTCGGAAAAGGCCGTGCTCCAATCAGTACTTGGTCGCGTTTATTATTATCAGGGCAAATTCAAAGAGGCAGTTACAGCTTTAGAGCTTTGTTTGAAAGAAGAGGGGCTTGAGGAAAGTATAAAATCTGATTGTAGAATTTTCTTAGGTTTTTCAAAGATTTCACTGGATCAAGAGAAGGCTGGCGTTGTTGTTTTGGCGAAAGTCTTTAAAACTCGAGATGAATTTAAATCCTTACTTAGTGCTAATGAAGAAATAACGGTGGCTTCTCTTTTAGAAAAGTATAAGTATTCAGAAGTTGCTCGAAAAGTTTATCAAAGGCTCGCATTATCTCAAGATAGAAAATTACAGATGGCAGGTTTACTTGGTCAAGCTCGGATGAGTGTTGTTGGCGGGAAGTACTCTGAGGGTGTTATACCACTCAAGAAAACTTTACAGCTGTGTGGAGATCAAGACAACAAAGAACGAGTTGATGCCATGTCTCTATTAGGAGAAATTTATGCCTACGAAGGCAAGAAGGATCAAGCTTTTCAGACATTTGAATTTGCCTTAAAAATAAAGGCAGGAGATGAAGAGTCGATCTGTCGCATTCTTTACGGTATGGCAAAAATTCTTTTAGAAAGGAAGGATGTCGAGGCAGCACGAAGGTATGCAAATCAAGTATTCATCCTCTATAAAGACCCTGTGTATGCTCCCAAGTCGATGTTTTTATCAATTGAAGCTTCTTTACTTAATAAAAAGAAAAAAGAAGCTATTCAAACAGCAAAAGAGCTAAAAGGGAAGTTTCCTTTGTATTTCGCCAAAATTGAAGTTCAAGACTACTTGAAAGCACATGGAATCAATACAGATTAATTAGACGTGCTTGTTGGGATTGTACTCAATTTCAACATTGTCTATAATTAAATTTTGAGAAGTCCGTGAAGTAGGAAGTTTGATGACAGTTCCAAGGATTATCATCTTATCTGAAATAATGAGGGGCAAAACTTTCGAACTAACTGGAAGTTTGTACACCATAGGTAGAAGTGAAGGGGTAGAAGTTGTTATCCCGGATGGAACTATCAGTACTAATCATTGTGAATTAGTTCAAGATGGAGATAGCTACGTCGCTCAAGATAAGAATAGTACGAATGGAACGCGGATAAATGGAATTCGAATCACAGAACAACGTTTGTGTAATGGTGACATTCTTCAAGTAGGCGGTATAGAGATACTTTTTGACTCAGAGGATAAGGCAAATACAACCTCCATCACAACACAAACTAAGATAGATATTTCTCACACAGCAGGAACAGTAAGACATGGAGACATGTCAAATATAGATCCTACCAAAATGGGGCAAGGAAACAATAGTGAATCTGATAAGTCGAAAACAGCATTTATAGTCATTATTGGTGTTTTGGTAGTGGTTGTCATAGGATTACTGATTCTGCTTTACAAAAAAATTTTTCCCAATTAGAACTTAATGAAAATACTCTGGAAATTAAATGAGCGATAATAATAAAGATAATGGAAATAAAAAAGACGGTGGCGAAGAAAATAATAATGGCCCCACTTTTCCAAATAAATTGATTTGGTTGATCATTATACTCGTACCACTTCTGCTTTTGATGTTTGAAAGTAAACAAGCAGACGTTAAAAGTCACATGGACCAGATAGCTTTCGAAGGTCTTTTGAAGTCTGGGAAAGTTTCTAAAGTCACGATTTTACACGAGAAAGGCTATACAAGTTGGACTCCGGCAAACGTAGAAGTCTCTCCAGAAGTTAAAGGTGAGAATTTCCCAGAACCTAAAAATGGCAAAAAGACCTTAGTTGTGACTCTGTTAACAGAGAGTCTTCCTGGAGTTAAAGATCTTTGTGATCAATACAACGTTACTTTTGCCAGCGTTCCTCCAAGTGAGGAGACGATGAAAGAAGTATTGGGGATGATTCTTCCTCTACTTGTTATTGTTTTCATAATATATTTCCTATTCTCCAGACAACTTAGAAATGCCGGTCGTGGGGCAATGCAGTTTGGTAAAAGTAAAGCAAAACTTATGTCGCCTTCTTCAGAAAAGGTTACTTTCGCAGATGTCGCTGGTATTGAAGAAGCTCGCAGTGAAGTTGAAGAGATAGTAGACTTTCTTAAAGATCCGGAAAAGTACAGAAACCTTGGTGGCCGTTTGCCTAAAGGTTGTTTGATGGTTGGCCCTCCGGGAACAGGTAAGACTTTACTTGCTAGAGCCATCGCCGGTGAAGCAAAAGTTCCCTTCTACTCTATGAGTGGATCAGACTTTGTTGAAATGTTTGTTGGTGTTGGTGCAAGCCGTGTTCGTGATATGTTCGACCAGGCAAAGAAAAATCAACCATGCATTCTTTTTATTGATGAGATCGATGCAGTCGGTCGAGCTAGACATGCAAGCGTTGGTGGTGGCGGTGGCCACGATGAAAGAGAGCAGACTTTGAATGCCCTTCTTGTTGAAATGGATGGCTTTGAGAATCAACATGGTGTGATTATACTCGCTGCGACAAATAGAGCGGATGTACTTGACCCGGCACTTCTGAGACCGGGTCGTTTTGATAGACGTATTGTTGTAGACTTACCAGACTTGGAAGGTCGTTTACAAATTTTGAAAGTGCATGCTAGAAGAGTTAAAATGGCCGCTGCCGTAGATCTTCGCTCAGTTGCGAAAGGTACAGCTGGTTTTGCTGGAGCAGACCTTGCAAACGTTATCAATGAAGCTGCACTCTTAGCTGCTGGTGCAGGTAAAAAAGCAATCACTAATGATGACCTTGAAGAAGCTCGAGATAAGGTACGCTGGGGTAAAGAGCGTAAGAGTCGTAAGATGTGTGAAAAAGAGCAGCGTCTAACTGCTTACCATGAAGCAGGGCATACGCTAGTAGGTCTTTATTGTGAACATGCTACTCCACTTCATAAAGTGACAATTACTCCCCGTGGAAATGCCTACCTTGGAGCGACGATGTATTTGCCAGACAAAGATTCATATACTCAAAGCCGCTCAGAGCTTTTAGATTCGATCGCTGTATCTATGGGTGGACGAATTGCTGAAGAGATTGAGTTTGGTGAAATCACAAATGGTGCGGCTTCGGACATTCGAAGTGCAACTTCAATAGCACGTCGTATGGTTCGTGATTGGGGAATGAGTGATAATATGGGCTTCATTCAATATAGTCCTGATGAACAACAACAGCAATATCAATTTACGAATGACTACAGTGACACTACTGGTCGTCAGTTGGATGAAGAAGTTCGTGAAATTATTGATGAGCAATTTGATCGAGCGAAAAAGATTCTTATGGATAACCGTGAACAGCTAACTCTGCTTTCTGAGACTCTTCTTAAAAAGGAGACTATGTCTGCAGTTGAAGTTAAGTCACTGTTGGGTTTAGAGCTAGAGGTAGAAGAACCTGCAGAAAAAGAAGATAAGAAATCATCGGATGACGATGTAACTCCAGATGAGGGTGCTCCTGTTCTGACTGAAGAGGCTGAGGAAGAAGCTAAAGCTGCAGAAAAAGAAGTTGTTATAGATGATGGTGAGGAGCCGGATGGCAAACCTGTCGAAGGTGTTGCGACTTTGATGAATGAATCAAACTCTGAAGATAAGCCTTTATCTGATTCATAGACTGAATTAAGAATTGTTATGCGCTAGACAGTATTGTATGCTTTTAGCGCATTTTTTTTGGTGATTTGATCTCTATTAAAAAAGATGCTAAGTTCTTAGACGCTCATTATACTAAAAAATAGCTATACTTTAAGCTTAAATATATGATGGATAAGGTAAAAGGAAAAAGTGACTTGCGTTTTTTACATGTCGCTTTATAATATCCACCCCTGAGCATTTGAGGTATGTAAATTGCTTAGGTAGATACTTCATAGTAGAAGTAAAATGGGCAATTCCCCAGCAGGCTTAATAAGTTGGTTGTGAGCTTGTATAGTAAAGCAATATATAGTCCGGTTATAGGAACCACTAATTGTACAGTAACGTGTAGGTCAAAAATTGAGTGTAGAAGTAGAAGTAGAAGTATTAAATAAGCTTGGGTTGCATGCTCGACCTGCTGCTATGCTTGTACGTCAGGCTATGGGATCTCAATCAGAAGTTTACCTTGAAAAAGATGGCGAGCGCGTGAATGCGAAAAGCATAATGAGCATCATGGGTTTTGCCGCTTGCAAAGGTACCTCTATTCGTATTATTGCAGATGGGCCGGATGAAAAAGATGCAGTCGATTCTTTGGCGAACCTTTTTAAGGATAAGTTCGGCGAAGAGTAATGGAATTCAGTATTTCTGATGATCGGATATGGCTTCCGGTTCATACTAAACCACGTTGCGAGAAAAAATTTTTTCTTTTTTGTGATAAGTACAATGTTACAGCATATCTCCCTTTAAAAGTTAAATTACGATCTAAAGGCAGGGGAACTGTTCGAAGCGAGCTACCCATGTTTCCGGGTTATGTTTTTGCATGTATGAACGAGGCAGAAAAGACCACTCTTTCGCGCACAGGGCATATAGTCAATTACATTTCACTTAGCAAAGATCAGGAACAACGTCTTTGTCAAGATTTGAAGAGTATTCGCATCTTGGAAGGTATGCAGGAGACTGAAGAGCTTTTCGTTTCTCCAGAAATTGAAAAAGGCAAGGAAATAATAATTTCAGCCGGTCCTTTAAGAGGCCTGAATGGTATAGTTCACCGCCGGAAAAGTGCACATAGAATTGTTGTAAATGTTGAGATGATTAGTCATTCGGTAGTTATGGAACTCGATGTTGCCGACGTAGAGCTTGACTTATAACCATTATTTTTGAAGATCAAGTTTACCCCCTATCTATAGCTTCTTTTACCTTTCCTTGATTATTAAAAGCCCAGTATCCTGCTGCTGCCGATATATTAAGTTACGAATAAAGTGAGAAGGCTTGGTATGCTCTTTATAAGCCTGTACAGTTGCGTCGGTACGTTTGTGTTTTCTGGCACAGACTCGAGTGCAAAAACCTTCTCCAGAATCTTGGATGATGCACTCTTGGCAAATATTTAAAGCAGTTAAGGCAGGGACTTGCAGCATCTATATCGGGTTGATTTGAGCAGACTTTATTTTCCATATTAGCCATAAGAGTTCTCCGTTTATAATTAAATCAAAAGATATGAACAAGTTTATCGATTTGCTGCTCTTGACAGGGGCTATAGAATTAAGGAATATTTTATAAAGGAGAATTTATGATTGAAGAAAAATTAAATAGAATTGAAGAAAAAATTCGCCAAGCACCTTCTATGCAGGATGAAAATAAGGAGTCAGTCCTTAATTTGCTTGAAGACTTAAAAGAGGAGTTGCAGAGCGTTTCAAGGGAAGATTCAGAGCGTTTATCAAGCACTGGTAGCTTTGCTGAAGCCGGTACGAACGAGGTCGTTCGTGAAGGTGGAGATAAAGGGATTTTAGATATAGCTCTAAATGGAGTACGCGAGTCTGTAAAGGAGTTTGAAGAATCTCACCCAAAATTAGTTCAGGTTATGAACTCTATTTGTACTCAATTATCTAATTCTGGTCTTTGATAAAACTCTTAACTTCTTTTGTATCTCTTTGAGTGTATCAGGCGATCTACGATTCTTATCATACCTTAAAAGTTCATATTCTTTTAAACAGCTTGCATACTTTAAGGATATCTCATCAGCTCTATTTTCGAGAAATTTGATCATTTCTCTTAAAGTTGTACATGGCTTTTTACTGAAGCCTTCTAGTTTACTGAGTTTACGAAGGATTTTAGAGAATTCTTGATTAACTGCGTAGAATTCAGGATCTTTGATCGCCTTGTTTCTTTTAAATTTTCGCCACCACAATATAAAAATTAAAGTAATAAGTGAAAAGGTGGCCTTGATTGGAGTATTTGTAAACCAAAAGAAGAAATCGAAAACTGAACCTAAAAACAGAATGATTGACTCTGCAAAGAAACCTCTGACTATTTTTGCGATCATCTCTTGCCAGCGGCCTGCCAGGTTATCCCATATGGCAGAAAAAGAATTAAATTTTGGTTTTCCTTGTGGTAAATTTGCTGGTGGGGTTGGCTCCATAAGTTTCCATGACTGACTTTGTGAGTCGTAATATTCTACCCAGGCATGTAGATCCATTGATCGACCAACAAAATAGCTTCCAGAAGGGTGTTCTTCCTGGCAGTAAAAACCGGTTACATAACGAGCGGGAATACCTTTGCTGCGCAGAATCATGATTGAAGTTGTTGCGTAAAGTTCACAATGCCCTTCCTTCTTTTCTAAGAAGGCGTATACCGGGTCAAGTTTATAATCAAGTTTAGCATTTAGTGAGTATTTAAAGCCGTTACTGGGGAAGAATTTTACAATTTCTTTTGCGACGATATTAGGGTCTTGCGAGCTTATGAATTTAAACCTTTCTATAAGATCAGCTCGCATATTTGAGGAGGGTACTTGTAGGTAAGTGGCTAAGTTTTTCGAGGTTAATTCAGGTCCAGGGAAGGCGTCATCTCCCTTAGAAGATTGCGTATTGTATATAGTTAAGCCTCCGGAAAAGTCTAAGCCTTTGCCACTGACTGTGCCATCTGAAGTTTGTTCTAAGCCATCACATTTGAGTTCAAGGTAGTTGCTTGAACCTCTATGAAGGAGAGTGTTTACTTTGAAATCACTGGAGTAGTAAATATCCATTTTCTTTAAGCTGTTTTTATCAGGTTGCGGATAGCCTTGAAAAGAAAATGTACTGTGGGTGTATTCATGGTCTTCGGTGAGGAGTGGCATAGTACTTGGTTTAGTGTCACTAACCCAGTCACCAGTATGATAAAATTCGTAACTTCGACTTCTAAGATAGCCTGGGATTTCAGAAGATTTCACTCGAATAAATACAGTATCCAGATCGAGGTTTTTTGACATATAACTGTGTTTAAGAGTTATTTTCTCATTGAAAGCTTGAGTTTGCCGCTGCATTCGGAATTGACTGGCCCAGCGAACAATTGACGACTCTAGTTGGCGGGACATTGGTACCAAGTTCGTCACTGTGGGTTTATAAAATAAGAAAGTCCCGAATAGGCACAGAGCGATTAAAATGTATTTTAAGAAGCTCCATTTAAGGGAAGGTAGTTTAGTAACTTTCAGTTTATTTTGGCTACGATTCATTAAAAAGTAAAAAGGCGGAATGCAGAGGAAAATTGAGATAAGGTACACAAACTTTATGTTTTCTAAGTCACCTAAGCTCGCAGGAATCGGAAGAGTGATAACTTCATGACCTTCATTTATATCTCCACTCATCATGATTGCGAAAATAGAGAGGATTAATGTGAGTGAAGTTATTGTAGGTTTGTCATCAAAAAAAGTAGCTGCCATCGATAGTACAAGCATAGCTGGTACTCCAAGTTCAGATGGAGTTAGATGAAATCTATTTTCAATTTTCACAAATGCATTGAAAAGAGTCACTACTGTAAAGGCAATGACTATAGAGTAGATGACTGAACGTGGTGTTATAGCTATGGGTTGTTTTCTGGCAATGACTATGAGGCTAATTAGCATGCCCAGTATTGCCATATGCATTGTATCTGTAACAAATGAAAAGAACATGGCGGGTACCATGAAGGCCCAGCAACGAAAGAAAACCATTTTTTGTCTTTCAGTCACTTAAAGATCTCCAAGGCTTTCATTTTTCATATTGCTGTAAGATAGAAAGGTCCAGGGTCCAGCTTCAGTTGGAGGAGTGCTTCCAAGGAGGAAAATTCGCAAGGATAGATCTGCTTTCGTGAGTTTTTCGATTAGTTCTCGACGTGATTGGTCTAAATTTAAGAGGACTAAGATGAGGCCTTTGGTTTCTTCTAGTTTTGCCAGTAAATGAGGCTTGAGGTCAAACTTCTGTAATTTACGGACATCCTTTATTTCAGAGCATTCTTCCATAATTTTATTGTGGATAGCAGTTACGTCAGTTCCAGTGAAAGAGAATTCGTCATCGCATGTTATTAAGTTTTTGATTCTGTAGTTTTGCTTTTTAGCATATTCACTGATTCCTGCTAAAAATGAAATAGCTCTTTCAAAGTTTATTTGGATATCGTTATATTTGCTGATTAAATTAACAGGCATACAGTTATCGAATATTACAGATAAGGCAGGTTGACCTTCATCAGTCATTTCTCGAATAATAGGAATATTTGTTTTTGCCCAGCTGTTCCAGTGAATGTGGCGTGGGTTATCTCCATAGCGGAATTCTCGGCAAGAAGTAAATTCCATACCATTGCCGTCTGTAGCAGACGCCAAGTTCTGTTCATTTTCACCAGTGATAAAGTTTAAATCTATACGGTTTATATGCATTGGCCTTGGGAGCACTCGAACCTCTCGTGATCCTGTACCGAATTTTCCCCATTTGCAGAGTCCAAAAGGAAAGGAGCTTTCGACAAAAACTTCAGGTAGAAAAAATAGCCCGCGGTTTTTGAAGACAATTTTACTTTCTTCTTTAATTTCAGTTCCTGGAGGCAGTGAAGGAATAGTGACAACTTTTTTCATGCGACTGCCTGGGTAGTGGATGCAATCCAACTTTAAGTCGTAGACGGGTAATGAACTTTCATTTTTAAATTCGTAATAAACTGGAATAGTCACACCGCAAGTAGCCAAAGCGGGTATTTGCCTCTTGACTTTAAAGCGTGGTTTAAAAATATAACCAACAATAAAATTTATGAAGTAAAGAGCAATAAGAGAAAAAGCTATGAAGGACATGGCCAGTTTTGTGTCAAACATGCAGTAGGAGAGCATCAGAACACCAATGAGAATCATGATGCGCCCAATTAAAGTCAAATGAGTATTGATTAAGTAATGCATCCAATAAAGGAATGTTAAGGTTGCCGATTGGTAGCCTACAAAACGTGGTATTTTGAGAGCACCCATGTTTTGGGGCCCCCTTTCAAACCACTTTTTGAATCGATTATATGCCTTTATTGGGTTCTTCATAGAATCCCTTACACTAGAGAGGTGTTTGAGTTTTTTGAACTATATCAGAAATTATATCTGCTTTTGAAACTCCTGAGTGCATCGTTTGATTATTTAACATGATGCGGTGAGCAAGAACAGGAAGAGCGATTTTTTGGATGTCGTCCGGGATGACATAATTGCGGTTGTTAACAAAAGCAATGGCTTGAGCACAGCGACTGATCATAAGTGAAGAACGCGGGCTGGCACCAAGGCGAAGACGCCCATCTTCTCTTGTTGAACGGATAATGGCCAGTAAGTAGCGGCTTACAGACTCTTCTATTTCTATGTGTCTGACAAGATCTTGCATTTTGCGTATTTCATCACAGGAAATGACGGGCTTTATGTCATCTAGTGGGTTGTGATCTTTACGGGACTTGAGCATTTCAAGCTCAGCTTCCAGATCGGGGTAATCGAGTCCAAACTGTATGGCAAAACGGTCTAGCTGAGCTTCCGGCAAAGGATAAGTGCCGTGAAAGTCAACAGGGTTCTGGGTGGCAATAACTAAAAATGGTGGCTTTAAAGAAAATTTTTCGCCAGCAACAGTTACTTGGGTTTCACTCATTGCTTCAAGTAATGCTGATTGTGTTCTTGGTGAGGCACGATTGATTTCATCTGCAAGTAAAACGTTACTGAAGACAGGACCTTCCTTAAATTTGAATTCACCGGTATTGGGATTATAGACCGGACTGCCAGTAATATCGGAAGGCAGTAAATCGGGAGTAAATTGAATTCTTTGAAAATCTGCACTTATAGATTTCGCGAGTGCCTTTGCTAAAGTTGTTTTACCAACTCCGGGAACATCTTCAAGAAGGGCATGACCATTAGCTAGAAGGGACATTATAAGTAATTCGATAGCCTCATCTTTACCCTGTATTGCTTTCGCAAGGCTATGTCTTAGAGAAGAGACTTTTTCCATGTACGCGGGGAACTCTGCAGTCATTCTTCGATCTCCTCAACTTCTTCTTCTGATTGTTTCAAAAGGTTATTTAAGTGTTCTGTGTCGCCATTTAATTGAATATGCCCACAATTTGCACACATTGAAGACTTAAGACCAACCGTACTGGTTTTAAAAGTCCAAAATTTTGCCTCTTCAGGAACAAAATAAAGAAGGCCAGTACTTTGACATTTGCCATTGATGATCTTATTAGAGCCGCATTGGCTACAGCGAGGTTTGTTTTTTAGGGTCTTAACAGAATGGTGGACGACAACTACTTCGTCGAGGTCTTCTTGTAAAAAGCGAGTTGAGTCACCTATTTTCCGGAAAGTGATTTTACCGTCTCGCATCCAACGGTATAAAGTGGGTTCGCCGATCTGTAAGTAGTCAGCAGCTTCTTTGATGGTGAACCAGTCAGGTCGATTGGAAATATTGGACATTTAAAGCCTCTTAAAATCTTCTAATAGGTATTATATCTGAATTATTATATACTTTCAAATACTTTCACTTTTAGCAGGCCATTAATTTTAAATGGCTCTAGTAGTTAATTAAATTTGATGTTGAATTTTTTGATTAAGTCATAAAGAGCCTTACGGCTGAGTTTACTCTTTCTGGCGATGTTGCTAATGTTGCCTTTTTGTTCCAGATAGAGCTTTTGTAAGTAACTATTTGTGAAGTTATGTAGGACTTGTTCCTTAGCTTCTTTGTAGACTAAATTGATGTCCGCCAAATTGTTTAAGTTTGAGTCACTGCCAGGTTTGAGGTTCATTGGTAGATCTTGAAGCTCGATAGTGTCTCCAGATAAAATGAGCAGTCTTTCAACAACATTTTTAAGTTCTCGTATGTTACCGGGCCAGTTATAGCGCTCAAGCACATTCATAACTTCTGGTGAGACTTTTTTAGAATCCATTGAATTTTTTTCAGCAGACTGAGTTATGAAATTGTGAACAAGTAAGGGAATGTCTTCCCGGCGCTCCCTTAAAGCTGGCACTTCAAGTGGAATGACACTCAAACGATAATAAAGGTCATCTCGAAATGTCCCTTTCTCAACTTCTTCCAAAGGGTTTCTTCGAGTTGCTGAGACGATTCGTATATCTAAATCAATCAATTCACTGCCACCAACCCGGCGAAATTTTCTTTCTTGCAGGACACGCAAGAGTTTAGCTTGAAGGTCATAGTCGAGTTCGGTTACTTCATCAATGAAAAGGGTTCCCCCCTGGGCTTGTTGCAGTAAGCCGTCTTTACGGTTGTCCGCTCCAGTAAAGGCGCCTTTTTCATAGCCGAACATTTCACTTTCAAATAATGTTCTGGGCAAGGCAACACAGTCAACCGCGACAAATGGTTTGTCATTCCTTGGACTGAGGTTGTGTACAGACCGGGCAATCATTTCCTTACCTGTGCCACTTTCCCCACATACCATGACATCTGTTTGTGACGAGGCAACTTTTTTGATGATGTCGAGTAATCTAGTAAGACCAAGGCTTTTACCTATGATTTGCGGGAATTTTTGATCTTGTAACTTTTCCTTGAGTTCAGCATTTTCACGAATGAGAGCATCGTTTTCAAGAGATTTTTTGATAGTATGACGAATGAAGTCAAGATTCAGAGGCTTTTGAATGTATTCGCTAGCGCCAAGTTTTATGGCGTCTATCGCAGATTCAATACTACCATAACCAGTCATAATTACATAATTGACTGTAGTTGACTTTTCTCTGATTCTTGCCAGTACTTCTATGCCACTCATGCCGGGCATGGTCAGATCGCTAAATATTAAAAAAGGTTCGTGTTTATTAAATTCACTGAGGGCTAATTTAGGATCAAAAACAAGTAGGGGTTCTATGTTGAACTCTTTAACTATTTCACCTACGAGTCCTGCAACAGCCGGTTCGTCATCAATGACCATTATTTTTTTATTATCAAGCATGTATGTAACCTTTAGTTAACGATAATTATATCATTTTTTAAATTGTAAATAAAAGTTTACAAAAAGATGGATCCCATATCAAATAGCTTGATGTTGCTCTTCTAGAGATTTCTTCAAAAATTTCCTTTTTATGACACTTAGTCATATTTTTGCGCTTGTGTTTGCTGGTGTCACTGGGAGGGACACAAAAAACAGAGTTAGGAACATATGAAGTAAATTTTAGTATTTTCTCTTCTATTCACATCAGTAATTTTTGCTGCATCAGAAAATCCTTCAGGGGGACTTCCCTCTATCAAAGAAATTTTGGTCTTTGTTCCAAGAACAGAATATTTTAGGGCAAAATGATTACTCAAATAAAAGTGGCCGTTAAGTGCGTGCTTTGTTTCAAGAAGGTTAAAAAGTCGACATCGTTATTGTTCAGCCACATCGTTCTCGCTTTCCAAATGCTGTAGTTAAACTTGACTAAGGTAAAAATATTACTTATTTGGATCCATCAAAAGGTATCGTAAGTAAAGATCTAGAAGTTCAAGGACATTTTAAGTAATGAATCCCTTCTGGCGATCTAGATCAGCTTGGCGAACAGTATCGTTAATTATTTAATCTGAAATTCAGGAAAAGCCCAGTAGGAGTGATCTGAGTTATTATCTCCAAGATCATCAGTTATGAGCTCGATCTGACGAGAATTTGTTGGTATTTTTACTTTAATTTCCAACTCATAGTTCTTCTTTTTGTAGCTAGAAAGAGGTCTGAGTTTAAAGGCTACTTTGCCGTCTATGACAACTTTGAAACCAACAGGTTTACTGTGAGGCGAACAGTCTACAGCAGTAAAATAAGTAGCATTTCTAGGTATATCGTAACGTATTTGAGAGCTTGCGTGGGCAAAAATAAAATCTCGGCATGGCTCGTCTTTGACTATAGGTCTGTCGCCACTGTTAACTCGGATTTTATCCCAGCCGACTTTGGCTAGAGTTGGCTTCAGAGATGTTAATTTGGCCGCTTTCGTATCTGCATGGGGTAATTATTTGAGGCATGGATTGATTTTAGTAAAGTCTAGCTTTGCAGTAAGTATATAAATAATGGTGGAATATGATCTAAAAGATCGATACCCATATGCCTTTCTTTTAGCCGCTTGAATTTTAGTATT